>JBAZOY010000027.1:0-28930 GCA_041648505.1 Syntrophales bacterium | reverse complement strand
TTACCAATTTTCATCTCCCCATGTCGTCTCTGTTTCTACTTGTTTGCGCCTTTGCCGGTAAAAATGTTATGCAGGAAGCGTATCAGCGGGCAATAAATGATTGCTACCGCTTTTACAGCTATGGGGATTGTATGCTGATCCTGTAATTCGTAACTTGTAGATGATGAGTAATGAATATAAATTTAACTTGCTCAAAAAGGACCCGACTTCTCGAGCACGGCTGGGAAAGATATTCACACCACACGGGGATGTGGATACCCCTGTCTTTATGCCGGTAGGCACCCAAGGTACGGTAAAGTCCGTCCTGCCTGAATGGGTGAGAGAGTTAGGCGCGGAAATAATTCTCTCTAACACATATCATCTCTATCTCAGACCCGGGCATAAAATTATTAGCAGGCTGGGAGGTTTGCACAGATTTATGAACTGGAGCGGTCCGATTCTCACGGACAGTGGTGGCTTTCAGATATACAGCCTTAGTAATCTGAGAAAGATCAACGAGGGAGGGGTGCTTTTTCGGTCTCATATTGATGGGTCGAAACAATTTATCAGCCCGGAGCAGGCAGTTGAGATTCAAGAGGCCCTCGGCTCCGATATTATGATGTGTCTCGACGAATGCACACCATACCCTATTAGCTTTGCGGAAGCCGAAAAATCGCTGGATCTTACACTTAATTGGGCAAGAAGGAGCAGGAAGGCAAAGAAGGACAATGCCCCCCATGCTCTCTTTGGAATCATCCAGGGGGGAATTTATCCTGCCCTAAGGAAACGGGGGGTAGAGGAAACCACATGTCTCGGTTTCGATGGTTATGCCCTTGGAGGATTGAGCGTAGGAGAGCCGAAAGAGATGTTAATGGAGATCGTTGAAGGTACCACTCCACTCCTTCCGGAAGACAGTCCGAGGTATCTTATGGGGGTGGGCATGCCTGGAGATATTGTAGAGTGTGTCTATCAAGGCATTGATATGTTTGACTGCGTGATACCTACCCGTTGCGCTAGAAACGGATTATTGTTTACAAATCGTGAAAAGATTGTTATAAAAAATTCCCGTTACAGTGACGACGATTCGCCTCTCGATAGTTCCTGCGACTGTTACACGTGCAGACATTACTCACGGGCATACTTAAGGCACCTGTTTATGTCCAGAGAAATTCTGGCCATGATCTTGAATACGATCCACAATATTCGTTACTATATGCATTTATTGGAGATGATCAGGAAGGCGATAAGCAATGGTCAATATGCGGCCTTCAGAAATAACTTCTTGAAAAGTCAGTCCACAAGTGATCAGCCATTTGTTTGGGCTGATAGCTAATAAATAAATATATAAAGGAGGGAACAGGTAATGATAGATCTGGCCTATGCCATGGGGGCAGGTGGGGGCGGAGCTCAGGGAGGCGATATGAGTTTTCTTATTATGATCGGTGTTATGTTCGCCATCTTTTATTTTCTTCTGATCAGGCCTCAACAAAAAAAGCAGAAAGAAACCAGGGAGATGCAGGCAAATCTCAGCCATGGTGATATGGTGATTACCTCAGGAGGTATACATGGGAAAGTTGCAGGAATTACAGATGCTGTTGTTACCCTTGAGGTTGCCGATAAGGTAAAGATAAAGATCTCAAGAAATTTTATCAGTGCTGTCCTGCAAAAGGCAGGAAGGGAGTAATTTTGAAAGGAAGAGGATTATGTTCAAAAGTATAAGAATAAGGACTGTCATTGCGGTAATCGCTTCCCTTGCGGGATTAGTTTATCTGACACCATCCCTTATATCCGATATTCCCTCCCCGTGGAAAAACTATTTTCCCAGTGACAAAATTCACCTGGGCCTCGACCTTCAGGGGGGGATGCATTTAGTTCTGGAGGTTGACACGGTCAAAGCAGCAGAGACCACGATGGAGAGGATCTCAAATAACCTGAAGGAAACCTTAATGGACAACAAAGTCCGTTTCAGACAGATTGAACAGAAAAAGGGTAATATTATCCTTGAACTGCCGGAGGCTGTCTCAAGAGGCGGATTGGAAAAAATCCTCAAAGACAATTATCCCGATCTTGAAATAGCATCTTCCGAGACGATTGAGGGAAGGGAAAGGGTTTCTTTAAAGATCAGAGATAAGCGTGTCTTTGAAATCGAAAAACTTGCCGTGGAACAAAGCCTCGAAACCATACGGAACCGGATTGATCAATTCGGTATCTCCGAACCGGAAATTATTCCCGAGGGCGATAATCGCATCATTGTCCAGCTTCCCGGAATCACGGACACCACCCGGGCCAAAAACCTTATCGGGAAAACGGCTCTTTTAGAATTTAAACTTGTTGATGAGGAACATAGTCCGGATGAAGCGCAGCGGGGGAATATCCCTGAAGGAAGTGTCCTGACCGAGGGTTACTCTAACAACGGGAGAACGGGGCGTAGAGATAATGTTTCTTACCTGTTGAAGAATAAGACCCTTATGACCGGCAGTTCTCTTGAGTCTGCACAGGTGAAGATCAGTGATCGTTTCGGTGAGCCTCATATAGCCATAAAATTCAATAGCCAGGGAGCAAAAGACTTCGACCGTATTACGGCGGAGAACGTGAAAAAAAGACTGGCCATTGTTCTTGACGGCTTGGTGTATTCTGCACCGGTGATCCAGGAGAGGATCTCCGGAGGAGAGGCACAGATCACAGGTTCGTTTTCCATGGAGGAGGCCCGGGACCTGGCAATTGTCTTGAGAGCGGGTGCTCTGCCGGCACCGGTCAACATCCTCGAGGAAAGGACAGTGGGACCGTCTCTGGGGCAGGATTCCATCGATAAGGGTATCACCTCTACGATCATTGGAGGTATCTTGGTTATCCTCTTTATGGTGGTCTATTACAAACTGTCGGGTGTTGTCGCCAATATGGCGCTTATCACGAACATAGTAATTATCCTGGGTACTCTGGTGGCCTTTAAGGCCACCCTGACACTTCCCGGCATTGCCGGCATTGTTCTGACCATTGGAATGGCGGTGGATGCCAATGTTCTCATATTTGAGAGGATCAGAGAAGAACTCCGGACAGGGAAAACACCTCGGGCCGCTGTGGAAGCCGGATACGCCAAGGCCTTTCTTACTATCTTAGATTCTAATGTAACAACCCTGATTGCTGCCCTTTTCCTCTTCCAGTTCGGGACGGGACCGGTAAAAGGGTTTGCCATTACCCTGATTATCGGAATCGTTACCAGTATGTTCACTGCTGTCTTTGTCACGAGGATCATCTTTGACTATTTTGTCTGGAATCGAAGAATCAAAACGATCAGTATTTGAGGCTTGTCCTGACAAGGGTAAGGAAAATTCAGAGGAGAGATGAATGGAATTTATAAAACCAATAACCAATGTCAATTTCGTGGGGAAGATGAAGATCGCCTTTGCCTGTTCCCTTTTAATGATTATTATCAGCATCGTCTCAGTTATCTGGCACGGAGGTCTCAATTTAGGCATTGACTTTTCCGGAGGTACCCTGATTCAGATCAAATTTAAGAAGGAACCACCAACGGAGAATCTGAGAGATGTCTTCAAATCAGTTGGTCTCGGTAACAGCATTATTCAACAATTCGGTACGAACGATGTTGTTATCAGGACGGTAAGCCTCTCTTCTAATCTTAATGACCTCTCACAGAAGATCGAAGATGCCCTGAGTAAAGCCTACGGTCAAGGGACCTTCGAGATACAGAGAGTCGAGGTTGTGGGGCCCAAAGTCGGCAGTGATCTGAGGAATAAAGCAATCATGGCCCTCGTTTTTTCCTGGATCGGAATGCTTATTTACATCGCCTGGCGGTTCGAATTTCGCCATGCCGTCGGTGGCATACTCGCCCTGGTTCACGACGTCGCTATTACTGTCGGCGTTTTTTCTCTGCTGAATAAAGAGTTTACCCTGACGATTGTGGCCGCGTTATTAACCATTGTCGGCTATTCTATAAATGACACCATTGTCGTCTTTGATCGGATCAGGGAAAACGCCAGAAAACATCTTAAGCAGGAGCTGAGGGATACCATTAATGCGAGTATCAATCAGACGCTCTCCAGGACAATCCTGACCTCTTTAACGGTCTTTATTGTCGTAGCTATTCTGTTTATCTTCGGCGGGGAGGTTATTCACGACTTTGCCTTTGCCCTCCTGGTGGGCGTGGTGGTTGGCACGTATTCAAGTATATTTATTGCAAGCTCCATCGTTCTGGCGTGGGAAAACATAAGGCCTTCACGGGTAAAAAGGAAAAAGTAAGTTGTCTCCCCTTGCGATTACAGGATTGACCATTTTTATTAGCGTGCTGTTGTTGGGTGTTTTTTCCACTATTTTTGGTTTGCCGGGGACGGTTATCATTCTCTTTGATGTTGTTATTTATGCCCTTTGTACCGGTTTTGAGAGCATCAGTTGCAAGGTTATTGCTGCTCTGATTATCATTACTTTACTGGCGGAAGCCAGCGATTTTGTACCGCTGATGGCTGGTGCACCCAGATTCGGGCTGTCAAAGAGAATGGTCTGGACTTCTGTTGTATGCGGCTTTATTGGTGCTATACTGCTGACTCCTGTTCTCCTCGGACTTGGTATTATTGCCGGGCTTTTTCTAGGTGGCCTGGTCGGTATGCTGGCGGTAGAAATAATCCGGCAGTACAGGCTTAAACCTCTCTTCAGGACCGGATACAGAGCAATGATGGGAAGAATCGCAGGAATAATGATAAAAGGTTTTTCTGCCCTGGCGATGACCGTTATTGTCCTGTTAAATGTATATTCGTGAGAACTTTATGAGTGAATCAAAATCCAAACTTCGGGAATACGCAGAGGCTATCGTAATTGCCATTCTGGTTGCCTTTTTCGTCAGGTCTTTTATTGTCCAGGCATTTAAGATACCGTCAGGGTCTATGAAGCCTACCCTGTTAATTGGTGATCATATCATGGTGAACAGATTTATTTACGGCATCAAAATACCCTATTTTAGAAAGACGCTCATCCCCATCAGCGATCCTAAAAGGGGAGATATTGTAGTGTTTATATATCCCGAAGACAGGTCGAAGGATTTCATAAAGCGGGTCATCGGTATTGGAGGTGATACTATTGAAATCAGGAACAAGAAAATTTACTTAAATAGCCTGCCCTATAGCGACACCCACGGGGTCTATGACGATTATTTTATTATTCCCGGCTCGATCCAGCCCCGGGATAATTTCGGACCGGTTACCGTTCCTCGGGGATCCCTTTTTATGATGGGAGACAACAGGGACCAGAGCTACGATAGCAGATTCTGGGGTTTTGTGGACTTGAAAGATGTTCTGGGAAAAGCCTTTATAATCTACTGGTCATGGGATAAGGAACAGCATGGTGTCCGATGGAATAGGCTGGGCCAAGCCCTACGTTAGTGCCCCAAAGTCAATAAATTCTTTATCTTTAACTTGTACCCGGACCGTTGTTGTGCTGATATTTACCACAGAAGGTTTTACTTTTTCACCAGATCTGCAAAAGATTTAGGAAAAACGAGAAATTCATAATTTTTTTGCCTCCTTCTAATCCAGGTACAGATTGAAAAAGACACAGCGTAAAGGCAAAAACTCTTTATATCTTTTCATATCAGAGAAGCAAAAACCATGGCACCGGAGAGGAATATCAGGGAGGCAACCGTCAGCCAGGCTACGACATTCATAAATAAACTGTTGGTATAGTGCCCCATGACCCGCCGGTCGTTTATCAGCAGAAGCATAAAGATCAGAATGAAGGGAAGGAGTACGCCATTGATCACCTGGGAGTAAAACATGATAGAGATTAAAGGCATATCGGGTAAAAGTATTATACCGGCTCCCAGAAAGATCATCAGGAAATAAAGGCCATAAAATTGTGGTGCCTCAGCAAACTTGTGGTTCAAGCTTGACTCCCAGCCGAAGGCTTCGCAGATGGTATAAGCTGCGGAAAGTGGCAGGATGGAAGCGGCAAACAGGGAGGCATTGAGTAGACCAAATGCGAATAACAATGAACAATATGTCCCTGCCAGGGGTTCCAGCGCCAGGGCAGCATCTTTGGCGTTTTCTATCTTTATTCCGGAGTGAAAGAGAGTAACAGCACAGAGCAAGATAATAAAAAACGCAACTATGTTGACGGTCAGAGAACCCAAAATTACATCCATCCGGGTGTAGTTGTAATCGTCTACCTTGAGACCTTTATCAACAACGGAAGATTGCAAATAAAACTGCATCCACGGGGCAATCGTTGTCCCAATAATACCTACCGCCATGACAAGGAAAGGGTAATTAAATCGTATGGTTGGTGTCAAGACTGCAGACCGGACCTCGCTCCAGTCCGGTTTACCCATAAAGCCGGAGATAATATAAGAAAGGTAGAAGAGACAGGCAACCAGGAAAGCCTTCTCTACGGATTTATAGTTTCCCTTTACTACCAGCCACCAGACAAAGACGGCCCCTGCAGGTACGGCAATATATTTACTTACGCCGAATATTTCCATGCTTGCCGCCACCCCTGCAAATTCTGCAACAGTATTGCCCAGATTTGCAAAGAAGAGAACAATCATTAAATAAAAGGTTATTTTAGCACCGAAGCGCTCCCGAATAAGATCCGAAAGCCCCTTCCCTGAGACTACTCCCATACGGGCGCACATTTCCTGAATGATAATCAGCGCCAGGGTAATAGGAATCAAGAGCCACAGAAGTTCCAATCCAAAGTCAGCACCGGCCAGAGAATATGTGGTAATGCCACCGGCATCGTTATCAACATTAGAGGTAATTATACCAGGGCCGATAAGGACAAAGAAAATCCCCAGCGATTTCCAGAGCCTCAGTCTGGAAATATTCTGGAAAGCTGTAGTTTTTATTTTCAAAATATTGAAAGCCACTTTTACCCTTACCTTAATTCCCCGGCTATTGTCCCAGTTGAGGAGCAACTACCTCTAAGAGATTTTTAAAGATAATTACCCCCTTGATCCTGTTCATTTCGTCCACAACCGGTATGGCTAGAAGGCCATACTTGGCAAAATGATCAGCGATCTGTCCCTTTTTTTCATCAAGATTTACGGAGACAACTCTCGTATGCATCAGTTCGCCAAGGCTGGTTTTAGAAGGAGCTGTGAGGAGCTCACGAAGACCGATCACACCGGAAAGTTTTTCTTCTTCATCAACTACATAAATATAGTAGATTAGATCCATATCTTCCGCCTCCCGGCGGATACAATCCATAGCCTCACCAACGGTCGCTGAGGGGGCAAAGCGCAAAAAAGAAGTCGTCATCAGCCCACCTGCTTTTCCCTCGTGATGCACCAATAATTCTCTGACATCCTCAGCAAATTCATCTTCCATTTCCTTGAGAATGTCTTCTGCTCTGTCTTGTGGCAGGTCTCCCAATAGATCAGCCGCCTCACTAAGGGACATTTCCTCGATAATATCGGAAGCTTCCGCTGGTTCCATGTCCTCAATCAAGCTTACCTGAATTTCCGAGCTTGTTTCCTCAAGGGTTTCCGCAGCAGTTTCCACATCAAGAGATTGAAATACGGCAGTCCTCTTATAAATATCAAGCTCTTCAATAATATCGGCCAGGTCTGCGGGATGAAGTCGCGCGAGACGGTTCTGGGTAACTTTGAGCCGGAGGAGATCTGGAGAAGCAAGGGTCTGAATAAATTTCCAGGAGATCAATTGATCGGAAAGTGTATAGTCAAAAAACCAGCGTAAAAAAAGATCCAAAGGTCTTTCCAGTCCCACTCGTCTCATCAAGCCACGAAAACCGACATCCACATGTACCAGAAGGAGGTTATTAAGAGTCTTTAAAAAGTGGAGGTCATTTACCCTGAGAACCTTTGCCCCATTGGTATCAACAACCTGCTTGTCCAGCAGGGCATCCTTAAGCAAAGCTTCATTCTCGCGAAGGACAGGTTCACGAAAATCATCCGGCGTGACAGGATAGGCCACGGTTTTGTTATTAACATCAGTAATCCTCTGCCAGGGGAGAAACATTTGCTTTCTCCCGCTTCGCGGAGCCAAAAGGATATCAGTAACATACGGATACGGTTCAGTCAGGTTAGCCACCAGGTCCACGATCTTTCCCAGAGACCGGCCCTTAGAATCAAAGATTCTTTTGCCCAGTATCTGGCTTAGAAACAAAAAAATCTTAGGTTCGTGATTTCTGGCCATGGTAAGACGTCTCCCAGTGCTTCATATACAAGTGAGTTTGGGCAATTGAACCCATCATTACTCAAAAATCTTTTGCGATCGTGCATAGCTCGCGTTACTGCAAAAAAACAATCATGCTTACGCATTCAGGCGGTGCTTTTGTCGTGCTGCGGGTACTGAAAATATATAATTCACGCCTTATGAATACAGTTTCCAAGATTTTGTCAAGTTCTCTATAACATTGTTGGGGATATTAAAAAACCTTTTTGGGGAAAACAAGTTTTTTCTTTCTCTGCAAGTTCTGCAACCGGGAAGTAATTGAGGAAGATTTCTTCCTTGACACGCTATATCTGCCATGTTAATTCTCCCTCGGTATTTGTTAATCTTTTTAATTTAATCCCCCGAAAAGAAAATGTTTCCTGACTATAGGAGCCTTCCAGAATGAGACGAATTCTTATCGATGGCGGAAGTTAAGGGGGACAGTTGTTCCCTCGGCAGAAACCCGGAAATGATTAAAAAAACTTGCGAGATGGTTGAAAAGTATTGATAAGATACAAAGATGTAAAACGTGGGTTAGCTTTGCCTCCCGAAAGAATATCGGGTGTGCGGTCCAAACTTTCCTGCCTTGGGGTTGATGTCCTTCTTTTCCTTGATATGAAAAATATTCGTTACTTGATTGGTTTCACAGGTAGCGAGGGTGCCCTTTTGATCGGAGAGAATCAGGCATTGCTGCTGGTTGACGGTCGTTATGTAACCCAGGCGAAACAGGAAGTTGAAGGGGTGGAGATCTTTGAATACAAGGATAAGATAGAAGGAATCGCAACCGCTATTCTGTATAACGGCTCGCAAACTGTCGGATTTGAGGCGCAAGCGGTAAGCTATGACACCTATGCAAGGTTAAAAGAGAGCTTGAAGGGACTGAAGTTAAAACCCGTATCTGATGAGATCGACACTATCAGGGCTATCAAGGATTAGAGAGAAATTGCTTTGCTCAGGAGAGCGGCCGAGATATCATCCGGGGCACTTACTTCTATTCAAGATCTTCTCAGGCCGGGTGTCAGAGAGAGAGACATTGCCTTCGAACTTGAATTCAGGATGAGACATAACGGTGCAGAACAGGTCTCTTTTGCGACGATTGTAGCATCGGGCGCAAACACTGCCTTACCACATGCTGTCCCGTCAACCCGCAAAATTGAAAATGGCGACTTTATAGTGATTGACTGCGGAGCGGTATACGAAGGTTACCATTCCGATGAGAGTTGTACATTTGTTGTTGGACAGGCAAATGACAGGCAAAAAGAGACCTACAGACTTGTCAAAGATGCCCATGACCGGGCGCTGGACACTGTTAGAGCCGGTGTACCGTGCAGTGAGATTGACCGTGTAGCCAGGACTTGTATTGAGGAGGGGGGCCTGGGGGTATATTTCTCACACGGGACGGGTCATGGAGTGGGCCTCGATGTTCATGAAGCGCCACGGATAGCGGCTAAATCAAAAGCTGTTCTTGAGGCCAGCATGGTATTAACTATTGAACCTGGTGTTTATATCCCCGGTCTTTGGGGAATACGAATCGAAGACACCGTGGTGGTAAAAGAAAACGGTTGTGAAGTCCTGACAAAAGTATTAAAGGATTTCAAAATATTAAATTAATAATAACAGGATGCTATCATATGAAAATTTTTCCAGATGATCTACTTTACTCTCTCGAACATATCTGGGTCAGGGTTGATGGTAATCTGGCTACCATTGGTATTACAGATTATTTCCAGGATAAGATGGGAGAGCTCATCTCCATCGAACTTCCTCCGGAAGATTCTTATGTGGAACGGGACGATCCCTTAGGAAATATAGAATCGGTAAAAGATTTTTTTGAAGTCATCTCACCGGTAAGTGGAGAAGTTATCAGTATCAACGAAGATGTTGTTGACGACGCCGGCATTATCAACTCCGACCCTTATGATACAAGTTGGTTGAGCGTTATTGAAATGAAGAAAATGGAGGAGCTTGATGACCTTCTCAATGCGGGGGAATACCAGGATTTCGTGGCCCAGGAAGCGGAGGACGATTGACTTCCAGTGAAGGTATGGAGGCTTCTTCCCTTCAAACCGATTGATATAGCTATGCTTTGTAATGTTGTACGGGAAGGTGCCGAGGAGAGGCTGGGTGTCCGGTTTGAGGAACAAGATATGACTACTTTAGAAGAAGAGATCAAGGCGCACCTGTTGAGGAATAAATACTCGACCGACAGGTGGAATTTGGAAGGAAAGGTGACAGGGAATGAATTTTAAGGACCTGATTAGAAAAGAAATACTCTCTCAGACGGCCTATCCCGCCCAAGTTCCAGCCTGTAAAATCAGGCTTGATGCTAATGAAAATCCGTTTACGCTCCCCGCTTCCCTGAAGAACGGTATCTTTGAAGCGATGAAGAAGATTGAATTGAACCGCTATCCTGAAGCAGGTTCGCATCGGCTCAGGGCCAGATTTGCTGAATATTACGGAGTTGAAGAGGATATGCTGATGATCGGTAACGGGTCGGATGAACTGATCCAGATCCTCTGTACCGCCCTAACAGGCCAGATCATGGACGTCATTATTCCTGTCCCTACTTTTGCCATGTACAGGATCTCTGCTCTGAACAACGGTCACAGGGTCATTGGTGTGCCCCTCGATGCCTCGTTTGACCTCGATCTGGACGTCATACTTAGCCACCTTGCCACGACAAAGACTACTCCATTAATATTTTTGAGTTATCCCAACAATCCCACCGGTAATTGTTTCAGCCGGCAGAAGATAGAAACGATCCTTGAGCAAGCAAAGGGTATTGTGGTTGTTGACGAGGCATACTCCCCCTTTTCCGGGAAGAGCTTTCTGCCGTTTTTAAGCAGGTATGAAAACCTCGTAATTTTAAAGACTCTATCCAAGGTAGGACTTGCCGCCATGAGGATTGGCTTTTTGGTCGGTCCTGCCCCTCTGATACACGAACTGGACAAGGTAAGACTTCCCTATAACATCAATGCTCTGTCGCAAGTAGCCGCTGGTTTTTATTTAGACAATGAAAAAACTTTTTTAGAGCAGACAGAGGAAATTATCGGCATGAGGGAAGAACTCTTCGAGGCACTTAAAGAGGTGGAAGGGATTCATCCATATCCTTCTGAAGCAAATTTTATTTTTTTTAGTTGCGATTTTGATTTAGATAGTGTATATTCTACCTTTCTCGAAAAGGGTATTCTAATTAAAGCTTTCAATACTCTTGGAATCGCGGAAAGGTGCATGCGGGTAACGGTTGGAAATCATAAGGAAAACGAGGAGTTTTTAGCGGCATTAAAGAATATAGTTCTCAAAGTAAGGGGAGTGATCTAACTTCATAGGTCCAACAAGGGTAGGTTACGGCACGGTAAGGAATGCGAGAGAGGCTGTACTGCCCTTTTTTTGTGCCTGCACCTAATATAAATAGGCGAGTAAAGAAAACTTGGGTACACCTTACGTGTGTGGTTTTTAGTGAATACTATTTAAAAAAAATATAAGAAGGGACGGAATATTTTGGAAGTAAAGGTATTTGATAACGATGTGGAAAAGGCCTTAAAAATTCTTAAGAATAAATTGTCCAAGAGCGGTTTATTCAAAGAATTGAAGCTACGCAGAGCTTATGAAAAACCTTCTGTTAAGAAAAAGCGCAAGGCTATTGAAGCACGCAGAAGATATGCTAAGGTTCAGCGAAGAAGAGCCTATTAAATGCCACAATAAACAACAATAGAAATCAGGTATAAAGCGAGAACAGGTGATCGCTGATAACCGACACTACTTGCATCTTGTCGAATATACAGGATGTAACAGTAAGTAATGTGGTGTATTCAGTATCGGTTCATGAAGGCTTGAGCTTGGCAAATGGTCTTACAGGCAGGTGACGCCGGAAAAACTCTGGGAACAGTTATCGGTAATCTCAGAGAGGGAAAGACAGCCCCCTGTTATCTTCTCTATGGAGAAGAGGAATACCTTGTAAAGGATGCTCTGGGAAAGATCACCGATCTTATCCTTCCTGCCGATGACAGAACGCTGAATCTCTTTTATATAAATGGCGAAGATGAAGATATTGACAAACTTTGCGGATCCCTCCTGACTTCCCCTCTTATCCCCGGGAAAAAAGTAGTTGTAGTCTTGAACACGCGTATTTTTTATTCCAAGAAAACCTTATCCGATCTGGTACAAAAAATCAGTGACCATCATAAAAGCAGTCCCGCCAAAGCAGCCGTTTATTTCATGACTTTTCTGAGGATAGCAGGCTGGAGCCTTGATGATCTCAGAGATGACGGGTGGAAGAAAATTACTGATGAAGAATGGCAGAGAACTGTTGAAAAAGATGACGGGAAAAACAGAGAAAAGTGGCTTCCCGGGATCATGGATTTTTGTGTCAGCCATGAACTTGATGCGGAACGATACAGGGATAATACGGATCGTCTGGAGGACCTCTTAAGAAGAGGGCTCCCAGAGGGGCATCACCTTATCATGACAGCCGAGGCAGTGGATAAGAGGAAAAAGTTATTCAAAGCAATATCCGAGAAGGGAGAAATCCTCTACTTTCCCAGGATCAAAGGTGAAACAAAGCAGAAGAGCATGCTGATGGATACAGCGAAAGACCTTCTGGTGCAAGGGGGGAAGAAACTTACACCTGGAGCATGGGCGGCCATAGGTAAAAAGACGGGTTTCAGTTTGAGGGACTCTGTGGCAGCAATAGAAAAGCTGATCATCTATGCAGGCGAGAAAACTACCATCGAAGATATGGATGTGGAAGATGTTGTCGGAAAAACGAGGGAAGGCACGGTCTTCGATTTAACAGAGGCACTCGTTGCAAAGGATCGGGAAAAAGCCCTTTTAACTCTGAAGGAACTTTTTGATCAGGACGTTCATCACCTGATGATCCTGGCGATGGTCATACGGGAAATCAGGCTTCTCCTCCAGGCAAAAATATTCGTTAACTCCGGCAAACTATCCCTTTTTAATCCCGCTATGGGTTACAGCCAATTCCAGGGAGCGGTTTATCCCCTTATCAAGGAGTTGACCGGTTACTCCGGGGGGAAAGGAGGTAGAGAAGGTCTTACCGTTCAGCACCCTTATGTCATCTACAATGCCTTAAGAAATTCGGCCCGGTTTTCCTTAAATGACCTAGTAAGCTATCTGGAGGACCTCGTAGATATTGATCTCGCTTTAAAGTCAACGATAAAAAATCCGAGGTTTTTACTGGAGAAATTTTTTATCAAAGTTTGTGCGTAACTCTAAAGACAGCTTTTCATTGTAAGAGCCACTATAATTTTTTAACTTTAGACAGAAAAGCTTTTTCTTTCCGTGACAGTCTCTTCGAGGGCCCCTTCTTCTTAGTTCCTTTTGTTATTGTTGTACTTTCATCCATATCTTTGCTGTTTTCCATGGAAACGCTATCAGCAGAGAAGTTTGTTCTGTTAACGAGGCTTTCAAACTCCACGGAGGGTATGGTAACCCCTCCCCGGTGGGTAACAAAATCAGCAATATCCCGGTCCGATGTAACGACCATGAACTCCTCTTCCCTTCTCTGTACCATCCGTTTGATGACCTCGTCGGCTTTTTCGCCCTTACGGGAATAGATAATGTTTATACCTTCCTGCCGATCCCTTTCTTCCTCCGGAGAGCCGTTCTCCCATCCGTCGAAGACAACAGTGACCTTGTGATTCCTTTGTTTTTTGTAGAGCGAAACACTGTGAATGAGAGCCTTGCGCCCCTCTTCCAGTTTGATCCTTTCAAATCTCCTCAGAGAGTCGGATTGTCTGATCACGTTGTAGCCGTCAATGATGATATGCACTCTAAAAAACCTTTTGCGGCATACTCTCCTGGAGGAGAGCTTTTTGCAAAGCTCTCCTCTCTATCCATCATCTAATTTGAACAGTCTCCGCAGGGCTGCAATGTAGGGAAGAACCCCGCCATTTTGACTCTCCTCTTTCATAGCAACAATAGGGTCATGGAGAACTTTGTTTAATATGGAAGAGGTTAAAATTTCTACATTTTTCCTCTGCTCGGGGGAGAGATTCTGCATCCAGCCAAGGGATTTATCCAATTCTCCTTTCAAGATGCCTTCGGCTTTTTCCCGCAGGGAAACGATGGTGGGTACAACTTCCAGGCTGCGGAACCAGTGTTTATATCTCAGCACTTCATCATCTATTATTGCCTCTGCCTTCTCGGCCTCTTTCTCGCGGCTCTTCAGATTCTCATCCACAATCTCCTGGAGGTTATCGATATTGTAAAGGTATACATTATCAATCATACCTGCCGCTGGATCGATGTCTCTGGGCACAGCGATATCGATCAGGAAAAGCAGGTGATTTTTGCGCCTGTGAAGGGCAGCGGCAACCATCTGTGCATTGATCACAAAACCTGGGGCACCTGTGGAACTGATCACGATATCCACGTCTTGCAGGATTTCCCCCAACCGATCAAATTCTACAGCGCTTCCACGAAAATCTTTCGCCATCGCAAGCGCCTTATCATAGCTTCGATTAGCAATCATGATTCTATCTACGCCATGGGTTATCAAGTGCCGTGCGGCTAAGTCCGACATCTCACCGGCACCTATGAGGAGAATAGTTCTTTCTTTTAGAGTACCGAAGATCTTCTTTGCCAGCTCCACCGCCGCAAAACTTACTGAAACCGCGTTACTGGCAATTGCCGTTTCGGTCCTTACCCTTTTGGCCACACGGAATGCATGATGGGTGACTTTATTCAGTAAGACTCCTGTAGTTTTATTTTCGACAGCATCGCGATATGCATCTTTAACCTGGCCGAGGATCTGAGGTTCGCCCATAACCAGGGAATCAATACTGGATGCCACCCGGAAAAAATGGCGGACCGCCTCATGATCAAAATATACATAAAGGCATCGCTCCATTTCCTCCACGGACAGATTGCCATGATGAAAGATAAATCTCTTGAGTCTTTCCACGGTATCTTCAGCATCTACAGTACTGGCCAATGCCTCAACGCGATTACAGGTAGAAAGATACAGTGCTTCCTTGATCTGAGGTATCTTCATCATCTCTTTCAGGGGATGAGTATTATTTACACACAGCAAAGAGAGCCTCTCCCTGATTTCAAGGGGGGCTGTTAAGTGATTCATGCCGATTAGAATGATATTCATGCCGTCAAATAAAGCTGTGGGCAGTAGTAAAAAACAGGCCTACAATAACAAAGGAAAAGAGGAGAAAAATAAAGGCCACAATGGATAAAAGTGCCGGCTTATGTCCCTTCCACCCCAGGGCAACTCTCTGATGCAGCAAAACGGCATAAAAGAGCCATGCCAGGAGAGTCCATACCTGTTTCGGATCCCACTGCCAGAGGCTCCCCCAGGCTGTTCGTGCCCAGATCGATCCTACAAGAATACCCGTGGTAAGCAGCGGGAATCCCCATAGAAGACAGAGATGATTGATCTTATCCAGATCCATCAGGGGGGGCAGAAGCCTGCTAAAACCTTTTACCTGTTTACTTTTTATTAAATTGTCCTGGATCAGATACATTACGCCTGCACAAGAGGCTAGGGCGAAAAGGGCCTCGCCTGTCAAGGACAGGCCCACATGAAGCGGTACCAGCCACCCCTGCAAAACGGGCGGCAGAACAATATTCCCTCCCAGGCGTATCGAGGCGCAAATCATAAGCAGAAAAACCACGGGAGAAACAAGAGTACCTAAGACCCTCGTTTTTGTTTTCAATTGCAGGGCCAGATAAGTAGCAGTCATGACCCAGGCAAAAAAAGAAAGATTTTCGGGGAAACTGATCGCCGGAGAGGGTCCTCTCTCCACGATGCGGAATAAAATGGAGATGGTATGAATTGTAAAAGCCGCGGCGAGAAACCAGGTAGATACCCTGGCCACCAGCACTCTCCTGACCAGAAGAGAAGAGATGTAACCGGCGCTGCTCAGAAGATATATGATAAGGGCAACTTTATATAATAGTATATCCATCTCATAAAACATTAGTTATCAGTTTTCTCAGTTATGGTGATATTGATCCCTGTAATATTATTGATAATCTTTTTGACACAATCCCAGTTTTTTTCTCTGATATGACGGAGAATGTCCGATTTGGCTATATCGGTAAATAATTTCTTATTATCCTCAAAGGGGCAGCCCCTGGCGAGAACCTCCTCCCTGATCTCTCCCATGATATCGACAAGCATGGCATACTCCGGCCCATATTGTCCTTCCAGTTCCTCCCTCAATCTCCTGGCCAGGGCAGGACTTTTGCCTCCCGTTGATATAGCGATTGAAAGATCACCCTGTTGAAAGAGAGAAGGGAGAATAAAATTACAGCGGGCGGGATCATCCACAATGTTGACCAGGATGTTTCTTCTTCTTGCCTGCCGGGAGATTCTTTCGTTCACTTCGTCCCGGTCTGTAGCACCAATTGCCAGGAAAGCATCATTTATATATGCCTCGTCGTAATCGGCATCAATATGAGCGATCCTGTCCTCTCTTACCATCTCCTTGAGAACAGGGGTTAACATCTTTCCGACGACGACTACTTTGGCGCCGCATTCCAGGAGCCGTTTAACTTTTCTCTCGGCAACGTCACCCCCACCTATAACGACGCACTTTTTACCTCTCACATCAAGACACACGGGGTAGTATCTCATCTAAAAATCCCCCGGCTTCCTTCTCCCAAAGTAGGGTTAGAAGGAGTTTTCGTTGTCTTTTGTGTCGCCATGCACCAGGAATGTTTCATATATTCTAAAAAACGGTCAAACGGTTAAGCTGTTGTGATTTTGCCTGTTTTGCCGATCCGTCAACCGGGTGAACAAGTAATGTAACCATATATCACGGAGACGATGAAAATTCAAGTTGCTTGAAATATTATCAAAAAGCAGATATAAAACCTTAATTGCAAGTCCATGTACCTGACTAACTATTATTTAGGAGACAAGCATGCCGAATAAATGGTTAAAAATTGAATTGTCAATACCTTCCCCTCTGGTTGATGCTGTGTCGAACTTTGTCATGGAGATCGGCGCCAAGGGGGTATTTCAGGAAGAACTGGACGTGCAATCTCCGGAAGATTTACCGGAGCAAAGGGAAAAGGAGACATTAAAAGCCTATCTCCCCTGTGATGCCAGGGTAAAGGACAAGCTTACCTCATTGAAGAAATACACAGACAGTCTCTCGCGGATATTTCCCCATCTTGAAAAGGCAAGCCTTACAACGGAAGAAATTAGCAATCAGGACTGGGGAGAGCAGTGGAAAAAATTTTTCAAACCTCTTCGGATCGGCAGGAATATCGTTATCAAGCCAACCTGGGAGCGATACCCCGCTTCGGGGCGGGACCTGGTTATAGATATAGATCCCGGCATGGCTTTTGGCACTGGCCAGCATCCCTCCACCCGGATGTGCATGCAGGCCATGGAGGAAATCCTCCTGACCGATAGAACGATTAAAAACTGGAGGGTTCTGGATGTCGGTACGGGTACAGGCATCCTCGGTATCACTTCAGTAAAGTTGGGAGCTCATAGGGCCGTGTGCGTGGACATTGATAAAAAAGCTACCGATATCGCCCTTGAAAATGCGAAGATCAACCGGGTGGAAAACCGGATTGAAATTATCAACCGCGATGTCTCCACTATCCGCGAGTCATTTGATCTGGTTATCGCGAACCTCACAGCCCAAATATTAAAGAAACTTTGCAACCATTTGATATCCGTGGTGGAACCGGGCGGATATTTACTGCTATCCGGCATAATGGAACTCGAAGAACAGGATATTCAGGAGAGTTTCTTGACCAGTCCCTGCCTTGTCTCTCATAAAATCATCAAGGAAAAGGACTACCCTGATATAGGGAGGGATTGGGTCTGTTATGTGCTTCGGAAACGGAGTGAATGAACATTGACGATACCGAGAATCTACTTTCCGGAAAATGTTGTGAAGGGAGAAAGGTATAAATTAGGCGGGCAAAACCTGCATTATTTAAAATCCGTACTCCGTATGAGAGATGGAGATCGTCTGTTTCTCTTTGATGGAGAAGGATTTGAGAGTGAAGCGCTCATCAGGGCTCTTACCGCTCGTGATGTGACCGTGGAGATCGTAAAAAAGGAAAGAGTCGCCGACAAAGCCGTACGCATTACCTTATTCCAGGGATTACCCAAAGCAAACAAGATGGATTTTATCGTCCGGAAGGCCACCGAGCTTGGCGTGGACACGATCGTTCCCTTTACCTCCGCAAGGACGATCCCCCGCATATCACCGGAGATGGCTGTTCTCAGGACGTCAAGATGGCAAAAGATTGCTACTGAAGCAGCCAGGCAGTGTGGCAGTCCCAGCGTCCCGAAAATAAAAGAAATCCATTCCTTTGCGGAGTTAATGGAACGTTCAGAAGGGGAAGCGCTCAAACTTATCTTCTGGGAAGAGGAAGCTGAAATGGGCCTCAAACAGGTCCTGCAGGATAAAGGGCATGTAAGGGAGTTCTCCATTGTTATTGGGCCGGAGGGTGGGTTCCTGAAAGAAGAAATCGCCAAAGCCATGACTTACGGGTTTATTTCCGTTGGCCTGGGCCGGCAGATATTAAAGGTAGAAACGGCAGCCCTGGCTATCCTTTCCATCATTCAGTATGAAAGAGGCATCTTCGGCAATGCTTGATGCTTGAAAAAATGAGGTAAATGAAATGACACAGGATAAGTACGGTGGCTTCTGGCGAAGGGCGATGGCGTTTCTCATTGATATGATTATTCTATATTTTATTTCTCTGGTTCTGTTTTTTATCGGATTTATGGCTATGCATGCAGGATCTGTCTACCGCTCCCCCGGGGTCAGCCTTATGGAAATGATGGAGGGTCTTGCCGCGCCTTATTACATAGTAATAATAATTATTTACATGCTTTACTTTATATACTTTCACGGCATTGCCGGACAGACACCCGGAAAAATGATACTTGGCCTCAAGGTGGTGCGAACGACGGGGGATAAAATGACACTGGGTATCGCTTTTCTCAGATGGGTCGGATACATTATTTCCTCCCTCTTCCTGTATCTGGGCTTCCTCTGGATAGCCTTCGACGGGAAAAAACAGGGCTGGCATGATAAGATCGCCGATACGGTAGTTGTCCGGGTCGTAAAAGAAGAATATTCAAATACCTAGCCTGGCCATATACCATCAACGAATTCTACCGAAAAACACCTTGACAAAAGACGGAACTTAACCATATACTTTCTGATCTTTTAGATAGACCTTTGCAAAATAGATAAAATTGGATTCATAAGGTGTTAAGCAAAGATTTTTGAGCACCGGGTGAGTACAATTTCCATAGCTCTCTTAGAGTTTATAAGACAGTAAAAACCCAAAGGGCTCTATCGAATGAATACACTGATAAAAGTGAGGTTCATTTCCGGACAATTTATCCTGAAATATTCAAGTGGGCTGGTAGCTCAGTCGGTAGAGCATCGGACTGAAAATCCGAGTGTCGGCAGTTCAATTCTGCCCCGGCCCACCATTTATATATAACGGCTTCCGTAAGGGAGCCGTTTTTGTTTGTGTAGGATTTTGGGATAAATGGCGACTGCGCTCGATTTTTTAAAAAACCAAAAACTAAGGGAGAATCTATACGGGGCCTATGCGTCTTATACGGAAACCATATAAGACACATAGATAATCGTTTTGTTGATCTATTCGTCTGAATTTATTAGTATTATTGAAATTTATACGCTGCGTGTTATACGGACAGAAAGAGGCAGATGGGATTTATCTGGAAACCATATATACAGTAGTTCATCCTGACCGCAGGCGGTCAGGATGAACGGAGCCGCGGCTGTCACCGCGTGTCGCCGCCTGCGGCGGCTGAACACGCGGCTCGAACGGCCAGCCCTCTGAAAATAAATTTTCGTCGGCCCGCCGTTCAGCCGCGGCTCCGTTAGGCTTAAATATGGGGTGAGTTCATGATCAATTCTGTTATCACTAAAGTTGCTACAGATCTTATTGCTAAAGGCGGTGGCAAAAAAATATCCCCTGAGTTAGTTGAGTATCTTAATCGTGATTTTGATCCAAGCAATCGTAATGCTGCTGTTGACACAGAGATATTTGAGTCTGCTCTCAAAGGATTCATTTTTCATGGTGCTAATGGACATGCATTTTCTGATATACAGAATGTATATAGTTTTTTCAATATGTCATTTGATGAATTGTACCCAGAGGCAACGATGCCATTTATCAAATTTGCAACATCATACTGGACTCTCAAGTTTCTAGTTAGACCTCATAATACAAAATTAGAACAATGGCCAAGAAGAACCATTGCATGGGAGTTGCTAAGCTCTGTTGAATTCAATATTGCTAGCCTGTTTTTCCCAACTCCAGGGCGGCATATGATAAATCCACAATTGCGAGAAAGGGATCAGAAAAAGATACTTCAGGAATTAGGCGTTCCTATGGACATTGAAGAATTTATAAGAAACAATCCCATACTTATTCGAGATCGGATGAGGCTTAAGAGCGCCAGGATTAGAAAGTTTGTATGGTTATTAATATTTATCTGTATTGGCATAATATTTCTATTTAAAGTTGTTAAATAAAAACTATGCCTAACCAGCGGCTCAACACGGACGGGCTATTGGCCCGCCTGTTAGCCGCAACGTTGGAAGGAGAATAAAAAATGGAATGGATAAAAATTATAATTGAATTTCTCAAGGTTTTACTCTCCACGCAAATGGTAATCTGCACTGCCATTATTGTTTTCTTAATACTCTTTAACGATGAAGTTAGAAAGTTGCTCAAAAGATTAATTAAATTACCTGCTGGCGTTGAGTTCTCAATGCCCCAGACGGAACGCTTATCTACTGAAAAACCCATAGTTGATAAAATATCTCCAGAACCTCAATCATCCTCCGAATCTATGCCAGCCAAGTTACAAGATGACAAAGAAGGAGTTAAGTTAATCGAAACATTGACTTCTTTATACCAAACAGAAAGATCACGGGCTTATTTTTGGGAATACAGTTATCTTAATTATTTTCTTGTACCAAGAACACAACAAGTCTTGGACTGGATCGCTGCATTGACTACGCCCCTTTCTGCAGATCTATTTAATTCATTGTGGATGCCTTTTATAACGGATATTAAAGAACGAAACGCGGTTATCGCGGCTTTAGAAACACACATCCTAATAATCATCGAAAACAACCTAATATCTATTACGCCAAAAGGTCGTGAATACATTGGATGGCGAGGCAAGGTTCTTAACCCACCTAAGAATACTTTATAAAATGGTCTTCTCTCTTGCCACACATAGAGAACAAATAGGGGACAGCCACTAATTCTTGTTGACAGTCGGCATAAGGCGCGGCTCCGTTCGGCGTCTTCAGGGTCATTTATTCGCAAACTTCCAAATTTGTGATATAATGCTTAACATTAAAAATAACCTGAGCATTGGAGTGTAAAAAATGAAACAATTTAAAATAGTTGTCGAAAAGCATCCCGACACATATGTTGCCTATCCGCTTGGCTTGAAAGGGGTGGTCGTAGGGCAGGGCGACTCCTATGAATCTGCCTTGGAGGATGTGAAATCAGCCATCAAATTCCATATCGAAACTTTCGGCCTTGACGAAATCGATTCCGATCCACCTATTCTCGAAGCATTCATTGCCGAGGCTCGGGTGGCCGTTTAATGGCGAAATTTCCAGCAGATGCCCCCCTTCGGAAAGTCATAAGCACTCTGGAGCAACTTGGTTTTCGGTTGGTCCGGGAGGGGAATCACATCGCAATGCTGAGGGAAAATCCCGATGGAACAGGCACACCGCTTACGATTCCGAATCATCCAGTCCTAAAAAAGTCGACTTTACGAACGATTCTTACTCAGTCTAAAATTTCAAGAGACGACTTCTTAAAGGTTTATTTTTCCTGAGACGCTGAACGAAGATTGGAACGCCGGACCAATAAATTCAGCGGACGCAAAAAGCCGCGCCGCGAACGGTGCCGCGTCTGTCACCACGTGTCGCTGCCTGCGGCGGCTGAACACGCGGCTCGAACGGCCAGCTCTCCGAAAATAAATTTTCGTCGGCCTGCCGTTCAGCCGCGGCCACGTTCTGTGCCTTCTAAAAGATATTGCAATTTTATCTCATCAGATGTATATTCATTGTAGAAACATTTTAGAAGGCATGATTTTTTTAAATGGAGGCGCAATATGCAAACTAAAATTCAAAAATGGGGCAATAGCCTTGCATTACGAATTCCCAAATCATTCGCAATTAATGCAAACCTAAGGCAAAATGCAACGGTAGATTTAGCGATCGACAAGGAAAAGATTATTATTACTCTAATTGGGGAAAAAGAATATTCGCTAAATGAGCTTTTAGAAGGTGTCTCGGAGAATAACCTTCACAGCGAATTTGATACTGGAGCCCCGGTGGGGAAAGAAATATGGTAATTATGAGCAATTATGTTCCAGATAGGGGAGATGCCGTTTGGATAAACATGAATCCGCAAGCAGGTCATGAACAAGCGGGAAGACGTCCTGCTATAGTCCTGTCACCGATTTCCTACAATCGTAAAGTCGGCCTTGCCTTATTTTGCCCGGTAACTAATCAAGTAAAAGGTTATCCTTTTGAAGTCAATATTCCTTCAGGTCTAAAAGTAACAGGTGCTGTTTTATCCGATCAGGTTAAAAGTCTTGATTGGAAAATAAGGAATACAGAATTCTATGACAAAATTCCTGATACTGTTATTTTCGAAATATTAAAAAAACTTGGAGTATTGTTACGTTTTGGCAACAAATAGGGGACAGCCACTAATTCTTGTTGACAGTCGAAAAATAGAAATGTATTTATTCCTCCATTATGGCTCGTTTACCCCGGATAGTAATTCCCCGTTATCCTCATCACATTGTTCAACGCGGCAATCGCCGGCTTGACGTATTCTTTACAGATGAGGATCGGCTAACTTATTTGGACCATATAGGGACTGCCTGTCAGCGATATGGTGTTGCGATATGGGCATACTGCCTGATGAGCAATCATGTTCACTTTGTTGCTGTTCCCTCGGAGATAGATTCGCTGGCTCGATGTTTTTCAGAGGCGCATGTTCGATATACAAGGCGTATTAATTATCGAGAAGGATGGAAGGGACATTTATGGCAGGCACGGTTTGGTTCCAGTGTGCTTGATGAGAATCATTTGATAGCGGCAGTACGTTACATAGAGCGGAATCCGGTGCGTGCGGGCATTGCAAAAGAAGCCTGGGAATACCGCTGGTCAAGCGCAGCTTTCCATATTGGCAAGGTGCAGGAGGCTGGGATTATCAGTTCAGATAATATGCTTCAGGAATTGGTTGGAGACTGGAAGACGTATTTGAGGGAGAAGGATGAAAATGGCTTTGTGGAGTCCGTTCGTCGGGAGTCATTCGTCAATCGACCTTTAGGTGATGCGGCATTTATCAGTGTTCTTGAGGAACAGTTTCAATTAAGACTGTCGAGAGGTAAAGCCGGAAGACCAGCCAAAATAAAAGATATGGCTAAATAATCAGTGGCTGTCCCCAATATTATTTCGAAATTGAGAGTAGAACTTCTCGCGCTCTTCTTTATGCGATCGGAAGAAACCTTTTACCTGGGTGAAATCGTGAAGCATACAGGAGCGGATAGGGGAAACATCAGCCGGGAACTTCGGAACCTCGAAAGCATCGGTTTGCTGATCAGCCGCAAAGAAGGGAATTTGAAATACTACTCGTTGAACAGGACCTATTTGCTGTACGACGAACTCAGGTCAATTATTCTAAAAACCAGGGGAGCCGTTGGCACGCTCAAAGAAACGATCTCTAAGGCGAAGAACATTGATTATGCCTTCATCTATGGATCTATTGCCGCCGGCACAGAGACGGCCAAGAGCGATATCGACTTAATGGTCATCGGGGAGATTTCAATGGAGAATCTCCTGAGCCTCATGAGAGGTCCTGAACGAACCCTCGGACGGCAGATCAACTCCTCATTGTATAGTGCGAAAGAGTATGGGAATCGAATGAAGAAGAAAGACCCGTTTGTTGCACGGGTTATGACCGAGCCGAGAATTGTACTGATGGGAGAAGAGGATGAGCTACAAAGAATTGGTGGCTAAAAATCTTATAAGGCTTTCAAGGCCGAGGACCAGCAGATCAAGAAGCAAATGGAACTGGCGCATCGAGATCTGAAAGTGGCAAGGGCAATGCTTGGGGTCAACAACGACTGGACATACAACATTGCCTATAACGCGATTCTTCAGGCTGTTCGAGCGTTTATGTATATGGAAGGATTCAGACCCGTCGGAGAAGGTCAGCATAAGACGGCAATCCTATTTACGGAACTCGCCTTGGGCGAGAAGTATGAGGATGAGGTTTACTTTTTTGACAAAATGCGCACGAAGCGGAACCAGGCCGTGTATGATACCGTAGGGATTGTTTCTGAAGATGAGGCAAAGCAATCCCTGATGTTTGCTGAAAAGTTTGTCGGCAGGATAGAAGAGGTATTGAAGGGACTGAGGTAGAGGGGGAAATAGGGTCAGGGTTGGCAATGACATATTATGGTGAGATATAGGTTATTCATGGCTCGACCTTTTCGGAGAGAAGGCCCGGGTTCCCTTATCATAAAAGGATAGCGGAGCAAGACCTGACCCCCACAATCCTCGGAAAGCGGTCATTCGAGGGCAACATATTACAGAGACAAAAGGTTGTAGTTTGCTTCAAAGTTAATAAGTTAACAGCGTCCCACTACTATCCCGACGCCTGCGGAGCGGGTTATTTCTGGTGTTACACATAAAAAAGTAAAGACTGATTAAAAGTTATGTCATGATTCTGGTACAATATGTTATTATTATAAGGGAGGGGGGTGTTTTTTATGCAAGGTATACAATATGTTACAGATGAAAAAGGGCAAAAAATAGCAGTGCAAATTAACCTGAGAAAATTTGGTGAGATTTGGGAAGATTTTTTTGATAATTTACTTTCAAAACAACGTGCAGAGGAACCAAGAGAATCTATTGAATCCGTCAGGGAACGGCTGGCAAAACAAGGCAAGTTGCATGTCTAAATACCTGATAACTTTTTCCCGATCTGCCCGTAAAGAACTGGAAGCTCTCGATGGGAAACTGGTGAATAGGATTTTTCCTAAAATTGAAAATCTTTCTATAGAACCCCGACCTGCAGGTTGTCGAAAATTGGTCGGCAATAAGCATCTCTGGCGGCTAAGAGTTGGTGATTACCGCATTGTTTATTCAATCGATGACGATAATAATCTCGTAGACATCATCGCTGTACATGACAGAAAAGAAGCATACAAATAAATGGTTATTGCATAGAGCCCTGAAGATTCCGTGGGGCGTGGAGTTATCCGGAAACTTTAGAATAATTTGTTGGGCGCATAATAATATGAGCGAAATAGCCGATTTTCTAAACAGACTTGAGGCCAAGGTTGCTGAGCAGATAAGGGGGCAGCGCGTCGGCTACCTGCTTGGAGCGGGCTCCTCATACCTGGACGGCGCCGGGTATCCACTCGCATCCCAAATGTGGAACCTAATCAAGGACCAGATTACCGATACGACGAAGCGTGATGAGATTCAAGCAAAACTCGACACCGGAGCACAAGGGCTTGAGCACGCGCTTGACCTGCTTGACAGCGGACAGGCTGTCGAGGGGCCGCACCGGCACCTCGTAACCGCAGCGATTGCAGAACTATTTGAGCCCCTCAACCCACCGCTGGATCTGCACGTTGACTTCGTAACGCGCCTGAACCATAAGGCGGCCCCGTGCATCAAAGTATTTAGTCTGAACTATGACCCTTTGATCGAGAGAGCTGCCGAGCGCGCAAAGGTACGGCTGTGTGATGGTTTTGGTGGTCACGAACATGCTTACTTTGATCCTTCTATGTTTGAGGAGCGGATCGGACGGATTCGTGGAACTCACAAGGGGCGTCAGTTTGACGAGACCACGAAGCCCATCCATCTGTTGAAGCTACACGGATCGCTTGGCTGGTACGAGTGCACCTCTCTTGGATTACGACGATGTGACTTTTCTTCGTCAATTCCGGCTTCAACGAAGCGATTGATGATTCCGCCACAACGGCGCAAAGCGAACGAGACCATGACGCCCCCATACTCAGCGCTGTGGTCCGCATTTCGTGGGTGCCTTGGACAGGACGCTGTTCCGATCAACCGGCTTGCGTGCTTTGGCTACGGATTAGTAGACGAACACGTTAACGCGGTAATCGAAGGTGCGCTGGCGCGGACTAACTTTACATTGTTGGTCTTTACCAAGGAACTGACTGACGGCGCATGGGCGAGATGGAGCTCTAGGAAAAATGTAGTTGTCGTTACTGAAACCCGCTGTGCAATAAAAGGCGAAATTGGGCCGGGTCATTCCGACCTATGGAGCTTCGCGCGACTATCTAAAGAGGTGTGAATTATGTCCACGACAAGCCCAACAGTAATCGGATATCTCGTGGATGTTCAGGGAAGCCTTCTGACCGCCACACTGGTCGAGGACGAGCAAGGACACGTGCCAACCGTTACCATCGGCGACGAGGATATTCTGGTCGGACAAATAGGCTCGTACGTCGCGGTGCGTCAGAACGACATTCACATCATCGCCATCGTGACACGGATGACCGAGCAGGAAGCACTGGCGGCCCCAACGATCGAGACACCCGGCGACGACACCGCGCGCCTGCCTTTCGCGAAGCGCATTGCGCGGCTCACACCCATCGGGTCCATTGATTCCAAAGGGCAGTTTGATCGCGGGGTCGGTCAATACCCCACAACAGGCGCTGAGGTCCACGCGATCGGGGCCGCCGATATTGCCAAGATGTTCGATCGATTCCTTTCCAAGGGCTTTTCGGTCGGGAAGGTGACGACACATCCGTCCCTCAAGGTCTGTCTAGACCCCTCCAACCTTTTCGGCAGGCACTTTGCAATCTTGGGGCAGACAGGATCGGGTAAGTCGTGGACAGTCGCTTCTCTCGTGCAGAAGACCGTGGAGGTGATGCCCAAGGCTCATATCATCATTCTCGACTTGCATGGCGAGTATTGTTGGAAAAGGGAAGATGGCAGCCGCCACTATGCGTTCGCTGACACCATCGTCCGCCACGTGGACGCGAGGGATTTGGAGATTCCATACTGGCTGATGACTTACGCGGAACTCTGCGATCTCCTTGTCGAGCGGGGCGAAAGGGAAGCAACGAACCAGACAGCGTTCTTTCGTGACTGCTTGCTGGAGGGGCGAGAGGCCGAGAACAAGAGCGCAAATCCGCCGCTCAGGCTTGCGAAAGTGACCGTTGATACACCCATCTACTTCTCTCTTGATGAGGTGTTAACGAAGGTCCGCACAAAGAACGTCGAACGCGTCGGAAACAGGCAAGGACCAATGTTCGGAGACTTTGATCGCTTCCTCATGCGGCTGGAAAGTAAGCTCAACGATCTTCGGTATGACTTTCTACTCAAGCCGAGGATGCGCAACACGTCGGTATCGTTATCGGCGCTGCTCCGGGACTTTGTCGGGTTAGGCGAGCCGAAGAGGGCCGTCACGGTCATCGACTTGAGCTCAGTTCCGTTTGATGTACGCCCAACGGTCGCTGCGCAGATTGGTCGCTTGGCGTTCGAGTTCAATTACTGGAACCCGAAGTACAGGGAGTTTCCTATCCTCCTCGTTTGCGAGGAGGCCCATGCCTTCATTCCGCGTGTTAGTGAGAGCCAGTTTGCGGGCTCTCGGAAGTCGATGGAGCGAATCGCCAAGGAGGGTCGCAAGTACGGAGTTGGCCTTGCCGTTGTCAGCCAGCGTCCGCACGAAGTGTCCGAGACGGTGCTTGCACAGTGCGGTACGTTCGTCTGCCTCCGAATAACAAACCCGGACGATCAGGGCTATGTTCGCAGTCTCGTGCCGGAGAGCGAAGGGGATTTGGTAAGCGTGCTCGCTGGCCTTGGCCGCGGGGAAGCGTTGGTGCTGGGCGAGGCGGTGCCTCTGCCCACGCGCTTGCAGTTCGATAAGCCGAACCCGACGCCAAATAGTGACGATGTCGATTTCTACAAGGAATGGAGAGAAGGACCAGATGACTTGGATGTTGACGCCATCGTCAAACACTGGCGCAGTCAGGAGCGGTGATTGGTCTTGGTAATGCCGCAACAACACAGCGCTCCTCAGAACCAGAATGGATGCCTTAATCAGATCGGCGGCGACACCTTCACCAAGAAGCCGAACATCCTCGAAGAAATCGCCTACCGTGACACCTGGGGCAAAGGCGCCGACTCCTTCATCGCCATGATCTACGAGCGGCTGGTACTGATGCGGGATTTGCTGGCCGAGGATGGGAGTCGAGAGGCTTTCCCCTGTTCCGATAGATGGCAACCAAGAACCGTCCCAGGGAGAAACCATGAATCATAACGGCAACAACATCGAATCCCGGCTGTGGGACGCGGCGGATGGGAAACAAATAGGGGACGAAACAAATAGGAAACAAATAGGGGACAGCCACTAATTCTTGTTGACAGTCGAAAAATAGAAATGTATTTATAAAAATCTGCCAGAATACCCCGTTCTGTGAACGGGGATGAATGGCAGCCCGTAGCGAAGCGGAGGCAATATTGTTTTTTTGACCCAGATGCCCCGCCTTGTAGGCGGGGTAATTCACTCCTCCATTATGGCTCGTTTACCCCGGATAGTAATTCCCCGTTATCCTCATCACATCGTTCAACGCGGCAATCGCCGGCTTGACGTATTCTTTACAGATGAGGATCGGCTAACTTATTTGGACCATATAGGGACTGCCTGTCAGCGATATGGTGTTGCGATATGGGCATACTGCCTGATGAGCA
>JBAZOY010000026.1:0-29870 GCA_041648505.1 Syntrophales bacterium | reverse complement strand
TCCAAAGAATTTCCCATTGAACGATATTTCAGAGATGCCAGAGGGTCTATGATCCCCGAGGGTACCACAGAAATACAAACCCTGATCATCGGAAGAGATATCCTCGGTATTTCAGCTCTAAGGTGATACTGAAAGTTGCAAGTTACAAGTCGGGGAAATAAATATCCGACGACTAAAATGCAAAATTTAAAATAATAACACAGGCAGGAAAAAATAGAAACGCCCCCGGTGGCTAAAGGGGGCGTTTCTATTACAGTATATGGCAATGGGGGAAGTTACTCTATAGCCCCTTGAAGATCGCTTCTCTCTTTTCTAAAAAGGCCCTTACCCCTTCTCTGTGATCTTCCGTTTTCAGACAAACGCTCTGGGCATCTGCCTCCATATCCAATTCAGTTACCATATCCACATTGAGTCCCTTGTAAAGGATCTCTTTAATCATTCCCAGAGCCAAGGGGGCTTTTTTCGCTATTCTGTTTGCCAGCTCATAGGTGGCTTTTTCTAGTTCATCATGAGGGACCACTTTGTTTACTATTCCCAACCTTTCCGCCTCTCTTGCATCGATCATGTCCCCGGTAAGGTATAACTCCAAGGCTTTTGCCGGGCCAACCAGCCGGGGAAGAAAATAGAGTCCACCGTAATCTGAAACCAAACCCATATTTACAAAGCCTTCCGAGAACTTGGCCTTTTCGGAGGCAATTCTTAAATCGCAGGCAAGGGCTATATTACATCCTGCTCCAATAGCGGCACCATTTACTGAAGCAATAACAGGTTTTTCCAAAGTTCGGATATTTTGTATTATCCTGTGGCTGATACTACGAACAAATTTTCTTCTCTCAATCAAACTTACTTCAACGCTCAGTCGTTCCATTTCTTTTAAATTTCCACCGGCACAGAAGGCCCTGCCCGCGCCGGTTAAAACCAAGACCCTGATATCATCATCCATTTTCACATCTTGTATAGCATCTAATATATTTTCACGTATACAGCCTCCGATAGCGTTCATACTATCTGGCCTGTTAAGTATTATTGTAGCGACCCCGTTATTTTTTTTAAATATTATGTCTTCGTAAGCCATATTTATCCTCCTTTTTTATAAGACTTCAAATGTAAAAGTGATGACTTTTTCAAGAATTTATCTATGCCTCAAAGGCCACAAAGGTTTTCATTTTTTCTGTTTCTCCGCGATGAAGAAACTTTAAAGTAAGAGGCGTCCCAACTCTTATTGTTTCGGGATTTTTCATATCAAGTCCTTCAATACGTGCATCAATCTTAACCCCTTCTCCCATTTCTACCACGCCGACACAGTAAGGATTCTTTCTGTTGAAACCTTCTGCTGCCATATAGGGAGGTCCAACACTTACGACAGTAAAGGCAACCAATTTCCCCTTACCATCCATCTCCACCCATTCCATGTTCGAAGAGTAACATCCTATACAAATAGAGCGTGGCGGGAGATAAAGAGTGCCGCAACTCTTACACCTACAACCCATGAGTTTATCTTCGTTAAGAAATTGGTTATACGATACGTCGCTAAACGGTCTGGTCTCCACAGGTTTTAACCTCCAAATTATCTCCTTTCTAAGATCGTAAATGTACAGGTACCCCCTGTTCCTCCCAGACTTTGGGCTCCGCCGATCCTCAGGTTCTTGTGAGCAAGCTGTCTCTTACCTGCATTACCTCTTAACTGCCTCCAGAGTTCTTCTATCTGGGCAATAGCAGTAGCTCCCACAGGGTGACCTTTGCACTTCAACCCCCCGGAAGTATTGATCGGAATCGAACCATCCAGCCTGGTCAGGCCATCTTCCACCGCCCTGTATGCCTCGCCGGGCTTAAAAAATCCGAGGTCTTCCATGTGAATGAATTCCGCAATGCTGAAACAATCATGGACTTCGGCAAACTGGATATCTTCCGGCTTAAGTCCTGACATTTCATAGGCTTCTTTCGCAGCATGTCTTGTGGCTTCAAAAGAAGTTATATCCATAGCGGCATGCAGGCCTCTACCGCTTCCCTGTCCAAGGCCAACAACATGCAACGGATCATCGGTAAAGTTTGCGGCTATCTCTTCGGCAACCAGCAGGGCACAACTTGCTCCATCACTTATGGGACAACAATCATAGAGATTTATTGGCCAGGCTACAGGAGGATTTACCTTTGGGTCACGAAGAAAATCCTTTTCATCTTTCCATGCAGGCAAAGGTCCACCCTTTTTCCTTATACCTTCCATCTTCTGATTCATAATATCAGCGATGGAAACGTTGTATTGTGCCATCGGATTTAAAGAGGCATTGTTATGGCTTTTTATTGTAACATTCATGAGATGTTCGCGACATGCCCCGTATTTGGCAAAATAAGCCGTAGCCAGGGCTCCGAAGACAGCAGGGAATGTAAAACCAGCCTGCATCGCATACGGTGGAAGGGCCAGCCCAACACCCTCGGCAACCTCTTCTGTCGTCCGTTTAGACATCTCTTCCACCCCACCAACCAGGACAATATCGTAGAAACCGGAGGCAATGGCAAAAACACCTTCTCTGAAGGCAAGAGCACTTGATGCGCATGCTCCTTCGGTTCTCGTTGCAGGTATCGGTGACAGGCCTAAGACATCTGAAATTATTGGACCCCAATGACCTTGATGCACAAGGAAATCGCCGATAAAGTTTCCCACATAGAGAGCATCTATATCCTTCGGATCAATTCCCTTATCCACAGTGGTGAGCATTTCCTTAAAAGCCTCCACGAACAGGTCTTTTGAGTCTTTGTCCTTGTACATATTAAACGGAGTCATTCCAACTCCCACTAATGCTACTCCTCTTCCCAATTTCCTCCGTCTCTTCATACTAAATACCCTGCATACTTAAAAAGTAGATTCTTGTCCTTCTTCTTCACAGACCATGATCTTTGACAGGCAGGAGGAAACATTCGCAGCCAGCTGTTTGAGCATACTTGTATTCATCCCCGGCTGGTATCGCAGCACGGAGAAATCGCCATGGTTGAAACTGCCGATTATATCACCGTTAAGGGCGATGGGCGCTATCGCAAGAGATTTAAACAAAAATTTCCTGCTCTGGGGAAGGAGCCTATAAAATGGTTTCAAATTACTGTTGACAAGGAGGGGGGTTGCATTATGAGCAATAAGATCGAGGAAAGCTGTCTTTCCTATAATGTTCAAACGATCTTTCAATATTTCTGAAGAATGCAATGTTCGAATCAGGTCCGATATCTCTTTCTTCGTTCGAGAAAATCCCTTGTCATCATCTGTAATGGAAATCCAGACAAATGGAATGGTAAACTCTTCTTCAATCATGATGAGAAGTGTTTCAAAAACTTCCTTGACAGTGTAAAGAGATGAAATTTTCATTTCGATCTTAGAAAATATTTGGGCCACCTCTTTATTGTTTTTCATTATCTCAGAAATCTTATCTTTCATTTCACTCATGCCCCCGTGTCAAATTTGGCAACTAAGACGGTGTGATCAGACGGTTTTTCGGCACGTCTCGGCTTTATATCTATAGTGCAGTTCAAAGAGCGGTCGGCAAGGGATGGTGTGGCCAGTATATGATCTACCCGCCAACCAAGACCCCTGTCCACGGACCGGGGAACACGGTAATCGAAAAAGGTGTAGTGGCCCGGCTGATCTGGATGATGTTTTCTAAATATATCCAGCAATCCCCACGACTTAAAAAGGGCAAAGGCGTCCCAAACCTCCGGCGTGAAACAGACATGTCCCTGAAGCCTTTCGGGATCATGTACATCTATTGTTTCTGGAGCCACATTGAGGTCGCCGCATAAGATTAACGGTAATAATGCCGAATAATAGTTGTTAAGATAGTCCTTGAGGCGGGCAAACCACTGGAGCTTATATGTAAAATCAGGACTGCTTCGCTCTTGTCCTTGGGGGACATAGACATTTACCACGGGAACACCGGAAAATGTCCCGCAGATCAGACGATCTACGTCTTTCGGACCGCCATCGTCAAGGCCGAAAGAGACCTCGTCCGGTTTTACAAGGGAAGCCATGGCCCCGCCGCTATATTGCTTTTTCCCTTTTAAAATAACATGATAACCAACATCTGCAAAATCAGCCAGCGGGAACTTATCATCATCAACCTTGGTTTCCTGCATACAGAACACATCCGGGCGGTTCCTCTGCAACCAGGGAATAATTATATGCAGACGAGAACGTATAGAGTTTACATTGTAAGTGGCAATCTTAAAGACTCCCAATACATCATCCTTATCGTCGCCAGCAACTAACAATAGCAGTAAGGATTATGAGCTTGATTTATAAAAAGGTATCATGGTATCAGCTAATATTCAAGTCTTTTCTTTTCGTTTAAAGCAGGTCCTTGTCTTGATGTATCAGTGCCAATCGACTAGTCCCTTTATAACTGGAGGCGTAGGGGGGGCTTATAACCATATATGATGAGTGCGGAGTAATTTCATGTCCTTCATAGACATTTACGGTCATGATAAACAAATTGGTGTCCTTCAGGCCGCAATGGCGAGGAACCGTGTTGCCCATGCGTATCTCTTTCACGGGATCAAGGGGATTGGCAAGAGAACAACGGCGCTTGTATTTGCCAAGGCCTTGAATTGTGTGGAAGGAAGAAAAGAGTTCGATGCCTGCGATAAATGTTCATCATGCCTGAAAACTGATCACAGGAACCATCCCGATGTCACGATTATTGAAACGGAAGGACAATTCATAAAGATCAGGGAAATTAGAGATCTCCAGAATCAGATGAAATTTAAGCCTTTTGAAGGGGGGAAAAGGATTTTCATCATCATCGATGCGGATAAAATGAATATAACTTCAGCCAATGCTTTACTTAAGACACTCGAGGAACCGTCTCCCTCCAATATACTGATTTTGATCACATCACGGCCCTATCAGCTTCCCCTTACCGTACTTTCCCGTTGTCAACATTTGAGATTCACCCCTTTGTTGAAGGAAATTATTGTTTCATTTTTACAGGAGCGTGTATCTATGGTTTCTGATTCGGCCGGAGTGCTTGCTTTATCATCAGGTGGAAGCATTGGAAAGGCATTGGAAATGAGCAGCGGTGCTCGTTTGACGTTGCGGAGCAAGATTCTGACTAAGTTATCAGAAAGCCGTATGAATAATCATATTAGTGTTTTGTCGTTTCTAGAAGAATTTGGCAAAGAGCGAAAGGGAATTATCGACAGGCTTGATGTCTTGAGGGCCTTTTACAGAGATGCCCTGGTTTATAAAGAAACAACCAGAACTGAACGTCTGATCAATCAGGATTACGTGGACATCATCAGATCTGTTGCTGATAGATTGTCGGGAGATGATATCTTGGACAATATTAAAATAGTTAATTGGGCTTCTAACGCCATTGACCGGAATGTCAATAAAGCATTGACTTTAGAAGCGATGGCGTTTAAAATTAACTGGTAGCTTTAAATAGCCGTTCAGAAAAAAAGGGGGATCTGGCTGGGTTGAAAAATATTGTGGGTGTAAAATTCGATAGAGGAGGAAAAGTATACTCATTTAATGCAGCTTCTCTTCCACTGAAGAAGAATGACGAGGTAATTGTTAATACCGATAATGGACCGGCGATCGGCAGGGTTGTAACAGATGTGAGGTCTGTACCGCTCTATAAAGCACCGATCAACCTTCAGGATGTTGTTCGTATAGCCACAGAAAAAGATTTGAAGATTAAAGAAGATAATCGGGAATTGGAACAACTCGCCCGCAAATTCTGCCTGGAAAGGATAAAGGCGAGGAATCTTCCAATGAAACTGATAGACGTGGTCTGTTTCTTTGATAGAAGTAAGGCGAAGTTTTACTTTACTGCGGAAAATCGTGTTGATTTCAGGGAGCTTGTCAAGGATCTGGTGCAAAAGTTTAAGGCCAGAATAGAGTTAAGACAAATTGGTAGCAGATATGAGGCATATCTTATCAAAGGAATGGGAATCTGTGGCAGAGAGGTCTGCTGCGCCAGTTTACAACATAATCCTGATAGAGTTTCCATCAAAATGGCTAAAGAACAGAATGTCTCTCTTAACGTAGAGAAGATTTCAGGGCTTTGCGGAAGACTTATGTGCTGTATGGCCTTTGAATACGATAGTTATCAGGATACGAAAAGAAATATGCCGAAATGTGGAAAGATGCTCCAGATTGATGAAGGACGTGGCAAGGTCGTCAGGCAAAATGTCATTCGAGATGAGGTTATTTTAGAGATGGAAGATGGCAAAGAAATCGCCGTAAATATAAAAAATATTTAATCACTCAGAAATTAGAATCAGGAGTAGAGGTATAAAAGTATTTTTATGGCAAAAGCATTTTTTATTACTACGCCGATATACTATGTCAATGCTTCTCCCCATATCGGCCATGCCTATACCACTATTGCCGCTGATGTATTGGCAAGGTATTACCGTCTTTCCGGGTATGAGACGTTTTTTCTTACCGGCACGGACGAACATGGGGATAAGATAGAACAAGTTGCCAAAAAAATGAAAGAAACACCGAAAATATTTGCAGACCGCATCAGCGGTCAGTTCAGCAACTTATGGTCAGAACTGGGCATTAGCAATGATTATTTCATCAGGACAACTGATGCCGATCACATTGAAACGGTCCGGCTAATCCTGCGGAAGGTTTACGATGCGGGGGACATATATTTCGGAGAATATGAAGGATACTACTGCGTCGGTTGTGAGCGGTTTTATATGGAAAAAGAGCTGATAGATGGCCAATGCCCTGATCACCAGAGAGCGCCGGAATATCGGAAAGAAAGCAATTACTTCTTCAGAATGAGCAAATATCAGGAATGGCTTATTCAATATATAAAAGACCATCCCGATTTTATCAGACCGGAGCGATATCGGAATGAGGTCCTCGCCTTTCTCCGGGAACCACTCACGGATCTATGCATCTCAAGACCAAAAACAAGGCTTAGCTGGGGTATTACCCTTCCCTTCGATGACGATTACGTAACCTATGTCTGGTTTGATGCCCTTATCAATTATATAACGGGATTGGGCTGGCCGGACGGCGAGAAGTTCAGTGTATTCTGGCCCCATACCCGGCACTTGATAGCCAAAGATATACTCAAACCTCACGGCATCTATTGGCCTTTGATGCTTAAGGCAGCCGGTATCGAACCTTACCGCCATCTTAATGTCCACGGCTATTGGAACATTAATCAGGATAAGATGTCCAAAAGCTTGGGCAATGTGGTAAATCCTCTGACATTGAAGGAGAAATACGGGTTAGATCCTTTGCGTTACTTTCTAATGAGGGAAATGGTCTTTGGCCTTGATGCGAGCTTTAGTGAGGAGAGCTTTGTTAATAGGATCAATGCCGATCTGGCGAATGACCTCGGAAATCTGGTAAGCAGGATCATGGCTATGGCCATAAAATACTGCCAGGGGAAGGTGCCGGCTGCTGTTCGTGCCTTTTCCGAGAAAGACCGATCTCTCATTGCCGCGGCAGAAAAAGTTGTAACTGAGGTAGAAAACTTTTTTGAAGATATAGCTCTCCACAAGGCGTTACTTGCTATCTGGGAATTTATTAATACGGCAAACAGGTACATCGTGGAAATAGAGCCATGGACTATAGCGAAAGACCCCTCACAAAGAGAAAAACTGGACCTGATCATATACAATCTACTGGAGTCTCTACGTATCATTGCCGTTCTTGTTCTGCCTTTCATGCCGTCTTCAGCAGAAAAGATAATGAAGCAAATTGGAATCGAAAACATCGAAGTCCAGGATTTCAAAAGCATCCATTTATGGGGCGGCCTTCCTGCGGGGAGTACCCTGAAACGTGCCGATGCCCTTTTCCCCCGCATTGAATACAAGGTGGGGGAAAACTAAAGTTAAGCCGGAGATCTTTTTGTAAGGATCTTTAAAAAGTTAACGTAACACATTAAAGTTTTATTTCAATGTGGGATTTTTTCTGCAATATTTCCATCCATTCTTCATAGCTCGCATTCATTTTTTCGTCCGCTATCTTGTTTTTGATCTCTTCACGGACAGATTCGAGGGATTTAATCCCCTCCCCTCTCTTATCAACGATCCTGATGATATGAAAACCTGTAGGAGACTCAATTACATTACTGATCTTATCCTTTTCCAGTGTGAAAGCCACTTTTTCCACTGCGGGCAGCATCAGACCTCTTTCAACAAAACCGGTATCGCTTACAAGTTCTGCCGGGTGAGCAGCGGCAACTGATTCGAAAGACTCTACCGAATCTATATGTGAACGTATCATTTCGGCATCGACCTTAAGTTTTGCTTTCGTTTCCGGATCATTTTCGTTTGAAAATGGAATAAATATCTGTCTGATTCGGACCGCTTCTTTGCCTTCATAGTCTTGTCTGTGCTTAGAGTAATAATCACCTATTTCAGCATCGGTGATAATGATCTTGGGCATTAACTCCCGCCTGATGAATCTCATTCTGGTCATTTGACCTCTGATTTCTTTCTTGTAATCATCAAAACTGGAGCCTTCCTTGGTAAGTGTTTTCGTAAAATCTTCTATATTGATATTTCTACTGCCGAGAATACCCTTGATCGTTTCCATCAGCTCCTCATCTTTCACGACAATCCCCGCTTTTTTTGCCTCCTGGTCTATCAGATTATTATCAATCATTCTTTTTAAGAAGGTGGCCCTGGTCTGGGCAATAACCTTATCCTTATCCGTCCCCTTGTAAGATTCTTCTATTCTTCTCCGGTATGGCTCAAAGGTATTATTGAATTCGGACAGGGTGATAACCTCATCGTTTACAAAGGCCACGATTCTATCTACAATTTCGGCACAGGCCAAAGAAGACAGAGTAACTGTAAAAAAAACGACCATCAGCCAAACCTTCAATATTTTTTCTATCATTCAAACCCTCGCTTCATTCAAGTTGCAAGTTATGACGACTTTGTATAAAGTCCAGATGCTGTGTTGCACTTTATCCTTCGTCATTGCGGCGTACGCATAACTACGCTTCATTCCTTAAGATTCGTGCGCCTTGCCTCTGGTGCTTTCTACTAAACCGTCTTTTTGACATCATTTTTGACTTTTTACGAGACCATCAGTTGTAACTCATTTATCAGTTCATCAATGCTTGCAGCAGGCCTTTTGCATGTCTGATTATTTCTTCTCTATGGAGAAACGGCATGGGAACAGAGAGCTTAAAATCCGGTGTCAGTCTTATCCCCTTCATTTTCTTACGAGACAGCTCGATGATCTTAGTCGCTTCTATAGGAGACGTTTCCTGGAAAAGTATGAACATGGCTTTCCCATCATACTCCATCTTCCTGCTCTTGAGGTGCTTCAGGATATTCCTGAGGCTGATCACCTCTAACAGGTTTGTAAGTTCGGGGGGTATGAAACCAAACGAGTCTATCAGTTCTTCTTTGATTTCAGACAGCTCCTCATCATTTGCCGCCAGTGATAACCTCTTGTATGTTACAAGCCTCCTTACGACATCGGACATATAGTCTTCAGGAATAAAGGCAGGAAGACCGAGATTGATCTCCGGCTTTATTTCCTCTTCGATTGTTTCTCCTTTTAGTTCCCTGATAGTCTTTTCCATCAATTCAGTGTAAAGCTCATAGCCTACGGCCGAGATATGCCCCGATTGAGAAGTACCGAGAATATCACCTCCCCCTCTTATATTCAAGTCATTCATGGCAATACGGAAACCAGCCCCATATTCAGAAAAATCCATAAGCGCCTGGAGTCTTTTCCTGGCATCCGGCAGGAGCATCGTTCCCTTGGGTATCAGAAGATAGGCATATCCTTCCTCATTCGACCTCCCTACCCTTCCCCTGAGCTGATACAGTTCAGAAAGGCCAAGCCAGTTGGCCCTATTGATGATGATAGTATTGGCTGTCGGAATATCAATGCCGGAACCGATTATCGTCGTACAGATCAGGACATTGTAATCCGCATGGATAAACCTTGCCATGGTATCCTCTACCTCTTTCCCCTTCATACGACCATGAATAACAGCAACTCTGGCCTCAGGGACAAGCCGCTCCACGAATCGCGCCATACTGAATAAGGATTTTATCCGGTTATGAAGAAAAAATACCTGTCCACCTCGCCTGAGTTCCTGCTGGATTGCTTCTCTTATCACGTCTTCATTAAATTCAAGTACATAAGTTTTGACAGGAAGACGATCTTCAGGAGGAGTGTTAATAACAGACAGGTTACGGATACCGACAAGCGAAAGATGCAGGCTTCTCGGTATAGGGGTTGCTGTCATGGTAAGTACATCAACAAGAGTCCTTAACTTTTTCAATTTTTCCTTATGAGCTACCCCAAAACGCTGTTCTTCATCAGTAATGACAAGACCCAGTTCTTTAAAGACAATATCTTTCTGCAATATCCTGTGGGTACCGATAATTATATCCACAGTTCCCTTCCTGATCTCCTCTATAATTTTCTGTTGCTCGGATTTTGTTTTAAATCTATTCAGAACTTCAACATGAACAGGATAATCCTTTAATCTCCGTGAGAATGTCTGATAGTGCTGTTCGGCAAGAATGGTCGTGGGAACCAAAACGGCAACCTGTTTTCCGTCCATGACGACACGGAAAGAGGCTCTCAGGGCTACTTCAGTTTTACCGAAGCCGGCATCGCCACAAATCAATCTATCCATAGGTTTAGTACTACCCAAATCAAGATGGACATCCTCAATCGCTTTAGCCTGATCTGGGGTTTCCTCGAACTCAAAGGTGGAAGAAAATTCATCGTAAATCCTATCGGTAAGAGAAAAGGCCGGTCTTTCTGTTATCTCCCTGGCGGCATAGATCGAGACAAGTTCCTCAGCCACCTCTCTCACCGATCTTCTAATCCTTTCCTTCACCGATTCCCAGGACTTGCCGCCCAACTTATCAATTTTAGGCACATAACCTTCGGGACCTATATACCTCTGCATCTGGTCTAGACGATCCACCGGTATATAGAGCTTATCTTTCTCTTGATACTCAACAAGGAGAAAATCATTTTCCATTTCACCGACGGCAAGTCTTTTCAGCCCTTGATAGATTCCTATACCATGATCGGTATGGACAACATAATCTCCCTCCTTCAACTCACCAAAAGATTGCAGGAAGTATCCTTCTCTGGCAGGTCTTGACCGCCTCCTTGCCACTTTTTTACCAAAGATTTCTTCTTCACTGATCATTACCAGTTTCAGAGAAGGAAGATGGAAGCCACCGGTTACCTTACCCTTTCTAATGACAAGGTGTCCCCTGCCGTCATGTTGTTCAATTTCCGCCAGGAAGGGAAATGGATAGGTTGCAGAATGATCGATGGGAAGAGAGTATTGCGCTAAAAGATGGGACATCCGCTGGATCATCTCTTCTCCCGGAGAGACAAAGCTAACCAGATTTCCCTCTTCAAGCCACTCTTTGATCTTTTCTACAAGGGGGGTGAGAAGTCCCTCCTCCTCACCCCGTGCTTTGATTGTTGCTTTCCAGTCCCAATCAGGATCCATCACAAACTTCACCGGAGCGGAAGGATGGTTGCTCTCATCAGAACCACCGATGGTCAGACCTTCAAAGTATATCTGCTGAGAATCTTCATAGCTCTGGAGGATTTTCTCCAACGTCAGATAAGAACATTCCTTTTCCAAATGGAATTTCTTCTCGGTTTTGGCCTTCATTAAAAACCGGTCTATTTCATTTAATATACCAACTTCAGAGGACTGCAGGGACAGGGAATCGTCAAAAATGATAAGGCTGCTTTTTCCTGTGAAGTCAAACAATGTTCCGAGCACATCATGATTTTCCGGGTTTCCATTGTCGGCAAACGATGCGTAAAAAAGAGAAAAAAACAGAGGATTTATCGAAGACAAAAGGCCGTTTTCAACCATCTCCAGTGAGCGATTTTTCATCATCCCATGGAGTTCCAATTCATTCGCCCTGTGTTTTATATTTCTCAGGGCCTGTTGCTTTCTCATGGGAGTCAGGATGACTTCTCTTGCAGGAGTAATGATAAATTCCTCCAACTCTCCCGTCGATCGCTGTGACGAGGCATCAAATTCCCTGATTGATTCCAACTCGTCCCCCATGAATTCCATCCTGACAGGTTTTTCCGCATGGGGGGGGAAAAGATCAACCATATGCCCACGGAAACTGAATTCGCCCTTCTCTCCTACGAGAGGTACCCTTTTATACCCTCCGTCAAACAATTTTGATGACAGTTCATCTCTTTCTATAAAATCTCCCAGAGAGATTATTTCAATATAACCATCAAAGACATCTTTTGGAATAACCATCTGCATCAAGGCCTTCAAGGGTGCCACGATCACCTCCGGTTTTCCCGCAAATAATCGGTAGAGCCCTTCCATCCGCAGTAATTCCACTTCCCGCTGGAAGGAAAACATATCAAGGGAAATAACATCCCAGGACGGATAGAGAAACACCTTGTCATCTCCAAGGAAAAAAGAAATATTCAGACAGGTATCCTTCGCTTCCTTTTCTGTGGGACTGACCACGAGTAACGGCCTGTTAATATGCCTGGAAATAATGGAAATGAGGAGTGATTTTGCCGAACCGCAGAGGCCGCCGATCCTTATCTTTCTTTCCCTTCTGCTGATCTTGTTAAGCAGGGCATGGAGATCGGGATGAGAGATGTTATGTTTTTTCTCGATAAATTTTCTCACCATAAGTCCAACAGCACTTTAGCAGGAAACTCAAATAGCAAAAAAGATAGACAATATATGTTTTTCAAGCTTGCACCTAAACTAACTAATCAAATGTATGCCTGTATGCCGAATATTGAAATTTATAACGCAACCGGAATTTATTCAAGGATAAAATAAAGATGGCCTATATGGCCTATTGATTAGATGTTGACAAGGAAAATCATTTAAGATAGTTTTTGATTATCAATCGGCAGATAATTCAGTTGCTGAGCTTAAAGAAGAGAATTTCATAAAAGATTATGATCACCGTTGAAGACGCCCTTAACTATATCCTTGGTACCATTTCTCCTCTCGGGCTGGAGAAAGTCAACATCCTTGATGCCCTGGGAAGGGTTGTTGGTGAGAATGTATATGCCGGGCGTAATATTCCGCCGAAAGACAACTCAGCCATGGACGGCTATGCCCTGCAATGGGAGGATACCATCGGTGCTACGAGAGAAACTCCCGTTACCGTCGATGTCATCGAAGATATTCCCGCCGGTCATATCCCCCTGAAAAGTGTGGAACGCGGTACCGCTTCCAGAATCATGACGGGCGCTCCGGTCCCCGGGGGAGCGGATGCTGTCCTCAGAATGGAAGACACCGAAAAAGATGGGCAGAGGGTAAAGATCTATGCGGAGATCAAACAGGGAGAGGATATCAGGTATGCAGGGGAAGATGTCCAAGAGGGTGAACTGGTAATTACACGGGGGAAGATCATAAGACCGGCGGAGATAGGTATGCTTTCCTCTCTGGGCCGATCTTTCATCTATGTTTATCAGAGACCTCTTATTGCCATCCTGTCCACAGGTGATGAACTGGTTGATATAGATGAGACACCGTCACCATGGAAAATTGTTGCCAGCAACAGCTATTCCCTTACCGCTCAGGTGCTGGACGCTGGCGGTATTCCGTTGCTTCTGGGAATAGCAAAAGATACGAGGGAAGACCTCATTGCGAAATTCAGGGCTGCCATGCGGGCGGATATTATTGTTTCATCAGGTGGGGTCTCGGTAGGAGACTACGATCTCGTGAAAGATATCATGAGGGAAGTAGGAAACACCATGGAATTCTGGCGCGTGGCAATGAGGCCGGGCAGGCCCCTCGCCTTCGGGAATATAGAAGGGATTCCTGTTTTTGGACTGCCGGGTAATCCCGTATCGTCAATGATTTCCTTCGAGCAATTTATCAGGCCTTCGATACTCAAAATGATGGGGCATAAAAACCTGTTTCGCAATACGGTCAACGCCTGTCTTCAGGATGATATCAGGAAAGGCAAAGGAGTAAAAAACTTCATCAGGGGAAGGATCGAATACAGCGGGGGGAAATATACCGTCAGCACCACAGGTGAACAGGGCTCCGGTATTCTTAAATCTATGGTCGGGGCGAACGGCCTTATCATCCTGCCGGAGGATGTAACATTGGCCAGAAAGGGTGAGGAGGTAACAGTGCAGTTGCTTGATGCCTCCTTGGAAAGGACAGCTCAGCCCTGCTACCCATAATCACGAATAAAAGCTCCTCCCTGGCTTTTTATTTATTGCGAACTGACTCATGGTTCCTGAATAGTTCCAAGGTCTTTTACATCTAACACGGAAGTGCTCAGGTCACTGGTGGGCCTCCTGGACTTCAAATCCAGTGTGGGGCGCTAAAACCGTCTCAGGTGGGTTCGATTCCCATGCACTTCCGCCAATTATTTAATAATTACAATATACTGTAAATATATTTTATGGAAACGAAATGGAACCAGCTTGTGGACTTTTAATATTTTCTTCCTGAAAGTATTAGGACGAATAATTCAATAGTTGTAGTAGATTTCGAATGAAAATCGCGATAGCAAGCACCTCATGCGGAACGTGGTAAAATATAAGTTCTGTCCCTTAATAACCATGTTGGAGGAAAATATAGACTTGCTAATAACCCCCCCCTTTTTCTTTCAAAAAAGCGGGGGTTTTGATTACTGATTAGGGGATCGCAGAGGATTTTATTTGATCCGTATAATACACCGTGATATGAACAATGTTCATACGTAACCATTAGTTGTGATGATGTTTATGACAGAAAATCATAATTTTTATTGGCGTTTTATACGGCAAATATTGCGGTGTTTGGGTTTTTATATGGATCAATATAAACATCGTTCATCCTGACCGCTTGCGGTCAGGATGAACGGAGCCGCGTCTGTCACCGCGTGTCGCCGCCTGCGGCGCCACGGCCGATATTTCCTGAATAGCACCTTGTATATCAATTTTCATAAAACTGTCGATCTTGCTTTCAATCCCGGGTACTATGCTCATATTTTTAAGGATCTTGTTTCTTATCTCTTCTACAGTTCCATATCGCTGAACCAGATCGTGCACCCTCTCCTGGATGGTCACTATCTTGTCATGCATAACCCTCTTGTCGGCATAGTATACTATCTCACGCTCCTCAAGACTTCCTTTCAGATTCAAATTCCTGAAGAAGACATGTTGCTCGACAATTTCGGCTACGCGAATAAACCCAATTTTCCGCAGAAGCTCACCACCGGATACATCGTGGTGTTCCTTTGTTTGAAGTGATCTTGTCTTGGTAATATCGTGCAGGAGTGCCGCAGCGACAACCATGTCCCTGTTTACCCTCACACCGCTCTTAAGATTGTCTGTTATTGCCAGAGAAACTCTCATAACCTGAATGGAATGCTCAACAATGTTCGGTAGCATGGAATATTGCGCCATGAGTTCACTGCATTCCTCTCTGGAGGGAATTCTATCGCTTATGCTCTCGGACAACACGTCACCTACATGGTATTCAATAATATCTTTCATATCCGATATTTGATGAGTAATATTCGCTCTATCTATCCATACTAAGTTAGATTCCTGAAATGTGTACCAGTACCTTCCTGTCTCTGGGGTGATTGTCAAAGTCAACAAGCACGATCTGTTGTCAGGCCCCAAGAACGAGACTTCCTTTTGTTAGAGGAACCGTCAGAGAAGGGCCCGGAAGAGCGGCTCGTACATGGGCATACCCGTTTCCATCACCCCATCGGGCATCATGCCGGTAAAAATTTCCCTCCGGCACAAAAAGAAGAACCTGTCCCTCCGTTAAGCGTGATTCAGTTACTTTCTTTGATACGTGGGGGGTAATATCAATAATAATGTCGGTATCTCCGCCAGTACTTATAGAAAGATATGAATTTATGATTTTGAAGTCCATCCTTGATGCAAATCCCCTGTCAATGTGTAATGTGTCTGATAGAAAGGATCAGTAAAATCGAAACTCCAACCGTGCTTTTTGTAAAACCTGTTTGTATCTGCCTGCAAATTTAATGACTTCTAATTATCACAATCTGCGAAAGATTGCTACTATGCGGGAAGGGAATTGGACGGCGAAGCGGAAATTACGAAATAAGCAAGAAAATCCTGGAAAAGGTTACAAAAAGGTCGATAAAAGCCGGGGTCTCAAATATCATTTATCCTCAACTTGCGGCTTGCGCACGGAAAAATTTTAGGACAAAATTGAAAAGCTTTTCTTGGTCATATCGGATGATAATCCGTATGAAGAGATTCAGCGCAGACCGGCATAGAAAATGCGGCCTTTTCTGCGGGAAAATGTTATCATTGGAAATGAACGCCTGATTAAACGGTTTGCAAAATCTTAACCAATGTATACGTGAGAAGCGGAGTGCAAATGGAAGAAAAACACCTTTTGAAAATTACCGATGACCTCGGACTTGGAATGGATCAAATTCGTGCAGTGGCACGGCTTCTTGAAGAAGAAGCCACTATCCCCTTTATTGCACGATATCGAAAAGAAGCCACAGGGAGCCTTGATGAAGTTCAGATTAGCGCTATCCGGGATCGCCTGCAGCATCTTGCAGAGTTGGATACCCGAAGAACGGCGATTTTAAAATCCCTGGAGCAGCACGGACATCTTACCGATGAGCTTAAAGAACAGGTGATGGCAGCCGAAGCCCTTGCTGTTCTCGAAGACATCTATCTGCCTTACCGGCCCAAACGGCGGACCCGCGCTACCATCGCCCGGGAAAAGGGGCTCGAACCCCTGGCAGAGATTCTGTTTGCACAGGAAGGCAATAATCCGGAACAGGTAGCCGCCGATTTCGTGGATGAAGAAAAAGGGATTGAATCCCCTGAAGATGCACTGTCCGGTGCAAGGGATATTATCGCCGAATGGATTAATGAAGATTCCAATGCCCGCGTCCGGCTACGCCGGCTGTTCGAGGAAAAAGGCGAGTTTATCAGTACTGTTGTCCCTGAGAAGGAAACCGAAGGTATTAACTATAAGGACTATTTCGAGTGGCAGGAACCGGCTGCCAGGGCTCCATCCCACCGTATACTCGCTATGCGCCGGGGAGAGCGGGAGAATTTTTTAAGCCTGACACTCGCCCCCCGGGAAGAGGACGCCATTTCTACACTGGATGAGCTGTTTGTCAAAACAGCAGAGGATGATGGGGAGCAGGTTAAGCTTGCTGTTCGGGACAGCTACAAACGGCTTCTTTCACGATCCATGGAAACAGAGGCCCGTCTGACAACAAAGGAAAGGGCTGAGACCGAGGCGATCCGTGTGTTTGCCGAAAATCTTCGCCAGCTTCTTCTCGCCTCTCCCCTGGGCGCCAAGCGGGTGATGGGGATTGATCCTGGTCTGAGAACCGGATGCAAGGTCGTCTGTCTTGACGCACAGGGAAAGCTGGTTCACCACGATACGACGATCTATCCCCATACATCGGAGCGAAAGGTTATGGAGGCAGCCGAAACCATTAGAGCACTATGCGAAAGATTCAATATCCAGGCCATCGCCATCGGCAACGGCACAGCCGGTCGGGAAACAGAGAATTTCATCCGGGGGCTTTCCATAGACGATTGCCAAGTGGTTATGGTTAACGAAAGCGGTGCGTCGGTTTATTCGGCATCCGAGATTGCCCGGGAAGAGTTCCCCGATCTCGATTTAACGGTTCGAGGTTCGGTGTCTATCGCACGGCGCCTCATAGACCCGTTGTCCGAGCTGGTGAAGATCGACCCCAAATCCATAGGCGTGGGCCAGTACCAACATGACGTGGACCAGAACAATCTCAAACAGGCGCTGGATGATACCGTTATTAGCTGCGTAAACAATGTAGGCGTGGATGTGAACCGGGCCAGCGTCCAGCTGCTGACCTATGTCTCAGGGCTGGGCCCTCAACTTGCAAAGAACATCGTAATCCACCGGAATGAAAACGGACCCTTTCGGTCACGAAAAGAATTGAAGAAAATTAAACGGCTCGGCCCAAAGGCCTTCGAGCAGTCTGCCGGTTTTCTGAGAATCAATGAAGGCAACAATCCTTTAGACAAAAGTGCGGTGCATCCGGAGAGCTATCCTGTCGTCGATGCCATGGCCGCCGATCTAAACTGCAAGGTTTCTGATCTGATAGCCGATGCCGAGCTGAGAAACAGGATCAATATATCAAAATATGTTACCGATAAGACCGGCCTTCCCACGCTGAAAGACATCATCGGCGAACTGTCCAAACCGGGACGTGACCCAAGGGAGACTTTCGAAGAATTTGCTTTTGAAGAAGGTATTTCGACGATCCATGATTTAAGAGCGGGGATGAAACTTCCGGGGATCGTCACCAATGTCACGGCCTTCGGTGCATTTGTGGATATCGGGGTACATCAGGACGGCTTGATCCATATCAGCCAGTTGGCCGACCGTTTTGTAAAGAGTCCGGGCGATGTGGTCAAGGTACAGCAAAAGGTAATGGTCACCGTGCTCGATGTGGATATCGGGAGAAAAAGAATCGCACTGTCAATGAAGAGAGATCCGGGAACAGCAAGTGAAGCCGGGGAAAATCCGACTGCTAATAAAACCGCGCCGCCCAAAAGGGCGAATCGACCCCAAAAGCCGACCCCCTTTAACAATCCCTTTGCGGAAGCTTTCAGGAATAAGAAGGGATGATCAGACCAGAAAGGAATTGCTCTACGGAGGTTGGAAATCGGAAGCTGCGTGAAGGAAGGCGGAAAGACCCCCCTTCCCTTTTTAATACTTGATACTGTAATCTCCAAGGTTATCCTTTGTCATGATTATACCGCGGCGCGCTACAAGGGATACAATAAATTTTTCAAAGGCTCCTGAAAATAAGATAGCCAGCAGCGATATGGAAGTAACCCCGGTTTTAAATCGAAGATGAAATCAAGCCGACGACGACGCCAACGAAGATAGCGCTTTGATTTAGAATTGGACCAACTCCGCTCGGATAGGAGCCGGGAGATTGAAGAAACGTCTGGATGCTATACGGCAATGATCAACTGCTTAAGAAGGGTAGTCCGGATGATCCCCTTATGCTCCCAACAACATTGAGTCGAATTGAAATTGATAAGAAAGCCCTTTTTGTGGAAAAGTATAAGAAAAACTTTTCTTCTATGCCAAGTTACTTTACCTGCAAAATATGGCAGGCATCGCTGTCGATTTCCAAAGATATGCCTGTGAGAGTTTCTTGATGGTTAATGAAAGGACACGTAATACTTTTTCCCATCGGTTTTACCAGTGGCAGAGTTCATTCTCAGACATACCCCTGGCATACCATTCCCAGCCCCGTTCTTCTTTCATTCAGATTGTAATAGATAGAGGCATATCACACGATCTTTCTCTCCGGAGAATATCATAACACCATAATGTTTGATGAGCGCGCGATTATCACAAATAAAAGAGGCGTTCCTGCATCATTCTCATGTGCGGGAACGCCTCTCGTTCATTTCTCAGCAGAAGCGATTAGATAGCCTTTACGTTTACTGCCGATGGGCCTTTCGGACCCTGCTCAATATCAAAGCTGACATTCTGGCCTTCTTGCAGCGTCTTGAAACCGCTGGCCTGAATGGCACTGAAATGTACGAACACATCACCGCCATCAGACTTTTCGATGAAGCCGAAGCCTTTGCCTTCGTTGAACCATTTTACTTTACCTTCTGACATCGTTTGTATCCTCCTTTCTTAAATTTTTTCTACAGTCGGATCAACACGATGACAGAAATGAAAAAAAGCCACCCAGACTAAAGAGCTTGGTGGCCATCTTTTGCACTTCAAAATGTTTTTCTCCAACGTCTTACCGTACCCTATTGACCAATAACCGCAAACCGGAAAGGTACGAACTATGGAGAAGCTATATACCCGTTTTAATGGAATGTCAAGGATTATTTATATTTATTTTCTGTTTTTGATAAGACATTGCTTATTGGCGCTAGATCCGAATCAGTCGATTTATGATGAGAAGATATGGCGGGATGAGGGGGATAAGGTTTTCATTTTGTGGAGTATGCCAACATAACGCTGCTAACAGCCACGCGGTTTTCACGTCAGCTTAATTATCCTTGTCAGGTGGAATTAAACGAATGCTTGCGACGGATTGATTGAATAACGTCGTCGAGCTGCTGAAGAAAACGTGATCGGTCGCGCTTTTTTAGCGGTGGAGGCCCGCTCGTTATCTCACCTGTGCTACGGAGTTCTGACAACAGGTCGCGAGTCGCGACAGCCTGACCGATGTTGTTTTCCGTAAACGGCTTTCCGGTTGTACCAATCACACTTGCACCTCCCTTGAGGCAGCGGCTCGCAAGCGGAATATCACCGGTGACTACAATGTCGTGAGGTTGCACGTGTTCGACAATCCAATCATCGGCCGCGTCTAATCCGTTCTCTACAACCTCGAGTGTAATCCATCGTTCATTTGGAACTCGCATCAAAGAGTTGGCTACCAATGTGACATCAAGGCGATATCGGCTTGCGACGCGGTACACTTCCGGTTTAACCGGGCACGCATCAGCATCTATAAAAATGTGCAGCAAATGAATATCCTCACCATTACCCCGGATCTGGTCCGGGTGCCAATTAACGTTTCTCATCACATGAGAGCAGGGCACCAGCCCTGCGAATCAAGTGCATGCGCAAAGGTTGGGTTCCTTTTCCTCCCCTGTTGGGAAATATAGTCAGACAGCTGAGCCTCTACTTCTTGCCTCTAATTCTCCCCAACGTTGGTACAGCTGTTCAACTTTCTTTTGGGCTTCTTGATGTTCGGCATATATTTTCGCCAATCGATCGGCATCACGCATGATTTCCGGATCATGAAGCTTTCGTTGTAAGTTATCCGCAATACCTTCTGCCTTTTCTATCTGTCTTTCAATCCGGTTTAGCTCCTTACGCTCTTCGTAGACCAGCTTCTGGGGTTTTTTATTCGGGAGGCTTTGTAATGTTTCCCCGGATGGGAGTGTGGTGGACAGCCTGCCCTTACTGTATTGAAGCCATTGGTCATAATCTGCAAAATATTCCGCACCGCCTTCCCCATCGAGGCAAAGCAACATATCACAAAGGCGCTCCATGAGGAACCGATCGTGCGTAATGAGGACGATAGCGCCGGGAAATTCCTCCAGACTCTCTTCGAGCACCTCAAGCGTGGGAATGTCCAAATCGTTGGTGGGCTCGTCTAATAGGAGGACATCCGCAGGTTGCAACATCAAGTTCGCGATAAGAACACGAGCATTTTCTCCACCTGAAAGCCCGGAAACCGGCATGCCGAGTTGCTCTGTTTGAAAGAGAAATCGCTTGGCCCAAGCGGCCACATGGAAAGGCCGCCCTTGATATATAACCGTGTCTCCTCCCGGAGAGAGGGCTTGCCGCAAGGTCTGGCTCCCGTCCGATAACTCTCTGATTTGATCAAACGTCACGATCTGTAAACCATCAGCCACTTTTACAGAACCGGCATCGGAAGGCAGTTTGCCATTAAGAATATGGATGAGTGTACTTTTCCCTGTTCCGTTTCGCCCCATGACCCCTATGACCTTGCCTGGCGTGAGTTTCAAGCTGAGATTCTCAAAAAGGAGTTTACCGCCCATGGTTTTCCTCAGTTTTTCCGCATCCAGAAGTATTTTCGTTTTTCGGTGGGTGGTATCAAAGGCTATGTCAACGCTCCTGTTGTGGGCGTCACGGCCCTTCACCGTCTCAAGATCTTCCTGCAGCTGGTAAACCTTGTCGATTCTGTATCGCGCCTTTGATGTCCTCGCCTTGGGACCGCGACGGAGCCATTCTATCTCACGGCGGACTTTGTTGGAAAGAACGGTTTCATGTTTTGCCTGTTCATGGTCATACTTCTCCTGCTTTTCAATATATGCACTGTAATTGCCCTCCACTTTGATGAACCCCTCCGGATATCTCCTGTTCAGCTCAACAATCCGGTTTGTTGTATTTTCCAGGAAGAACCGATCGTGACTTACCAGGACAAAAGCGAAGGGGGCATCTTTTAAAAGTTTCTCCAACCACAAAATCCCCTCCAGATCCAGATGATTGGTAGGTTCATCCATGAGGATTAAATCCGGTTTTTGAAACAGGGCTTGACCAATAGCCAGCTTTTTACGCCACCCGCCGGAGAGTGTTTCTACCTTTTGGTCCGTGTTATCCACTTCAATGAGGGTCATTATTTCCTGACGTCGCTTACTGACTTCCCATGCCTCAAGTTCCTTGGGAATGGGGTGGAACAAGGTTTCTTCTATGGTTTTCTCCGGATCGAGAACGTCCTCTTGCGGCAGGTAAATCACACGTGTGTTTCTTGTTCGCGACATCTCTCCGGAATCGGCAGGCTCGATATCAGCGAGGATTTTCAATAACGTGGATTTCCCGGTACCATTGGGACCGATCAAACCCAGACGCTCATTGTCGAAAACCTGTAGAGAAATATCGGTAAACAGGGGCTGCGCCCCGTAGGATTTGCTCACAAAATGGGTGCTTATCAGTACGTTTGAAGGCATTTATTTCTTTTTTTTCCAGTCCTGCTGCATTGTATTACCCTTTACCACTCTAAGAAAAATATACCGTGCCTTGCGCTTTATCGTTTCCACGAAGTTATCCACAGAATTTTGTCACCGCTTTTATTTTTTTGTCGCCGAATAAGTTAAAGGGAACAGGCTGGATCTTCCACAAAAAACAAAAGGACTTACGATCATCAGCAATCTGTAAGTCCCTGATTCCATTTGGTGCCGGAGCTCGGAATTGAACCGAGATGGGCGCAAGGCCCGGGGGATTTTGAGTCCCCTGCGTCTACCAATTTCACCACTCCGGCATTGTTTGTAAATATATAACTGGGATACTGATTGTCAAGCCCGAAAATAGCCATTGATTTTTCCAGGCTCTGGATTTTTGATAAGACATTGTTCATTGGCGGTTGAACTATAAGAAAATTCCACTTAGGTGTCAATACTATTATTCCACAATATTTTGTGTCAGTGATTGGTTGTATAAAGCAACGCGATTGGGAAAAAGGGAACATAAAGTTTCCGGATATTTCGCACACGAAGGCCTGACGTACCCTATGCCCGGGAGCGACGATTTTTTCAAGCTGCGGAAATGGTTCTAAGGACGACAGGGATTTGCATGTATCGATGGTCAAACAGTCTTGTCCATGTTCTTCAACACGAATCGGGCATCTGCGATGACTGCCTTCTCCCGGTCGCAGAGGACCGGGTTGAGATCGATCGACTCCACCTCGTCGCGCAGATCAAAGGCCAACTGAGAGAAGGAAACGATGAGTTCCGAGAGCTTCTCAATGTTCACAGGCTCTCTGCCCCTGTAGCCCTCCAGGAGTCTACGCCCTTTGATCGATCCGATGGCGTCCATGGCATCGGGGAACGAGAGGGGTGCCATTCGAATTGAGATATCCTTGTACACCTCGACCGAAGTGCCTCCGATACCCACAACTACCACGGTGCCGAACTGGGGATCTTCCTTGGACCCCACGATCATCTCAATTCCCTGCACCATCTGATCCAGCAAGACACCCTGGAAACCATTCAGCCTCGACATTCGCTGATAGACTACCTCCAGTTCCCGGCCGTCTTCCACTCCCATCACCACACCTCCCACATCCGACTTGTGAAGAATATCAGGGGAGACAACCTTTACGACCAGGGGATAGCCCACCTCTTTCGCCCCCTGGAAGGAAGCCTCCAGGCTCTTTGCCCAGAAGAAGCGGGTTGTGGGAAGGCCGTAGGTGCGGAGCAGTTCTTTCGCCTGGGGTTCCATTACCCAGCCGTTCATTCTCGACGCATTCAATATGGCACGTATTCGCTCATCCATGATTAACCCTTCATGAGGGCCGCTGTCATGTAGACCGCCCCCTCCACGGAATGGGCTACCGGCATCCGGTTTGACTCAAAGCCTTCGATTATGATTCCGTATTTCTCAACATGCGGGATATAAGTGATAACGTGTTTTTCTAATTCGCGGAATGCCACTGCCAGACGTGCACCGACGTCGGAGCTGATCCCGGGCAGATAGGGAAGCAGGAGCAGAATGACACTATCCACATAATCCCTGTTGAGGAAGAACTCCACGGCCACGTAGAAGTCCTCGTCCACGGCGCTCCCCGTGAGATCTACCGGATTGTTCAGCGATGCGATGGATTGTATGCTGTTCGAAAGCCTCAGCCGAAGTTCTTTCTTGTCCGACTCGGGTACCTCCACGAGATTCAATCCTCGTTCATAGCAGATGTCCGAAGCCATGGCCCCGTGACCACCGCTCCCGGTGATGATGCAGACATTCTTCCTCTTGCCGTATTTTTCGCAGCAGCTCAAGGCCTCGCAATAGGAAACGAACGCGGTCTCGCTGCTCGCCTCGATCGCTCCGCTCTGCTTCACAAGCTCGGAAAACACTGTGTAGTCCCCTGCGACGGATGCGGTGTGTGAACTGACAGCCCTGTTTCCTCCCAAAGTTTTGCCGGACTTGAGGATGATCACGGGCTTGGTGAAGTTTCTCATCATCTCCACAAAGTTTCGCCCACGGCCCTTCTTGAACCCCTCGATGTAGATCCCGATCACCCTTGTATGCGGGTCCTCCTGAAAATAGCCCAGCAGATCGACCTCATCGATGACCGCCTTGTTACCGATGCTCACGGCCTTGGAAACACCCGCATCCTCCTGCGTGAGTTTTATGATCAGGTCCACCAGAATGCCTCCGCTCTGACTGATCAGGGCCACCGATCCGGGCTCCGGCACGACCATTCTCTCATGGGGCAGGAAAAAGGCATCCAGGTAGGGAGGGGAATAGATGCCGAGACAGTTGGGCCCGATAATCGGGAAATCGTTCTCCACGGAAAGAGTCCTGAGTTCATTCTCGAGGTCTATCCTGCCGGTCTCCGCGAACCCTCCGGAGATGACAATCGCACCAGACACCCCCGCTTCCGTACATTCCCGGATGGTTTGCGGAACGAGATCCGCCCGGATCGCCAGCACCGCCAGATCAACCTGGCTCGGGATCTCTCCGATATTCCTGTAGACCTTCTGACCATACATGGTCCCGCCTTTTGGATTCACACAGAAGGCCTCGGCCTCGTATCGCAAATGGTTCTTGTTGTAGATCACGTTGGCTGGATGGAACGGGTTGGACAGGGAGACGCCAACAACCGCCACCGTCTTCGGTTCAAAGATCTTTCTGAGTTCCATAGCCCATCCTTCCGGACAAATCGTACTGCATGAGTGTACCCCGAAAGCCACAAACTACAGCCACAAGCCGATGCCTGACTGTATGGTGCTTTCTTACTCTTTGACGGATGAAAGGGTGTCGATCGCAACGGGTGAATTCAAGTTCAAAGTGCACCACCACAATAACCACGAAATATAATTCTTTGAGGGGCTTTTGTTTGTGATCATTTTGCTATGGTGCTTTGGCTGGAGGAGGAAGATATCATACGTAAAGAACCGGAATGTGCCTAATTAATCCTTTTTCCATTCTGCGCCTCCACAGAACTCTGGGTAACTTTCCTAAGGCGAAATGCCACTGTTTTGATAATTTTCTGGAAGTCGGCAGAGATTTTGTTGAATTCAGCATCAAAGAAGGTCCTGTCAATGATGCCAACCACCGTCTTCCCTTTGGCAGTAGCCGTTGCGGACCGGGGTTCCTTGTCGATATAGGCCAGCTCGCCAAATATATCACCTTCCTTCAGGGTCTCGACGACTATTTTCTGACCGCCCACATTTTTGGAGATTTCGACTTCGCCCTCATCCACGACATAGATCCAGTCGCCATTGTCCCCCTCTTTGAAAATGATCTGCCCATTCTGGAACGTCTCATATAATGCGACCTGAAACATTTTGTTCCTCCATATCATTCATTCTGTATGCATGATTTTATCACATTTTATGGAATAAAGGATAACTAACAATCCAGCGGACGGCAAAAAACGCCACTTCATGCCACGCAACAATACCACAATGTAAGAAGTATTGCGATTGGAGGTCGTTCCGGGTACAGTATCACAATTACACGGTATTGGTGGTTTGGCCATCTTGCCATCACCGGTATCGCCGGCAGATGCCCGCAGAACGGCGATGTGGTAGACCGTTTCCCGATAACGGTAGTGCACCGTGAAGTCTTTCCAATCCGCCGGCCGAACCGGTGTACCACGTCCATCCGCCGCGGCCGGTGTGCGGCGAAAGCGCAATTCCGACAGTTCATGTACGAGCTGCTCTTTTTTATTATCACCATCTTTCATAAGGTCACCCATTAAAATGCACTATCAAAAAAAGGTTTACCGCGATACGCCCTTTTTAGTGTATGCACTCAAAAGGATACGTTAATTCCTACGCCGTAGTACTCTGCCCGCAATTTATAGAACTGGCCGAAGGGGAGATTGCCGTGGTAATACTCGCCGAAAAGCTGAATGGCCCTCTTTTCGGCATAGGGGCTGCGGATGGTGACGCCAGCTTTGACATTAATGTCGGGGTTCCAGTCGGTTTCCTCCCAGGTATGGCACAGGACGCTGGTGAACAGGCGCATCGTCGGTTTGAAGACCGGCTCCCTGCTTTGATAATCAATGCCCGCTTGGACACTAGAACGCTTGAGGTCGGAGTCGGTGTGGAGGATATATGAGGGACCGGCGGTGAACTGGAATCCCTTCCATTCCCAGGCGCCGAGCAGTTCAATGGTCTCGAAGCTTAAGTTCATGCGCGTTACCTTCAGCTCAGGGCGCTGGGGGTTTAGGAGGAACTCGTCCCCCAGGTGGGAGGACTGGTGGAAGAGGCGCGCCCGCGCTGACCAGGGACCGTTCCGGTAGCTTAGCGGAAAGCCGATGATATAGTCGGCGTTGATCAGGTCCGAGGAACTGGCGTCCATATTGAACTGGGCAAGGACCGCCCCGCTGATACTGAGCTGCCATGCGTCCTCCTCGCCCCAGCCGGGCCAGCGCACCAGGCCGAAGCTATCGCCGAACCCGACCGATCCTATGTTGATGCTGTCATCGGGGAGGTCGAGGCGGAGGTAGCTAACGTGGGTACGAGGCTCCTTGGGGCTCGCCATCGGGGGGTAAAACAGCTGACCCTGAGGGAAGAGAACGGTTTCTTTGACGGTGACCTGCTCGATATTCTGATCCGGCGGCACATTGGTAAATCCTACGATAAAGGGAAGAAACGCTGCCATGAGCAGCCCTACAAAAAAGTTTCGCGTTGTATATAGTCCTTTCTCTCGGACGCTGCACTCAGATGCTATCGCAGAAAGATTTCCCCTGGAGGCCGGCGTTTTTTCTGCCTGCCTTCTGTCTTAGTTATATTGCTATCGACCGGTTTTGATATACCATAGCCATTTCCGGGTTATTTTTTTAAACGCAAGGGGCCCGGATCAATGTAAAACACCTTTCCGGCCCCTTAACCCGATGCTTCTATTGCACGATTATTTCAAATAGAACTCTCATGTTTGCCTTTGCTGCCTTTGAGTAAATCTCTTTAGGCGCTGCTTCGTACATCGCCGGGTTTGTCTCGCCATAGCCGATTGTGGAAAGCCTGTCCCGTGTAATGATGCCTTCATTAACGAGGTATGTTTCGACGGCCTTCGCTCTTCTTTCACTCAACTTTTGGTTGTAGGCTTCAGTGCCGGAAGCAGAGGTATACCCTGCAATACGGATTTGAGCTTTGGGGTTTTCTTTTAGAAGCTGGATATTCCTTTTCAGGATCGTCTGCGCTTCCGGCTTAAGTGTCGACTTATCGAAATCAAAATGTATGTCCTCAAAAGCAAGAATAATGATCCTCGGCTCAGCCGCGGCGACCATAACCTTCTCCTCGACCTTTGGTTCAGACGCCATAATGACGACCTTCTCCTCAACCTTCTCTTTAGCCACGGGCTCAGGCTTGGGTTCGGGTATTGGTTCATACTTCGCAACAGGGGCCGGTTCGGGCTTTGCCTTGCCACCGAACGCAAAAGTTATTCCAAGAGTAGCTCCAATATTATGGTAGGTCTCTTGGAGAATCTCGGTAACCATATAATCCTGGACATCGAATCTGAGTGCGATATTGTCCGTCATCCAGTATTTCGCTCCTACACCAACATTAAAAGCAGCCATGTCCCCCCTATTATTTATCTTTGGACTATAGTGGGCTCCTCCGACACCGGCAAGGATAAAGGGGTTGAATCTACCATCGGGCGTAAAATGATAGACGAGATCGAGATGATAAAATGTAAGGTCCACTCCATCCATGGGACTTCTGAACTGTCCTTCCTCGAAACCCGTTTTTGCCGTGTCATCAACGCGACTACCTATAAATTCCCCGGCGCCTTCAATACCAAAATGCCTCGTGAAATTGTAGCCAAGCCGTCCGCCAAATACGGGTCGGTCTTTCAGATTCTGACTGCTTTCGAAGAAATTGTACCCTCCGAACGGACCTACTTCAAAGCTTCCTGCCCTTATCTCGGAGCGAGCAGATAAGGGTAGGAGAAAAACAAAGGCAGCTACCATCAGCGCTGCACGATACATTGATTTCATGGTACGTCCTCCTTTTATATTGCGTTTTGCTGTTGCCTTTCCGGCTCTTTGAAAAAAGCCGTGTGGGACATCTATGTGCCAAAAGAACGAGGCGTTGTAGAGAGGCAAAAGGGAGACAGGCTGAATGATGAAACATAGCCTGTCTTCCCTTTTACCTGCTTTCACGCCTTACTGGCAAACTGCTGAATATCCAGCAGGAGGTGCAAACGGATTACCCGGCACGGAAATGACGTTACCGCTAAAGTCAATCCTGCCGGAACCACCTACCCACGCCCCTGACATCAATCTGCCGCACGAGGTTGCGTTGGTATTGATCGTGATATCGAAGGCAGCCAGTATGTTGCCCTGGAATTCAGCGTACGTACCGATCGTCGCTGAACTGCCGACCTGCCACCAGACGTTGGAAGCCTTGGCGCCGTTGACCAGGAGGATACGAGTGCGTGTAGCAGGAGGGGCCGCTCCAGCTGCCAGAGTGAGTGTGCTTCCCGCCTGGAAGAAGAATTCAGCATTGGGGTTGCCTTGGGCGTCGAGCGTGAGATCGTCGTGTATCCCAATTGCCGCGGCGGCTGTATAGGTGCCAGGAAAGAACAAGTTCTGTCCGACCACTGGTGCGCTCCCGGTCAGAGCTCCCAAATTAGTGGGGGATGCTATTATGGTACCCCCTCCCTTTGTACCGACGGCTGGGGGCCCGGCCAAGGGAGTGATGCTGAGGAACGCCGCATTCATGTCGATTTTGACATTCGTTGCAGTGGCGGCGTCGGGATACCCGGGAACGATTACCGTGCCATTGATTGTTGGAGTGGAGCCGTCGCTTCCGCAAGCACCAAACGTCCCGTCGCCAGGCACGGCCGACACAAAATTACACGTAGGAGTTGGGCTAGCCAGAATTACATCCCCCTCAATATGGGTAATCTTCGGTTGAAGGACGTTGGTAATCCCGGCAGTAGAGGCGATTCCGAATGGTGCGGCCAATCCAAGGTTTACTGACGAGGCAGGCGGTGGCGGCCCCGGTGGATTCGCGGTCCAAAAGATCCATACGTAGTCACTTGCCGCGGGCAAGGGGGCTTGATTGCCGGCCAGTTGGTTGCCAGCCAGGTCCTTGGCCCCGGTTGTAATCGTGGCGGTATAGGTGTCCACGGAAAGAGGGCTTAAGGGTGTAAAAACCGCAGTTACGCCGTTGTAGTCCACTGTGCCTAGAACAGCCGTTGTCCCTTGTGCCCCTTGCTTTAAGGTAAATGTTGTCGTGGTGATCGTCAAGGGGTCCATCCACTCGCTGAACGTGGCGGAAATATTCGTGTTGGTTAAGACACCTGTGACACCATTTGAGGTATGTTGAAAAAAGTGTACACCAATGTTAAGGCAAAATACAGAAACGGAGGTGTCACAGTGGAAAGAATACCATATGGGAAATACAATAAAGAATTCAGGGAGGAAGCGGTAAGGCTTGT
>JBAZOY010000025.1:0-31785 GCA_041648505.1 Syntrophales bacterium | reverse complement strand
GACGCCGAGAAAAGCGAAAAGTCCTGCAGCCACCCAGCGCATCACTTTCATATTAATCCGATCTGCCAGCGCTTCACCGATCCAGACAGCCGGAACATTAGCAATCATCATACCCAGTGTCGTCCCCATAACCACTGCGCCGAGTGAATCATAGTTTGCTGCAAGCGCCACCGTTGCAAGTTGAGTCTTATCGCCCATCTCCACCAGAAAGAAAGTAATCAGTGTCGTCACGAAAACGCCGGTACCTCGAAGGTTCCGGTCTTCTTCCAGCTTGTCCGGTTTCAGTGCCCACACACCAAAGACGAAGAAGGATAGGGCAACGATCCACCTGAGTACCCTGGGGGATACAAGACTCGCGAACCATACTCCAGCGAAGCCTGCAAGTAAATGATTAGCGATGGTGGCGAAGAGAATGCCCAGGATGATAGGTCCTCTGTACTTTAGCTTTGCCGCAAGCACAAATGAAAGGAGCTGGGTCTTATCACCCATCTCGGCGAGGGAAACAATCACAGTTGAGACTAATAGAGCTTCCAAAAAGTTCCTCCGATTCTAACATTCGGGTCACCGTAACACAAATATATCGGTGGTACGGTGAAGACAATGGTTGAGCAGTAACTCCAGGCGGATAACTTCCCGTCTCCCTTCGCCATGACGTTTGCCTCAGTTACTCTTGGTGCTCGAAGCTTCCTCACTGGCCGATAACTCCGCGCGTGCTTTAACTAATAGTTGATACTTCCGTGCCAGTTTTTCGGCATTCCCGGCCTGTGAGGCCTTGAAAAGATCTCCCTCAAGCTCCGCTACTTCCAGACGCGCGTAATAGTCCAGCATTTCTTTCAGATGTGCAAGCACAATCTTGCCCGTAAGAAGAGGGTGGTTATTTGTGACATTCGCATCCGGAAACGCCAGACCATGCTCTAATTCAACCTCTAACCCCTTTTGGAACTCTTCAGCCGAAATCATCGAAGTCTCTCCCCCAGTTTTCGCCTGTATAATCATGGCTTCCTCAAGAGATATGCGTGGCTCGGAAAGCTTCGTCCAATCGCTAATTCCAAGCTCCTTGCATACCCGCTGTACTTCCGCCTTGGTGATGTACTCAGGAATATTCATTGTGTCCTCCTTGTCTGTAACTATGGATTAAAGTCAACTACCACCGCCTCAGGCGGAGGTAGTTGACTGGATAAACTTTTGTTCGGGACTATTCTTTTTAGTCACCTCCGGTAATCCATAGCTTTGCGGCTTCCATTTTGTCGGCATCAAAGTGCTTAATCTCAGCCGAAACAAAATGGGAAGCTATGTGTTCGGCCACAGTTCCAATAGGTGAATCGGTGACCACGGCAACTTTTTTGATTTTCTTGTGATGATCGCGTACAAACCGGAAATGACGCAGAGCCCCGCCAAGATTTTCCCATCCAGGGAATTTCTTAATCTCGATAATCAGCCCGGCAAGGTCACCTGTTTTTTCAATAAATGGATCGACTTCTCCTGCGAGACGATCGAAATCCCCCCTGGCAAGTGGTCCCATAGGACGAACATGAACAATGGCCGCGTCCCTGTCTAATGTATAGTCAATCATCTTTTCCTCCTTTACCAAAGATAAAAAATCTTGTACGTTGAGGAGAATTTAATAAAACGGGTGCTGTTACAACGTGTTTGCGGATCAGGCGATACAATTATGGACAGATAGTGCCAAGCTTCATGTGGTTACCACGAATGAACGCGCTTCAGGGACGGTGCGCATGTTGTGGGCCATAAACTTGGCGTCATGGATGAAAGCCTGAAAAGATGTCAAGAAAAAAGGCCTCTTAAGCATGGAGCCCCACAACTGGTAGATAAACAGGTGTATAAGCAGTTGCCGGGCTATTTGTTCTTTTTCTTTTCCTGTTTGGCCAGCTTCTTTTCTCTAGCTGTTTTCAGCGGTTTTTTCTTCTCGGTTTTTTTTGCGTCTTCTGATTTGGACAATTGGTTTTCCTCCCTTATGCAAGATCAAGATCTCTGATAATATCATTTATCGCTACCAAATACAAATAACAAACCTGATGGCCATGTTTGGAAAAATCAGTGCTCTGCGGGGACACCCTCAGCTGGTCTGTGGTTGAGAACATGCGTGAAGAGCAGGGTCGTTCAATCAAAAAAACATCGGGACGGTGAAGGGTTGTAGTTCGGGGACTTTTATTCCCAGGCATTGCTCGAACCACTCGGCAACGAGGCGGCGGTGGCATTTCTCTCCGGGCTTTTCATAGCAGAGAATAATGGCGTCGGCGAGATCGGCGTATACTTTGTAGGGATCGAGTTTGGCCAGGACACTGTTCCGATATTCGGCGACGTATAACGGCCAGGAAAAACCGGCTTTTGCGCGCTTGAGAAGATCTGCAGAAGGAGCCAGGTCGATATATCGCCGCCGTGATCCCCACCATTGTGGAGACCAGCGGGCAATGCTGACAGCATTTGGATCGTTTTTGACTGCCGGGTTTCCAAAATAGGATGTTTTCATTTTACCCGTAATTTTTGACTTGAAATAAATCTGTGCCGACATAATCTTTTGCAAAGCTATACAACATTGACTAATCCATTATATATCATCTATATTGCTATCTTACAATGAAGGACGCGAGCAATAAATAGTTGTTTATTTTTTTCAACATGCTATAGAAGCTTTTGAAAAGGGAGGATGGATTATGACAAAGCAAAGCATCATTTGGAGCACCTTGTTTGCAGTGGCACTGTTTATCCTATTTGCGGGATCCACTTCAGCCGCGGTTTCGGAGGAGGAAGCCGGGCAGCTGGGGACGACGCTGACTGAATTTGGTGCAGAAAAAGGCGGCAATGCGGATGGTTCGATACCCGCATATACCGGAGGACTACCCACTTGTCGTGCTGGAGCTGACCGGTATGAAGATCCATTCAAGGGCGAAAAGCCGCTGTTCACAATTGATGCAAAGAATGTTTCCAAGTACGACTCAATACTAACAACGGGGACCAGGGCTTTGATCAAACGTTTCCCCGAAACTTACAAAATAGACGTTTACCCGGCCCACCGCACTGTGTGCTATCCTTCCTGGGTGATACAAAATACCCTTAAGAATGCCGGTACCGCAAAAATAGGGGGAGAGATCGAGGGGGACGCCATAACCGGGGTGGACGAAAAAGGACTGCCTTTTAACGGAATCCCCTTTCCGATCCCGAAAAACGGCTACGAAGTGATGTGGAATAGTAAACTGCACATTGCTCCGCCGGTCGATCACAACTGGAGTTCCGCGGCGATTGTAGACACGGCAGGCCGTATCTCTACTCTCCCGGAGGTAAATCACTATTACCTGCATCCCTGGTACGAAAAGAGCGGGGACATGAGAAGGAAGGCCTCCGATGCGGTCTTAGGGATTTCATCGAGGCTGACCTCGCCACCGTCCTCTGCCGGTACAAAATTTCTTCTCTTATACATGCCTGACGCTGCCGAAGGAGGACAGCGTGTCTGGTTATACACGCCCGGAAAACGCCACATAGGTAAAGCACCGGAATTCAGCTACGACATTCCGATAACCGCCTACTCCGGCTCTCTTTTATGGGACGAAATGTTCGGTTTTGTAGGCCGTATGGACCGCTTCGATTTCAAGCTAATCGGCAAGAAGGAAATAATCATTCCTTATAATGTATTCGGATTAACCAATCATACGACGCTGGAAGAGGTACTCGGACCCAGGCACGTAAAGCCGAATTATGTCCGCTGGGAGAAACATCGGGTCTGGGTTGTTGATTCAGTGCGTAAGTCCAGTGCCCATCATCTCTACTCCCGCCGTACGTTTTACATGGACGAAGACAGCTGGTGTATTCTATCTACGGAGTCCTATGACAATTCGGGTAAAATGTGGCGTGTTGCTTACATATACACGTTTCCGACTTATGATGTGTTCGGGGTAAATAACGCTTCCTGGAGTTTCAATGACCTCATTAAAGGTAACTATTCTCTTGTGAACGCGGGTCGGAAAATGCCTGGTAAATTTGTCCGCAGCTATGCCGAATCTAAGAGCCTTGACATTCCTCTCTCGCCACAGGCGGTAGAAGGTAGTGGTGTTCGTTAGAAAATACATTGAGGATTAAGATTTGGGGGAGGGCCTGAATTTGTAAAATGACTTTATTTCCATGTAATGTTATTGAATTCTTGAAGAATGTTCCCCTGGTTTCTGTCCGTATATGAAGCCATTGCATCGCACCTTACCGCGAGGTTACGGCCTGCCGAGCACCGAGATAGCAGCTTTATGCCATGATTTGAGATAGGACGTGGACAAAGCGTTCGGCTCTTTTTCAATAAAACGAAGAAAGAGTCCTGTCAAACCATCCCATACTCCTAAATTCCCGGGCGGGTGAAGCTGCCATCCCAACTCGTCTAACGTCCAATTTGCCTTTGCAGAATTTCTGAGCATGGAAGTGCAGACAAGGTTCCCCTCATCATCGGCCTCACCGCGCGATATCGGTATGACATGGTCCAGTGTGGGGAATAGCTGCCAGAATATTATGTGAGTTTGCGACATCTTCCAGTGTTGCTGAAAGGGAAATGCGGTCGGCAGGGTGACAGACAGTAAGCGTAGAATGCCGGGAAACAGCAGTTGTTTGCCGGAATAACGGTCAAGGAAGCCGTCCCTTACAAAAACTTTCATTGCCTGCGACGGATTGTAGTGTCGCTCACTGGGCATCGCCGGTTCAAATGGAAATTCACGATCGGCAAGATGGCTTGCCTCCATGGCTTTTCCGGCCAGTAACTTTAGAAATATCTTTTCTATAGCAGCAGTATTGTTTTCCATGCTTATGTTGGAGACTATGCCATAACGTGTTGGTTCAAGGTGCCGAAGGTTAGAGATTGGACAGCTTTTTGTAGTTTTAAAATAGGGTCAGAGCGCTGAAATGTTTGATTTAAGCCCCTCGATTGCCTTGAAAGTGTTGTTATTTATTGTATTTTCCTGTGTTAAAAATCGACAAGTTTCTTTTCTATCTCAGGATAAATTTCATCTATCTTTTCTTGAATAATTAAGGTTTTACTCAAAGCAGTAACAATCCGGCAATATCGCGGAGCGTCGTCTATGATTCGGTCTTTCCGGTCTTTCAGATATTTGTGTAATACTTGGTAGCCGCCGATTTGATAATTCCAGACATCTGGGGCGACATCTTCAAAATATTTATCGTTATTGATGTAGATGCGCTGTTCATCTTCTTTGTAAGTAATCTTTTCAATCCGGTCGTTATCGCTGCTGCCCTGATATTTGGCAACTGGCGGAGAGAGCGCCTGGCTTTTGAGCAGATGCAAATCCGCCAGTTCCTTGCCAAGTTCACCCATTTTCTTGAACAGGTCGTAATCGCCTGTAAAAGGCACACGCGGAAAATCAATCTTTAAAAACTCTGCGTAGATTTTGCGATATATGTTGCTGTAGAACACGCCGTAAATATAATAGAGAATGTCTTCAGGTGTGGGTTTTTGACCATAGTAGGCTGATAATTGCTCAACAAGGGCTTGGGGGATATTCGGTTCTTTTTCGGTTTGATGCTGGTTGAAGAGGTCTTTTTTATTTTTATCTGGGAAAATGTATAAAGGATAAATATATGTTCTTTCTTTTGTCTTATTAGAAATCAAAGAATCATCAATAAGATTTTCAGAAATTAAAGCATGAATCCAAAGCTTGGATGAAATTTGTCTGCATGTTAATAAGCCAATATTTTCTTCCATCATGTGGCCCATGACTTCAGAACGCATGCGCTCAATAACTGCCTGATGATAAAATATGTATCGTGTATCGAATGGTCGATATAATATTGATTTGATATTTGCGTTTAGATCGATAATAGTTGCCACATTTTTCCGTGAATCTTGAATCCTCCAATTTGCTTTATTTTTTAGTTTGAAAGCCTGTGCAATAATTTCATCTGGTTGTGAAAGATTAGCGAACTGAAGGATTCTATTTTTTAATTCGGCCTTATCATAACTAATTACAAAGTCGTCTCTCGAGGTAACAATCCCCACACCGTTTACAGGAAATATGTTATTTATTTTTTTCCAGTCAAGATACTGCTTAATTTTCTCTGTATCTCTTCTCACCATAAAATAGTAAGGGCTTTGCGGTTCTATCCTGTTATAGTCCTTTTTTGAGAACTCTTTATTATTTAGCCAGTCATATTTTTCTTCACGTACGCCATATAAATCCGCATGATATACCTGTAACGCTTTCGGTTCTTTATTTCTCACAAACAGGGCAATGGCCACGCCCTGCCGGATGTCGAACACGTTTTCATCCTTGCCACCCTTGGGTGTGGTTTCTCTTTTAAGACTGTTGCCGTGCAGGTCTAGAATGTAGATTTCATCAAAGGTTTTCATCAAACTCTGGCGCATGCCGCGAAAAGTAGGATTATCGAGATAACTGTGATTGGTAATCATGCCTGCAATGCCAAAGCCGGATTTCTGGATTTTCCACTGGGCAAAACGAAGAAATTTTACATAATCATCCTGCAGCCATTTTGGATTTTTCTCACCAAGTAGCTGACCATCCACTTTGTAATAACTTTGCGTGCCGTCAATATCTTCTTTAAGTAACCGTTCCGTCCATTTGTTGATGTTTGCGGAATTACCGCTGTAAGGCGGATTGCCCACGATTACAAGCACCGGCTGTTCTTTTTTAACTTTTCCCGCCAGATGGCTTTCTTCGCTTAATGAACTCAATCCCGGAATGGCAATCTGTTTGATTTCTTCCATTTCCAGCGTATTGGTCAGGTAGAGTTTAAAGCGTTCGTCATCCGCCATTTTGTAACCGAGTTCTTCAAAAATAAATCCTATCTTCAAATGGCCGATGGCATAAGGCGCCATCATGAGTTCAAAAGCGTAAAAATTGGCAAGAATATGTTTTTTTATCCATTGGTGTAAGGCACCGTCGCCGTATTTTTCCTTGAATTCATCGGCTGCCAGACGAATGGCTTCAGCGGGGAAGGTTAGGGTGCCGCCTGCCGGGTCAAGCAGTTTCACCTCTTCGCTGGCAAGGCCGTCCGCTAAACCAAAATGAGACTTCAAGATGGCATGCATGGCGCGGACGATATACCTGACCACCGGTTCCGGCGTGTAATAGACCCCGCGACGTTCACGAATTTTGGGATCATAGGTGGCCAAAAACGTCTCATAGAAATGAATGACGGGGTCTCTGCCTTTTCCTGTCCTTTGTCGTGGAGAATTTTATTGACATCAGCGACTTGCAGTATTTCGGCAATATCTTCCACAATAACCTGTAATGATTTGGGCGGTTCTTCCAGAGAAATAAACCGGAATACATCGCGCAAAATGCCGATTGTATGCGGTATATAGTCAAAAGCCAGTCTGCGGTTGAATGCGTCCTGACCTGCGGGGACTCTGGTTCTAGCGGCAAACATCCCGTAGGTGATGGTTTGCGCGTAAAGATCGGCGAACTGTTTTTCGGTCAATGTTCCGATTAGGTATTTCTTAAAGGCTTCGTAAAAACCGGTGATCTGTTTATGGCCATTGCTGTCGGTTTCCTCAATTTCCACGGCAATGACTTCATCCCGCAAAAAGCGGGTGCGTTTTGCCAGTTCAACAGCCAGTGAACGCGCCGTTTGCACTTTGGGCAAAGAGAAAGAAAAGAAGAGATCGAGGAGTTCCTTGAATTTATCGATCTCTTCTACCGGCGGCGTTGTCCGCAATTTTTGGGCAATGAACGTGCGGCCGGTCATTACCTGCTTGATGCGATGTCCGTCGCGGTACAACCGGAATTCGTAAAAATTAGTCAGTATGACATTGGGGAAGGTAGAGCGGTATCTTTCCAGTTGTTCAGAGCCTTCAATATAATCAAGATTTGTAACGGAAGGATCTTTGGCCTCAATGTAGCCGGTGATATGGTTCTTGCCATCCCAGATGCGAAAGTCAGGATTCCCTGCTTCGGTCTTTTTGGGGAGAATAGTGACATCTACATTTTTTATCCTTTGATGTTCTGTGTACTGGCGAATTAGATTATCGAGGTGCTTGTAATAACTCTCTTCGCGCGCATCGCCACGTTGGAACGTGTGTGTTAGATTTTTCAGGTATTGTTCTAATAGTTCCTTCACTAAATCAGATTCCTTTGTGACTGAAGTTATAAATTTTATAGCCCATTAATTTATGTCTCATAGTTTAGCGAAGAGCTGAAGGGTCGGGAAACGATAAACGAAAGGTTTCTAAAAGCCATGAGTGCCATTTATGGAACGTTTCACGAAAGTGGCACTGCTTTTCCCGATTTCCATCAAGGTGAAGTTACAACCTCAGTACATATTATCCTGTTTGCACCTGAAGAGTATGCACCTCGTCATCAAGTCGATCTTCAAGTAAATCCTCTGTCACTTCAAGATCGTAACGGGTCTGGAGATTTAACCAGAACTGTGGTGACATGCCAAAAAATCGTCCCAAACGAAGAGCGGTATCTGCAGTAATGGATCTTTTCCCATGCACAATTTCATTTATACGCCTGGGGGGTACACTTATATCCTTTGCCAGTCGGTACTGACTGATTCCCATGGGCTCTAAAAATTCCTCCATAAGGATTTCACCAGGATGGATAGGAGGAAGCTGTTTGTTTTTCATATGATCTCCTAATGATAATCTGTGATTTCAACATCATACGCATCACCATCGCTCCATTTAAAACAAATCCGCCATTGGTCGTTTATACGTATACTATATTGACCTTTCCGATTGCCTTTCAACGCTTCCAGTCGGTTACTCGGTGGAATTCGCAAATCATTTAATTCCGGAACAGCATCAAGAATGACCAGCTTCTTGCGTGCAATACGTTGAATATTTTGCGGTAATTTGCCTGAAAGTTGCCGGTTAAATATTTTTTCCGCCTCTTTAGCTCGGAAAGTTTTTATCATAAAAATAATGATAACGCATTGCGCTATTAACGTCAAGCGTTAAAATAAAAATCGGTCAATTTCTTGCGGTGAAGTTGCACATTGTAAAAGTGTCTTATACGGGCCAGCATAAACCCCTTGCGACAACCTTATAGAGCATTGATGAAACTGCGAATTCCAGACAGTCCAAGGATCATGTAAATATCTCCAGACTGTCATCTTTTGACAGGAACTTTCTTTTGAGTATGTAAACTATAGACGAAGGGGTTCTTTTATGTCAAGACCGTTCAACTGCAACATAGATACAGCCGACCGGGTATCCAAAATCCCATGCGGCAACTGGATTTTAGCGGCATATTTGGGAATGCCCTCAAAAGGGTGGTCTGCTTAGGATTAAACCCTGAAGTAAATTTTACACAAGACAGTTGACAGTTCTGTGCGTTAGGATTATGATCAACCCTTAAAGGATCACCAGAACAGGTTAACATCTTTTCCTTTTATCCTTTCTGGCCTTTCCGGAGGATACCTTTCCGTGAGTTTTTCAAGTGGAACAATGTCAGGTTAAAAAATAATTTAAATCCCATAACGGCTAATGGCATTCGCGAAGAGCGGGAGTAATCATAAGCCGTGAGGGGTAAATAACAGACCAATTAACAAACGAGAGGAGAGAAAGAATGGACAAAAAAGTTACCGTTGTGGGTGCAGGTAATGTGGGAGGAACCGTGGCGCAGAGACTGGCGGAAAAGCAGTTATGCGATGTGGTTCTCATTGACATCATAGAAGGTGTGCCTCAGGGTAAGGCCTTGGATCTCGCTGAAGCGGCCCCCATTGAAAAGCATGATTCACATATCACAGGTTCAAACGGATACGCAGAATCGGCCGGGTCTGATATTGTTGTCATTACCGCCGGTATAGCGAGAAAACCTGGTATGAGCCGGGATGATCTTCTGGCAACCAATAAAAAGATTATCAAGAGTGTTACGGAAGAGGTCGCAAAGTTGTCCCCTGAAGCTGTCCTGATAATTGTCAGCAATCCTCTGGATGCCATGTGTCACGTAGCGTTTGATGCGAGTGGTTTCCCCAAAAACAGGGTCATTGGTATGGCTGGTGTGCTTGACTCGGCCCGCTTCCGTGCCTTTATCTCCATGGAGCTTAATGTATCCGTGGAGAATATTCATGCTTCTGTCCTTGGAGGGCATGGAGACACGATGGTTCCACTTCCCCGGTACTCAACAGTTGCCGGTATTCCGATCACGGAGTTGCTCCCGAAGGATCGTATCGATGCGATAGTGGACAGGACCCGCAACGGTGGTGCTGAGATTGTCGGACTGTTGAAGACCGGCAGCGCCTATTATGCTCCTGCTTCTGCCGCTGTTGAAATGGCAGAATCGATCCTTAAGGATAAGAAGAAAATCCTTCCCTGTGCCACTTATCTGAAGGGTGAATACGGGATTGAAGGGCTTTTTATAGGAGTTCCGATAAAGTTGGGAGCATCTGGTGTTGAAGAGGTTATCCAGATATCCTTGACTGATGAGGAAATGGCGGCTTTGAAGAAATCAGCCGCTGCCGTTCAGGAACTTGTCAAGGCTATGAAAAATATGGACTGATCCTATATCGTCAGGGAATAGGGGAGGGGGATCGACCCGTTACTGTGCCAAAACGGGTTATGAGGACTCCTCCCATTCCAAGAACAATGGCAATTGCCTTCACCATCGAGCCTACAAATGGAATCCAGCCTATTAACCAAAGAAAGATAAGCCCCAGTAAAGTCTCCTGAACCATACTCCTTTCGGTCTTTTTTAATATTTTTAATATTTTTTCCCCAAAAAGCCGGGCCACGGCGATGAAGCCGAACAGGGCAGCTGATGTGACGATAACCATTTCCAACGGGATCAATATAATTCCTACTACCGAAAGGGTTAATAGCAAAGCCAGGGGAGCAATCAACACCAGCGCAAAAATACCCCCCATGGTTACGCGCCATGTATTTTCTTTTATAGCCGCGGAAACAATGTGGACAGGTCCCGGAAACAGGTGGGTAATCAACAGTGCTATGATGGAGACAGCAAGGAAGATGGAAAGAGAGATGATTGCAAAAATCGAGGACCATCCGTTCCAGCCTTCGTTTAATGTTTCTGATATAGCCGCGGAGATATCTGAAAGGTTAAGCTCAAACAGACGGCCTTGAACTTCAGCGCCTCTGCCCCGGACAATGACTCCTCCAATGGAAACAACGTTTCCACCTACAAATGATGCTTTCGTTAAGACAACAGACCCTCCGATAGCCACGACGTGACGTTCAACTGTACCGAGTACGGTAACCTGTCCCCCGATGGCTACAGCGTTGCGTACTTTCATGTTCTTTTTGATCATCACATCGTTACCGACTTCAACGATGCTTGTCTTTTTGCTTTTGTCTTCTGCACTGCCTGCCGAAACAAATCCTGACAATATCAGTATAATAAGAAAACAGGTGATTACTTTCTTCTTCAAGAGACCGTCTCCTTTTTTCAGCCAGGGAAGCCTGATGCCTTTTTGACTTATTGTACCATCATACTGAAAAAATCGTTAATTTTCAAAATACTTTTATGAAGATTTCCGGCTAAGGTGGTGACGAAGGAACTCGATCACGGCCGGCATTATAGAAAAGACGATAATAGCAAAAATGACCAGCGAGAAATTTTGCTTAACATAGTGAAGATTACCGAAATAGTAACCCGCGGAAATAAAGATGACAACCCAGGAAATGCCGCCCAAAACGTTGTAAGAGGCAAAACGCAGGTAGCTCATAGTGCCGATTCCGGCTACAAAAGGTGCAAAGGTGCGAATAATCGGAACGAATCGCGCTATAATAATGGTCTTTCCCCCGTATTTTTCGTAAAACCGATGGGTGCGGTCCAGGTATTCCCTGTTTAAAAACCGGACGTTTTCTTTATGGAAAATCTTAGGACCGATAAATTTCCCCACCGTATAGTTTACCGTGTCTCCTGCCACGGCCGCAATGGAAAGAAGAATGATCAGCCACTCAAGTTCAAGAACACCTGTGGCTGCGAAGGCCCCCAGGCCAAAAAGGAGAGAATCTCCGGGTAGCAGGGGGGTTACAACCAATCCTGTTTCACAGAAGATAATGAGGAAGACGAGTAGATAGGTCCATCCACCTAAATTCTGGATGATGATACCCAGATGTCTGTCAAGATGAATAAAAAAGTCTAAAAAAGTGGCGATCAGTTCCAAAGATATCTTCCGTTATCCATTTGCCTGCCGTGTTTAACTTTTTTTCGGCATTGTCCTCATCTAATTATGATCTTAGTCTCTCTCATGCACATACAGGTGGGATCATCTATACTCTCGGTCTAAACAAAAAGCAAGTGTCCCAAAAAAAAGGGGTGGACTCTACAAATCAGAGATAACTGTGGAGACTGGGGAGGTAATTAACGCCTAAGTAGGTGAACAGGACAGAGGCAAATCCGATAATTGCCGCGATTGCCATGCGCTTTCCCCGCCATCCCCGGATAAAACGGGTATGAAGTATGGTCGCATAGATAAGCCATGTAATAAACGACCATGTTTCTTTCGGGTCCCAGCTCCAGTATGTTCCCCAGGCATAGTGTGCCCAGATCGCGCCGGTCATGATCCCGAGGGTCAGAAAAACAAAACCTAAAACAATACTCTGATAGTTCATCTCATCCAGAATAGCTAAGGAAGGAATAAATCTCGGGAAGATTGATGAATTCTTTTGACTGTATTCCAACTTCTTTAAGAGATACATAAGTCCGAGGGAACATGAGATGGCAAAAGAGGCATATCCCAGGAAACAGGTAATAACATGGATTGTCAGCCAGTTACTCTGCAGTGCCGGAATAAGAGGCTGGATGCGGTTATTTATATCAGGTGAGAGAGAAGCAAAGGCCATAAGAATGAAGGCAAAGGGTACGACAAAGGTGCCGAAACTTTTATTTTTTGTTCGCCATTCTACGATCAGATACAGGAATATGATCGTCCAGGCAAAAAAAGTGAGTGATTCGTAAAAATTAGAAAGAGGAATATGACCAATGCCAAGGTTATACGATTCGATCCATCTGATAATCAAGGATACTGTGTGGGACAATAACCCGATCAGTGCCGTAAGTGAGGCCATAGGCCCCCAGAATTTCCTGCCCGTTACCATGTTGAAAAGATAAAATACAAATGAGCCAAAATAGATGAAGGTAACTACGCTTAGAATGGTGGTGTTAATCATTTCTCTTAATACCTGTTGTCTGTTTTTGCCTTTCCCATAAAGTATGCCAGTTCTCGCTGCATGCCGGCATGGTCTTTATTACTTCTCCCGGCTATGCTGATCCGTGTCCCTTCCCCACCGCTCTCCAGTTTGATCCAGATTTGCCGATGAGACTGAAAAAATACAATCATAAATCCAAGGAACAGAAAAATGGAACCGGTTGCCACGACTGCGACGCCGGGGTCTCGATTGACCTTCAGGCCGGTATAGTATTTACTTTCAATGCGGCTTAAGGAAAAGATGTAAGGCTTGAACAGTCCCGGGTTAAAGAGGGGTACCTGTTCCGATAATCCGGGATTATTTTCTGTTATCATCTCAATGTGCTGGAAAATCCAGAACTGGAGATTCTTCTCCCCTGACTTGACACTTATCTTGGCTGCCGGCCCGATACCCATGAAATTCTCCTCTATGCGGTGGATTTCGACTTTTGCATCATTTTCCGGTAACGTAAATCCATCCCCAGTGCCGGCTTTGATCACAGATATATTTTCGTTACCCTTTGTAACGGTAATGACCGCCTTACCACCGGGAATTATGCCGTAATTCGACTGATAGAAACGGATACCCTCGAATGTTACGGGGTGATTAACGAGGAGCTTTTCTTTGTAAACAACCTTGTTATCCTTCAGGAAGGAGAGGTCTGACTGATATGATTTAGGCATACCGTTGTCATAGAAATCGAGGGAAAACCGGTTACAGTAAATCGTAAAATCAAGTTTCTTCTTCTCAAAGCCCTGTTCCAAAACTGTATCTGTGGATTCGCCCTCGGCTATCTCTACATAGGCATCAAATCCGGCAAGGGCTCCTGTGACTACGCCTCCAATGATAATCAATACGCTCAGATGGACAATATACACGCCAAAATATGAGAAGATACCTTTCTGTCCATGTAAACAGGTAGCCTTTTCTGTTTCCTTCCGCTGTGCCTTCGGGTATTTCTTTTTAAGAAGATTTTCCATCCTGACAGATTCTGCATCCAATCTCCCTTTCGAGAAAACCGCCCTTTCAGGATGTAAATTTTCAAAGGCATGTGGCCAGGCAGGACTACTGGAAGAGCAGGCTTTACGGAAAAGCCGCCAGGAAGTGGCAAATCGCTTCCAGGAACAAATGACCAGGTTGAGGCAAAGGAGGATCAATGGGGTAATCAACCAGACAGAGCGGTAGATATTGAACAACTGCAATTTATGGAAAATAACAGCCGAACCAGGGGCAAGGTGATCGGCAAATCCACGAGCGGACTCTCCCTGTGGGACAAGAGTTCCTATAATAGATACAATAGTGATGACGATAAAAAGAACAATCGTTAGTTTTAAGGAGGACAAAAAAGACCAGGCACTATTTTTCTTTAAATTGCTCATGAATTTATCTATTACTGACTTAGTAACGTATCAATGTATCAATGTCTTTGATACAGATTTGTGACCAGTTTTCAAATTTGTCAATATCCTTGATTAGTTCCGATATGTTATGAAATCCGGTTTCATTAATGGATTTTTCTCTTGGTTTAACTAAAGGCTCATTCAGTGTGAAGACATGGACGACACCGAAATGTACCTTGCCCACTTCAGTGGTATCGTCGTTTATCAGTCCTACAGCCTTTTCAGTATAATCCGTTTCTATGTTAACCTCTTCCCGTACCTCTCTGTGAACGCCTTCCGAATAAATTGTGCCGAATAAACTGGGATCGTCAATGGAAATATGACCTCCTATTCCGATTGAATAATTGCCGAGCAGTCTTTTTTCCGATAACAATTTTCCTCTTCTATAACTGAAGATTTCTCTCTGATGTTGCAGAATCACGTATGGGATCAATTGTTTATAACTGGAGTCTTCTTCCGCTACCTTCCGTTGCATGAATTTGTAGTTGCCCCGGTCTAAAATGAAATTAAGATATTTTTCTGTTTCAAAAGAGAGACCTTGAAAATATCCGAGTTGATGCAGGATGTCTGTTGCGAAAACCATAACATATTCTTCGGCACCTTTGGCTGATTTTTTCATAAACAGAATTAACTCCTTATTGCTGGTGTGGTTTGCGATAATGCCACATACATAGCTGCCATAGCGGAAATTACTGGGTTGATAAAAACCCGTTAAGTTATGCTGCCTGAGATTAACAGGCAAGCATTGGGAACATACAATATTTTTGAGATCAGTGCCAGTCTGCAAATTTATCTAATTGCGCGTCTGCCGAAATTGCTGTCATCAAACCTTTAGATCTTTAAATATAGAAGTGATCTTACCTGGAACGGTTTGGACGGTCCCTGAAATACGATGAACAAATAGTTATAATTGGCGGTGAATTATAACTATTTAGAATTGGACTTATTCCTGATAATTTATGAAAAGAATTAAAGCAGATGAGGGGAAAATTTTTCCGCTATAAGTGAGATGACGGGACGACCGTGCTGGCGTGCGGCACAGACTTCAAATCTGTGATGCTATTCGTCTGCAAAGCGAGTAGATGTGGGTTCGATTCCCACTCCCGTCTCTATGATAGATTCCAAAGAACCGCAATTGAGAGCAACGGAGCGGTTTTTCGACAATGGTGGTGGTACTTCCCCGGTAGTACGCTTCTTTCTCGTGTTTTTCATGATGGAAAGGGAAAAGTAGTATGGCCTTCGGTATAAATAAAAAGGACGGCTTTGAAGGTGGCGGACTTATACTGTTTCGGAATGTGGAAGATGCCATCAAGGCGGAAAGGACTCTTAAATCGGCGGATTATATGGTCAAGCTGGTTGCCCCTCCTCCCGAGCTCAGGAAAGGGTGCGATCTTGCTTTAGAGGTTAATCTGGTCGAACAGACAGGGATAGAGAGGCTGTTCAGGGGAAAAGATGTTCAGTATGTTGAGATTATCCCCAGGAAGGGCAGGGGGGAACTCCTTGAGATCGTGAAGGTCAAAGATTTCGGGGAGGCCGTTATGGTCAAGGCGGGAAACATGAAACTTACTTTTGATAAGACCTCCGGGGTCATTCTGAATATTTCCGGGGGTGGTTGTCCTGATATTCCCTATCTTCATGCCGAACTGATAGATAAAAAGCTGACCGAGGCAGTAAGGCCGAAGGAAAAAGGCTTCACGCTTTGTTCTTTAATGCTGGACAGGGCTTTTTGCGAGTCTCTCGAACTATGGAGTAAGATGAGGCTTTAATGGTGCTTATCTGCGGAACGATCCCACAGGAGGATTTTCCTCTGACTATAGGTCAGGTAAAATTTTCCGGTAAAACTCTGATTATCAATGAAAAAGAGGTATCCTGCATGCAGGGGACGGCTGCCCTTATCAGTGCCGCCTGTATAACTGCTGAGTATCTTGGAGAAGAACCTCCTCAAGCCCTCCTTGCCGGCGACAGGGGAAAAGGTAAGGGCAGCCGTTTACTATATGAATACCTGAGTAAAAATCTCCCCGATCTTGCACCTAACGTACTGGTACTTCACTATATCTTACCCGTTATGGGTTTGATGAGAAAAGTATCCGAATCGGCAGAGAAATGCCGCAGAAAGCCGATCATGATTGCCGATGCCTCCTCCATGTATGCGGCCAAGGCGGCAGGTCTTGCACCTAACTTTGACATCTTCACCCCGGATCCCTCCGAGATAGCTTTTCTGGCTGATTCAGATGCGACCCATCCCGCATACATCAGCAGGCACCTCTTTAACAGCGATATCACGAAAACTTCTGAGCTTGCGGCAAAGGCATATCAGGACAAAAACGCCGCGAGACTGTTACTTGTCAAAGGTTCTGTGGATCATATAGTGGAAGAGGGAAAAATAATAGAAACCATCAGCGAACCGGACATCCCTGAGCTGGAAGCTATCGGAGGTACCGGGGATACGATTACCGGAATGGTGGCCGCTTTCGTCTCTGCGGGACTTGATTTGCGTGAGGCAGCGATCCTTGCGGCAAGGGCAAATCGGATGGCCGGGAAGTATGCCCGGGCAACACCGGCAACCAGGATCCGGGAAATTATTGCCCGTTTTCCCGATGTCTTCAGAGAAAATCTCTGTGCCTGGAGCGGGGTTTGTTATTCATCAGACAAAAGATAGTGGTCTGTAGATACGAAGAATAATTAAGGCGGTCGTATGTTAGTTAGGGAATAAAGTTAACAGGAAAGGGGGGATGGGGGATTGGCAATGGCTGAGATAGATGCGAGGGGTTTTGGTTGTCCCATACCGGTAGTAAAGACGAAAAAGGTGATGGAGGACAGCCCTGGCGTACAGATAGCGGTTCTTGTAGGAGCTGCTGGGGCAAAGGAAAATGTATCCCGGCTTGCCCAAAGCAGAAACTATTCCGTTGAGGTAGAAGAGATGGCAGGTGGTGAGTACCGTTTGTTGCTGACTCCAGCCAAGAAATAGACGGATAAAAAGGAGATCACATGGAGAAAAAAACGGGCAGACAGCTTGATTTAAGAGGGCTTGCCTGTCCTCAACCGGTGATCAATACCGGGAAAGCACTGGAGGAAATAACGGAAGGTACAATCACCGTACTGGTGGACAATCCTGAGAGCAGGGAGAACGTAAGGAGATTCGCCTTAAAACAGGGCTGTAAAGTATCAATCACAGAAGATGGGGGCATCTTTTATCTGAAGCTTACCAAGGGCGATTTCGGTGCAGGGGGAAAAGGATCGCACTATCAGAAGAAGCAGGGGAAAACACCGGATGTTGTTATTTGTATTACTTCCACACGGTTGGGAAAGGGTAGTAAAGAATTAGGCAAGATATTGATGAGTTCCTTTTTTAATACCTTGTGGGACTATAAACCAAAACCGTCAAAGTTAATATTTATTAATGCCGGAGTAATGCTGACAACAGAGGGATCTGAGGTTCTGGATGCCCTGAAACTCCTTGAAAAAGAAGGGGTGAAAATACTCTCCTGCGGTACCTGCCTGGGATACTATGGAATAACAGACAAATTAAGGGTCGGTAAGGTAACCAACATGCATGAGATATTGGACGCTCTCTTCAATGCTGAAAGGGTGATAAATATTTAGGGGATATTCCTGACATTCTACCTGAATACCTTCCCCAAAGCAAACCAGTTTTCAAAAAAGAATGAGAAGGAGGAAGCAGTATGAGAAAACAGACAGTAATTTGTGGCGTGTTTGTTTTGATTTCGATTTTTTTATTTACGGGAACATTACAAGCTGGTGTCCCGTTTAACAATCTGGAAGGTGTAGGTGGGATCGCATTTAATCCTCTTGCTTATCCGGCTAATGCTCAATCTGATTGGCTTGTCAATGGTAAATTCACTTTAAGCAAACCACAATTTGGACTGTGGTATGTAAATCTGCATAATGTGGATATTAACTGGGAAAGCGCCGGTGTTGCGGCAACCCTGTGCAAAAGACTCGAGCTGTCGTTGGGCTACGAAAGAATTGATGACGATAAAGATCTCAGTATCAATAAAACCAGTTTTGGCGCCAAGCTCCTGCTTTTAGAAGAAAACGCGTTCGGAAAAAATTTTATTCCTGCTGTATCAGTGGGTGTAATTGAAAAAATAACCTCCAATGATATTCCCGGAGTTGACGATAATGGGGCTGATTATTATCTGGTGGCAACAAAATTGATTACCCAGTTTCCCCGGCCGATTCTGTTATCGGGAGGGGTCATTTCGACCAGGGGATGGGTAACCGGTGTTTTGGGTTTTGATAACGATCGGGACGAAACAGCTTTTGGGAATATCGACATTTTGCCGACCAGTAACATTGCTGTTGGTTTTGAGTATAAACAGGGCGCCAAATTTTCGGACTTTAAGAATGCGGACTACTGGAATGCCCATATTGCCTGGCTCCCCACTAAAAATTTGACTTTAATCGCTGCTTATGTTGACTCAGGAGATGAAGATTCGACAACCAAGGTTGGATGTGGCAATGGTGTGGTTTTTAGCGTTCAACATGCTTTTTAAGCAAAAAACGCCGGTGAAATAATTTGTGTACCGTACAATAAATACTATAAAGGAGTTTATTATGTCACAAGAATACAGAACCATGTGGCGAGAACTTGGTCTGAACCTTGACAATCACGATCAGCTGATGGCGGTTCTGGGCAAAGTTTACGCGGACATTTTCCTGTCACAGCAAAACAGGCCAAAGAAGACGGAGTATCTGGATTTTGTAATGTCGGAAGTACACGGACTTCGTATTAAAGAACTTGTTGAGGGTAAAAAGCAGGGCCGAAAGGTAGTCGGTACTTATTGCACCTTTGTTCCTGAGGAAATCGTTATAGCAGCCGATGCTGTAATGGTCGGTCTTTGCGCCGGAGCTGATTTTGCGACGGAAGAAGTTGGAAAATACCTTCCCAGGAACTTGTGCGCTCTTATAAAATCAACGTTCGGATTCAAACTCGGCGGAGTCTGCCCCTATCTGGAAGCCAGCGACCTCGTTGTAGGGGAAAATACCTGCGACGGCAAAAAGAAGGCTTACGAAGTATTTAAGAATCTGGTTCACGACTTTTACGTTATGGATTTGCCGCAAATGAAGAACGATGGTGCGCGAACCTTGCTGCGGAGTGAATGTGACAAGTTTATCGTTGTGATAGAGAACCTGACGGGTAAAAAGATAACGGTGGATGGACTCAAAAAGGCTATCGAAATTGTCAACGCTAAAAGAAAAGCTGTCCATCGTCTTTCAGGCCTCCGCGCTAACCGACCTGTTCCTATTTCAGGTCTTGACAGTCTGCTTATCAACCAGATTTTTTTCTACGAGGATCCTGTTCGATTTACCTCTCAAATCAATGCGCTGTGCGACGAGCTGGAAATACGGGTAAAGGATAAGACCGGGATTGCGTCGCCTGAAACGCCACGCATTTTGATTTCCGGTTGTCCGATGGCGGTTCCCAATTGGAAGGTGCCCTCAATCATTGAAACATCCGGTGCAGTCATTGTTGGTGAAGAGTCATGTGTAGGCGAACGCGGTTCCAGAAATCTTGTTGACAATAGCGGTTCAACGCTTGATTCGCTCATGGACGCGCTTGTTGACCGCTATCTCATGATAGACTGTGCCATCTATACACCAAACAATGAACGCCGTGAGCACATTCGCGAAATGGTTGCTCAATACAAGGCTGATGGTGTTATCCTCTATGCAATTCAGTTCTGTGCGCCCTACACTGTTGAAGCCACAGAGATTGAGAAGGAGCTCGAAAAAGATGGCATCCCCGCCATCAGAATCGAAACGGACTACAGTCAGGAGGATGTTGGCCAGATCAAAACCCGTATTCAGGCTTTCATTGAAAGGTTGAATGGATGATTACCGCGGGGATTGATATTGGTTCTTCATCAATCAAGCTGACTATCTTGGAGAACTTATCTATTGTCAGGCGGGAACTGGTGCCGGCTACCTTTCGGCCTCTTGAGGCCGCAAGTGAATTGCTTGCTCTGGTTCCTGCAGGCAGCCCCGTTTTTGCAACCGGATATGGCAGAGATTTACTGGAAGCAAAATTTAATATTCCGACTATCACGGAAATTAAGGCCCATGCGCTCGGGGCACGTCTCCTGTTTCCGAACTGCAAAACCATCATTGATATTGGCGGACAGGATATGAAGATTATCCAGCTTGACAGCAAAGGTAAAGTCGCCCGTTTTGAGATGAATGACCGCTGTGCTGCAGGTACGGGAAAATTTCTCGAAGTAATGGCGAAAAGACTTGGCTTTACGCTTTTCGATTTTAGTAAGGCAGGGGAAGCAGGGAAAGACACCGTTACTATCAGCGCTATGTGTACGGTTTTCGCTGAATCTGAGGTTGTGGGTTTGGTAAATAGAGGTTTCAGTCGTGAGGATATCTCCCGTGCGCTCCATAGCAGTGTTGTCAAGCGTATTGCTGCCATGTATAAACGATTAGAGTCTGAAAATAGTTTTACTGTCGTCACCGGGGGAGGCGCGCGGAATACCGCATTACTTACTCTTCTTGGCGAGGTGCTTTGCACGGGTATCCATTACAGTGACGATTCGCAACTTGCCGGCGCATTAGGTTGTGCCCTCAATGCAATTCCTCCGACATAACCTGAAAAAAATTGTCCTCTCCACACCCTGTGATATACAGAGCGGCGTGGAAATAATAAAGAAGCAAGAAATATCATAGCGATTTATGCCTTTGCAGTGAATCTGTATTGCTGAAAAAGATTTTTGAGCGCCGGTGAATACGATTTCCAAAACTCTAAAGTTGTGATATAGAAAAAGCCCGTCTTTTCCAGGGGCAACCGTGGCTGGAATATGTTCGATGATCAGAAAATCTCTCTACTCCGAAGATAAAGGCAGACAGAAGAAGCGACAGACAACTAATAATCGAGAAGATCGGTTGTTAAGGAAGTTTTCTATATAAGGATTATTTATGAGAGGACTTGTACTCCGCTGGCTGATCCTGACTGCGGCGATAGCGGTTGCTTCCTACCTCCTGGATGGTATCGAAGTTGAAGGATTTTTCCCCTTACTGGGAGTGGCTGCCATGCTCGGTATTTTGAATGTTTTTTTCCGACCTGTTCTTCTTATTCTGACGCTCCCCTTTAATATTTTGACGCTGGGTCTTTTCACCTTTATCATTAATGGCCTGATGCTCAAGATGGCTTCTGCCGTTGTTCCCGGATTTGATGTACACGGTTTCTGGACGGCTGTTTTTGGATCTCTTATAATAACTCTGGTGGGCTGGCTTTTGAATGCATTTATCAATGAGCGGGGCACTGTTGAATTTATCGATCTGAGAAAAAAGAGGAATGGCAGATGGGAATAAAGACGAGACAAGCCTTTCACTAGATATCGAGGGTATAAATTCAGTATGTTTTAATAAATTACAATAATTGTATTGACAAATAATACTAAATTCTGATATTAACCAAAATTATGAAATTTATTAGATGGGAACTTTAAAAATATGTATGCGATCATAAAAACAGGCGGTAAACAGCATAAGGTCTCTGCAGGGGATGTGCTGGCGATTGAAAAAATAAAAGGTGACAAGGGAGATTCTGTGGTCTTCGATGAGGTGTTGATGGTTGCCGACAATGGTGATATCAAAGTAGGAACTCCTGTTGTCGAAGGCGCTAAAGTTGTCGCGGAGATTGTTGCGCAGACACAGGCAGCCAAGATGTACGTCTTTAAAATGAAGAGGCGGAAGGGGTACCATAAGAAAACCGGACACCGCCAGAAATTAACGAATATAAAGGTGGGACAGATATCCATTTAGGTGGAGGGTAGGGTGGTATGGCACATAAAAAAGGACAGGGAAGTTCTCGTAATGGCAGAGACAGTAATGCGCAGAGAAGGGGTGTTAAGGTCTTTGGTGGCCAGGCGATTAATGCGGGTTCCATTATTATCCGTCAGGTGGGGACAAGGATACATCCCGGCAACAATGTAGGCATGGGCAGGGACTACACCCTTTTTGCGAAAATTAATGGTACTGTGAAATTTGAAAGGCTGGACAAAAAAAGGAAAAAGGTAAGTGTCTACACAGCGTAGATATGTTTTTAGCAACTACTCAAGAACCAGAATTCATAAGACTGAGGATTTACTATTTTTAAAAAGCTGATAACTGATCTTTTCGTCTCGATGCCGACCACTTACCGGTGAGATGATGAAGCTCATCAATATCTATTTAGTACACAAAGGCACTGTTAAAGTGCCTTTTATTTTTTCAGGATTCAGAAATCAGTTGTCGGTAAAATAAAGCAGGTAGTTATATGAAATTCATTGATGAGGCAGAAATATATGTGAAAGCAGGCGATGGCGGGAGAGGATGCATCAGCTTCCGGAGGGAGAAGTTTGTGCCCCGGGGGGGACCGAATGGTGGTGCCGGCGGGAAAGGAGGAAACATAATTGTAAAGGCCTCTCAAAGCCCTAGAACTCTCCTTGATTTAAAATACAAAAAGCATTATATGGCAAAACATGGTGGACACGGTGAGGGAAGCAACCGGACAGGCAGAAATTCCCCGGATATAGAAATTATTGTTCCTATGGGTACCGTGGTAAAAGATGCTCAGACAGCTGAGGTCTTGGCTGATCTAACCGTCGACGGAGAACGTTGTATTGTCGCAAAGGGAGGTATAGGCGGTAAAGGTAATTCCTGGTTCGTCACATCGACCAATCAAGCACCACGTTATGCTCAGACAGGTATAGCAGGAGAGGAACGCACCCTTAAACTTGAGCTCAAACTTCTTGCCGATGTGGGTATTATTGGTCTGCCCAATGTGGGGAAATCATCTTTTATTACAAAGGTTTCCGCAGCAAAGCCGAAAATCGCCGATTACCCCTTCACTACGTTGACACCAAATCTTGGGGTCGTCAAGTATGGAAACTTTAAAAGCTTTGTCATTGCGGACATTCCTGGATTAATCGAAGGTGCCCACAAGGGAATGGGCATGGGAATACGGTTTCTCCGTCACATTGAAAGAACTGCGATTCTGTTCCATATTCTTGATATATCAGGCGAATCATATAGCAGTGCCTGGCAGGACTTTGAAATTATCAACCGGGAACTTGCCCAGTTCAGCCCGAGCCTGACGGAAAAACCGCAGATTGTTGCCATAAATAAAATTGATCTGACCATTACCAGGGAGAGGATGGAAAAAGAGATTAGCACCTTTGCTGAAAAAGGCATAAATGTACTTTCTTTTTCAGCTATTACCGGCGAGGGAATCGAACAGGTAATTGTTGAAATCACAAAAAAATTATAAATAATAGAGACATGGAAAATCATCAGATAAAAAAAGAAATCTTGATGAAGGTCAAAAGGGTCATCATAAAAATCGGCAGTGCTGTGCTGACGGGAGAGGACGGGCTCGATCTTACCATTATAGAACAACTGGTTGACGAGATTGTACAACTGAGAAAGAAAGGTTGTCAGGTTGTAATCGTTACCTCCGGCGCTATTGCTTCCGGAAAGCACAGGATGGGTATAAGGGGCGAATTGAAAAACATGCCCGAGAAACAGGCGGCAGCGGCTATCGGACAGGGGAGGCTCATGAGGGTCTATTCCAATGCTTTTGGGAAACACGGCCTGTTCGTTGCCCAGATTCTCCTGACTATGAGTGACTTAACGGACAGGAAACGATTTCTGAATGTCCGCAATACCATATCCACGCTTATGGAATGGGGAGTGATTGCGATTATTAATGAAAACGATACGGTAGCTGTTGATGAAATCAAATTTGGTGACAACGACAACCTTGCCGCCATGATTACAAATATAGTAGAGGCTCATCTCTTGATTAACCTGACCAGTACAGAGGGTCTCTATGACAAAAATCCCTCGAAATCAGAGAAAGCCAGACTCATACCTTTTGTAAAGGAGATTACGGAGGAGATTGAGGCAGCGGCAACGGATGAAACAACCTCTGTGGGGATTGGTGGTATGAGAAGCAAGGTCCTTGCTGCTAAAAAAGTGACGGCCTTTGGTATTCCCTGCATCATTGCTCCCGGCAAAAAAGGGGGGATCCTCCAGGATATCTTCGCCGCTAAAGATATTGGCACTTTCTTCCTGCCCATGGGTAAACATCTGAACAGCAGAAAACACTGGATCGCTTTTACCCTGAGGTCACGGGGCAGGCTGTTCCTTGATGAGGGGGCAAAAAAGGCCCTCATAGAGCAGGGGAAAAGTCTTCTCCCTTCAGGGATAGTCGGTGTGGAAGGAGATTTTTATATTGGGGATCCCGTTACCTGCGTCGATATGGAGGAAACACCCCTTGCCCAGGGATTGGTCAACTACAGTGCCGTGGAAATAAGGAAGATTATGGGATTGAAGACAACTGAGGTAGAAAAGGTCCTTGGCTACAAGGACTATGATGAAGTCATTCATCGGGACAGCATGGTACTATCCGAAAATAGAGCAGGCAGATCTCGAAAGCAATAGCGCCCTGATGCAGGAATTTTGCACTGCGTTCTCTTTTCAATAAAAAATGGGCCGTTCCGGCCCAGTAACTTAAAGATTAAAATGGTGGAGCTGAGGGGGATCGAACCCCTGACCTCATGACTGCCAGTCATGCGCTCTCCCAGCTGAGCTACAACCCCACTACCTTTTTATAATACACGCGCTCTTGTGCGCTGTCAATCATTTTTCTTAATATAAAAAGAGATATTGATTATTCCGGAGTCTGGATTTTGCCTCTCTGGAATTTTTGAGGAGAGCACTGCTTGTAAATGTATTCCTAAGAAAAAAGCCGGGAAATTTGGACTCCGAAGTAGCGGTATCTATTGCGACGAATACGGAATTTAAACAACTTAAACTTAGATACAGGCCAGCAGATGAAATGTTCAAGGTAATAGGAGACACTATAAATGAACAGTTCAGGGGGGATTATTTCCATATCTTTGCATCAACTTAAACATATATTAATGTCATATGCAAAATAAAGGCATAGGCGTAGATATTGTTACCCTCAGCAGAATGAGGGGTTTACTGGAAACCTCCGGTAAGGAGTTCTTAGACGGGATATTTACGCCCTGGGAACAGGAGAGGGCTGAAAAACATCCCAACCCGGTGGCCTATCTATCTATGACTTTCGCTGCCAAGGAGGCTATTTTCAAAACATTCGGAATAAGCTGGGCACTTGGTGTCCAATTCAACGAAATTGAGATCAGGGATGGAGAGAACGGAGAACCAGTGCCTGTTCTTACGGGTAAATTTGCAGAAATCGCTTTTGAACGTGAAGTTTCCCGTGTTTTAATAAGTCTTTCTTATGATGGCGATTATGCGATTGGCGTGGCGATATTGGCAGGACGTCAATAATGGATCTTATAAATCAACGCTGGGTTCGATCATTTGCAGAAAGGTGCGACAGGACTACCCACTCCTTTACACGACTTTTGATGTAACAACCATTATTGAACTCTACCTGAATGGATTATTAGTGAATTGAGGTCAATAATTGCTTTTGCAGTCATTGTTATTTTGAAAAGATACGTGATAAATTTTCGAGGATAATCCTGCCACCCTGACAGTATCTAAAGCAATCATGTGCTCCTCGTTAGTAGGTACTACAAGAACACTGATTTTTGATCCTGGTTTGCTGATGGTTCCTTGGATGCCCACCACTTCGCTATTTCTTTTCTCATCCAGTTCGATGCCCCAAAATTCCATACCCTCACAAATCATTGTTCGCATGATTGAGGAATTTTCTCCAATCCCCGCGGTAAACACAAGCGCATCGAGCCCACCTAAGGCTGCAGAATACGCCCCAATATATTTCTTTATAGAATAAGCGAACATTTCGAGCGCTAGTTGACATCGTTCATCTGCCAGTTCGGCCTTTTCAGTAATTTCCCTTAGATCATTACTGATGCCTGATATGCCAAGCAAACCACTCTCCTTATTCAGAAGATTATCGATACTGTCTATAGATAGTCCTAATTGCCTGTGTAGAAAAAATATGACACCCGCATCAATATTGCCGCATCTTGTGCCCATGATCAACCCTTCCAATGGGGTAAAGCCCATGCTTGTGTCTATTGATTTCCCACCGCTAACTGCTGCAATCGAGACCCCGTTGCCCAGATGACAGATGATCATTTTTAATCTTTCTAAAGACATCCCTAAGAGGCTTGCTGTTTTTTGACAGACAAAACGACAGGAAGTCCCGTGAAATCCGTATCTTCGAATTTTGCCGGTTTCGTAATACTTATAAGGAAGTGCATAGAGATGAGATTTTTTCGGCATTGTCTGATGAAATGCTGTATCAAAAACCGCCACATGAGGAATATTGGGGAGGATTTGCATGGCCTCTCGTATGCCGGCGATGTTCGGAGGGTTATGAAGTGGTGCCAGAGGAATATATTCTTCCAATTTATCTATGACATGCTCATCTATCAATACAGACTCTATAAAGAAATCACCACCGTGAACTGCACGATGCCCAACAGCCAAAATCTCAGAAATGTCCTCAAGTACCCCGTGGTTTTTGTCGAGGAAGTATCGCACAATTAGATTAAATCCATCTCGATGAGAATGTACTGGCAGCTGTATTCTTAAGTCCTCACCCCGCGCTTGATGGTTAAGATAAGAATTTGTTTCTCCAATGCGCGCTACCAGTCCTTTTGCCAGAGTACGAAACTCCTCATCATAAAGGAGGTATTTTATTGATGAACTGCCACAATTAATAATTAATATCTTCATGCCTTATTTACAACCTCAGCATAACTAATCTGTCAGGACTTATTATGTTTATACAAATCTATGTTGTGCGTGCCCCCACGATGGTAGTCACCCCTACAATATCATCCACTGATGCGCCACGTGACAGGTCACTTACAGGCCTGGCAAAGCCCTGAAGCACAGGACCATATGCAGCCGCCTTCGCCAGACGTTGTACGAGCTTGTAGCCAATATTACCTGCATCAAGATCAGGGAAAATCAAAATATTAGCTCTACCTCCAACCTTACTTCCACCCTTGATTTTCTTCGCTGCAACACTGGCAACGATAGCGCTGTCTGCCTGCATTTCTCCATCAATGAGCAGGCCAGGGTCCCTTTGTCTCGCAATGCTGACAGCCTCAACAATCTTATCTACATCTGGATGTGTTCCGCTGCCTTTTGTTGAAAAAGAGAGCATTGCAACTCTTGGTTCCCATCCAAGTAGTCCTCTGACACTTGAGGCGGTCGTAATCGCTATTTCAGCAAGTTCCTGTACGCTGGGGTTAGTTACGACAGCGCAATCAGCGAATACAATAAGACCGTCCTCTCCGCCATCCCAGTCCGGCACGTGCATAATAAAAAAACTGGAGGGAGTGGATACTCCGTCAACCATACCAACCAGCATTTCACTGGCAAGTATGACCTCCTCGGTAGTATGCGTTAACCCGGCCACCATTGCATCAGCGTCACCTGTTCTTATCATCATAGCGGCATAATATAGCGGTTCAAGTAACATCTTGGACATAGTGCTTACTGGAAAACATTCGCTCTCAGCATAAGCTTCAGCATACTTTTGTACATTGGTGGAGGTTTTAGGATTTATGACTTCCATACCAGTCAAGTCTATGCCAGAAGATGTGATTTTTTCCGCCGAGCCAAGCAATATTGGCCTGGCAATTCCACGTGTAACTGCAATCCTGGCGGCTTCTACAATTTTTGAATCTGTAGCTTCCGGGTATACAACTCTGCAGAACCGTGCTTTAGCTTTTTCCGCAAGAATTTTCATAAGATCCATAAATATCTCCTTTAATGGAATATAGAGCTTATCTAACTACTTGAATCCGATCTAGTGAATGTCTCAATATGACTGATACATTATTGATTGTGCTAATTTTTACTTGGTGGCCAGCAATTCTTCTACCATATCGATAGCATCGGCAATTGTTTGATTTTTTATGACACGCTCAAACGGAATTTTTAGTTCAAATGTATCATCGAGTATCATGGTCATTCTAAAGGCGTTAACCGATTTACTAAGAAGATCCTTTACAAACAACGTAGAGGGAGAAATATCGCTTGCCGGACGCCGATAAGCTATTGATGCTGCTTCGATTACCTTGTTCTCTATTTCTTTCCTTTCCATTATATAGCCTTCCTTTTTACATTATTCTGTATGATCGAGCGCCTGTATTTCTGCATAAAGGATATACTTTTCCCCGCAGTTACCGGCATTTCACTCTTGCTGTACGGTTAAATGATGCCTTGCAGGACACTCGTATTCACATGCCAATATGATGGTGCCCTGCCTTTCGCCGCCGTAGCCTGTTAAATACTTTTTAAAATTCAAAAAACTACTTTTGAGGCAGTTTGCCGGTTAAAGCGTCCTTCAACTGCATAACTACAAGATTAGTGTAACGGCGAGCCAGCTCTGAGTCGTTCTGCACGATCGAAAATCCATGATACGCTCCTCCCCATATGTGCAGGTCGCAGTATACCCCGGCCTGCATGAGACCTGAAGCATAGCTCATTACCCCATCACGGCCATTGTCAATCTCAGCGCCATGTATTATTGCTGGTGGAAGCCCATGGAAATCTCTGGCATGGCCCGGTACTGCATCGGGAGGAGTATCTGCCCGGGCATATTGATCACCCAGCCACGCCCTCCATGAAATCTGTTCAGCAGTGGGGAGCCAGACCTGCTCAAAGAAAATATTACTTGACGGCGTTGCCTGGCGATCGTCAAGCAGCGGAAATTGTATTAACTGTGCGCACAGTTTTGGGCCCCCTGTATCTTTGAGCCGATGTGTCAGAGCTGCAGCCAGATGCCCTCCCGAACTGATACCTTCCACCACTATGCGAGAAGGATCGATGCCTAACTTCTTGGCATTAACCACTGTCCAGAGCAGAGCGGAGTGGAGGTCGTTAACCGCTGCGGGATATTGATTCTCCGGGGAAAGACGGTAGGACGGCGCAATGCATACGCAATCCAAATCTGCGGCCCAACGGATCTGTTTATTTAATTCCATTTCGGGGAAACCAAGGCATAATCCTCCACCATGTATCGTGAAAACAACTGGGAGATGATCCGAAGAGCGCTTCTTTGGAGAAGTGACTACGACTCTGACTTTCGGAGCGCCAGCCTCCTCTTTGAGCCCCGGTGCAAAATATTCAGTTTTATCAACCTTTGCTACATGTTCGGGAGCAGCTGGAAGCAGAACAGCCGCAATCATATCGTGTAACTGTTGCCGCCTCGCTCCGATCTTTTCTGGAGGTGTCCCGGGTTTAAGCATTTCCTGCACTAATGGAGTGACACCCATTAAGTTGTCGGCTGTTTCCGCTAAACTTGGGTGGAGACACTCCGGCCCCCTGATGTCCGCGTACTTATTCACACAACCCCCTATTTTTTATAGAAATCAGCAATTATATCGAAATGATATTAATGGCAAAATAGTTGCGGGTGATAACGAAATCCTTTGCCAGTTTTTTTCGCTTTATTGAATTCCTCACAGTGTGTAGTAGGTATAATTCTTCCTGGGGACCTCCGGAATAAAAAGGGGAGAGCCCCCGGCAGAATTTCGCTGTGATATTTAACGTAGTAGTTGTCCCAGAGATCTTGTCCGTTCCAGCCGGAAGAAGGAGGCGGAAGGTTGTGGCCGCCGAGTATCGCTCGGAAAAAGATGTACATCACCGCCATTATCGGTCCTGTTCAGGTCGTCCAGTATTGAATTCCACTCGTCGCGTTGTATTCTGTCAGTTGAAAATGGCGACCGGTTTGCAGCCGGTCGCCACAATGGCTTTTCTAACGAACACCACTGGCCATAACCGCCTGCGGTGTGAGCACCATACCAAGGCCCTCGGAATCGGCATAGCTGCGGACAAATTTACCAGATCCTTTTCGACCTCCGTTGACCACATGGTAGTTGCCTTTAATGAGATCGTTGAAAGTCCAGACGTCGATATTGATCCCGAACACGTCATAAGTCGGGAAGGTGTAGATGTACCCAATACGCCATAGACTGCCCGCGTTATCATAGGACTCTGTAGCCAGAAGGGCCCAGCTGTCTTCGTCTATGTAAAACGTACGGCGGCTGTAGGCATGACGGGCACCTGGCTTAAGTGTTGCATCCACCACCCAGACGCGGTGTTTCTCCCAGCGGACGGCACTTGGCTCTACATGCCGGGGGCCGAGTGCCTCCTCTACTGTCGTCTGATTCGTGAGACCGAACACATTGTAAGGAATGATCATTTCCTTTTTACCGACGAGTTTGAAGTCAAAGCGGTCCATACGGCCGACGAAACCGCAGACCTCGTCCCAGAATTGCACACCGCCGTAAGAGGCGATCGGGACGTCGTAGGCGAACTCTGGTGCTCTACGTACGCGGCGCTGCCCCGGTGTATAGAACCAAATCTTTTGCCCTCCCTCGGCAGCGTTAGGCAGGTAGAAGTTCAGGAAGTGTATCCCGGCAGACGATGGCGGCGATGTTATCTTCGCTGAAATCCCTTTGACCGCATCGTACGCCTGCTCTCTCATCTTCCCACTCTTCTCGTACCAGGGGTGCAGGTGGTCAGTCTTTGTATCGGGGAGACGAGAGAGGCGACCCGCCGTGTCCATAATCCCCCCAGCGCTCCAGTACCTAGCAACACCCGCAGCAATGTGCAGGTTATTATTCCACATCACCTCGCAGCCGGTCTTGGGGATCGGGAAGGGGATACCGGCGAAAGGCAGGCCTTTCGTGTCTGCCCCGGTCATGTTGTCCCCCTCGATCTGCCCGGTCAGTTTTGCGGTAGTGGCATTCTTAAGGGTATTTTGTAGCGTCCAGGACGGGTAGCGCACCGAACGGTGGGTCGGGTACACGTTTAATTTGTAGGTGTCGGGATAACGCTTGATCAAGGCCTTGGTCCCCGCTGTCAACTGCGAGGCGTACTTGTCAACGTTCTTGGCATCAATCGTGTACAGGGGCTTTTCGTTCTTAAAAGGATCTTCATACCGGTCAGCGCCGGCATGACGGGTGGGGAGTCCACCGGTATACGCGGGGATCGAACCGTCCTCATTCCCCGCTTTTACAGCTCCAAACTCGGTCAGCGTCGTCCCCAGCTGCCTGGCTTCATCCGCCGAAACCGCAGCCAGAGAGGCCCCCGCAAACAGCATAAACAGTCCTGCTGCAAACAGGATGCTCCAGATAATCTTTTGTTTTTTCATAGTCTGTCCTCCTCAGGTCAGGTCTCAGAATGATGTCTTAAATGTTAGTTGAATCCACCCCTTGTCGCTCAACCCAATCGGGCCGTTGCCGCCGAAGCCGTTGTTGCCGGAGT
>JBAZOY010000024.1:0-32076 GCA_041648505.1 Syntrophales bacterium | reverse complement strand
CATGAATCGTTTGGCAATGAATATTTGTAAGGCGTTATCAAGTTTTGGGACAAAATATCCTTTTTCAGTAAGAAGTTTTTATATCGCAGCATAATTGGAACAGGGCTTTTTCAACAGCCCCACTGCCTCCGGTGTAAGGTGGGCAAAGATATAGGTGATAAATTTTCTTATGTTTTCAAAGATTGTCCTGCCTTCCTCTATTGCATTTACAATAGTTGCAAAATTATCATCCAGCAAAACCATATCGGCCGCCTCCTTCGCCACATCTGTCCCTGTTATCCCCATAGCGATACCGATATCGGCCATTTTAAGGGCCGGAGCATCATTTACACCATCTCCCGTTACGGCAACCCTTTCCCCTTCATTCTTCAAGATAGATACAATCTTCATCTTATGTTTCGGCGTCATCCTTGCGAAGATAATCTCCTCAGATAAAAGGATTTCCCTTAAAGAACTGTCCGGCATTGTATTTAACTCCTGTCCTTCAACGATGACCGGATTCTTTTTGACGAGGCCGATCTGTTTTGCAATAGAAACAGCGGTCTTACCGGCGTCTCCTGTAAGCATGATCACCTTAATTCCTGCTTCACGGCACTTTCTTATCGCTTCCGGGACCTCCGGCCTCGGAGGGTCTTCAATACCCATGAGACCTGTGAAGATAAGCTGGGACTCTAAAGATAAATCTTCCTCCGGAGGAGAGCCATTTGATCTACGTGAGAACGCAAAGGCTAATACCCTTAATCCTTGATCCATGAACGAATAATAAACCTGCATGATCGTTTTTTTGTCTTCATCATTCAATGCTCTTATTGCATTATCCCTGAGTATTCTGTCGCAGAGCGGGAATACGGTCTCCAGCGCTCCTTTTGTCAAGACGAAGGTTTCGGCGCCGATGGTATTCAAAGTGGACATCCTTTTTCTTTCGGAATCAAAAGGAATCTCATAAACTCTTTCTGCCTTCAAATCACCGATCGTCTCTCTCGCTATCTTTAAAAGGGCAATCTCTGTCGGATCCCCTTATAGTTTCCATTTTCATAAGATGCATTATTACATAGGGACGCTATCTTCATAAGCCATTCATAACCTGATCCGGCCGGTTTCTCTTCCGATGCGGTCCATGTTTTTTCGACCGCCATCTTGTTCTGGGTAAGCGTGCCTGTCTTATCTGTGCAGATAACCGTAACAGAACCGAGGGTCTCAACGGAGTTGAGGCTTTTTATGAGCGCTTTTTTCTTAGCCATTCTCTGACTGCCCATGGCAAGGGCAAGTGTAACAGTGGGGAGGAGTCCTTCAGGCACATTGGCAATGATAATACCGATAGCAAAGAGAAAATTGTGCCAAAAGCTCCTTCCCGTTAATACACCTATACCAAAAAATATTATTCCAATAGTTACGGCAATAAAGGCGACTATTCTTGTCGCCTTTATTATTTCCCTCTGGAGGGGGCTCAACCCTGCTTCTACAGCGCTTGTAAGATGGGCAATCTTTCCAAACTCTGTGGACATACCGGTGGCAAACGCAATGGCCCTGCCGGTACCGCTGACGGCCAATGTGCCTGCGAAGACTATGTTGGGACTTTCGAGAAAATCTCCTGCAAAGCATTCGTGATTTCTCGGCTTCGATTCGGACTCGCCGGTCAAGGGCGCATTATTTACCATTAACCGGTTAGCATCTATGAGCCTTGCATCGGCAGGTATCTTATCTCCTTCGCTGATGAGGAAAACATCCCCCGGGACCACCTCTCCCGCCGGTATTTCCTTTATAACACTGTTTCTCAATGCCTTGACATAAAAAGGCAGAAGCCGCTTCAGCGCCTCCACTGCTTTTTCCGCTCGGAATTCCTGGACAAAAGAAAAAATGGCATTGATGAAAATAACCCCCATTATAGCCAGACCGAGCAAAAGCATGCCTTCTGCCGGATGCAGGTATTCTGATAGAAAACAGAGACCGGAAGCAATCCAGAGCAGAAGAGCTAAAAAATGAGTAAACTGGGAAATAAATTTCCGCAAGAGGGATTTCTTGCTCACTTCCTTGATGATATTTGGCCCATACTCATGAAGCCGTCTTTTAACTTCCTCTTCCGAAAGACCGCCATCCGAAGTTAAAAGGGCGCTGAAGACCTCTTCTTGTGATAAGTTCTGGATTTTCATTTATTTAATTTTTTTTGGTCTCAGGATTATAAGATTGCACGGGGTTTCACGGAGGACATCTTCTACGGGGTTACCACTTATAATACTCTTTAAAATGCTCCTTTCACTCGCTCCCATTACTATCAGATCATTCCTTCTGTGTGCGGCTTCGATAGTTACTGCTCTTGCAAAACTGCCATGGGATGTTCTTTTTTCGTGAATTATCTCGTATCGGTTTAAACATTCCATAAATTTCTCAATATTCTCAGAGATAAGTTCTCCTCTTTGCGCGGTTGTTGGTTGTCTCCCTCTACGGAAGACACTTGTTGTAGGACTCGTTGAATGAAAAACTGTTACCGCAGCTTCAAATGCCTCGGCTAACTTTGCAGCAAGGCACGCCTGTTCCTCAATATTTGTTGTATCGGCTCTCAAGGGTAAAAGGATTTTTCTCGGATGTACTCTTCCCATCTGAACCGCTCTCACCATAGCTACAGAGCAGGGCAGCTTCAGCATAAACTCTCTTGCCATGGTCATTAAGAAGAATTTTTTCTCTATATCCTCTCTCCCTGTAGCTGTAAACACAATATCTACATTATTTTTTTTTACGAGATCATTGATCTGTTTCAGCGGGTTTCCTCTTTCAGTAAGGCTTCCGACTTTGATATTCTGCTTTTTCGCTTCCATGAAAAGCCTCTCCAGAGAAGCTTCTGCCTGACTGAAGAGATCATTGGTGATTTTATCTTCTGCAACATAAACAAGAGAAAGTTCTGCCTGACAGGATTTTGCAAGGGCCATAGCATACCTTGCTGCTATTGCCGAATTAGTAAATTCATCCACCGCAGCGAGGATACTTTTATACATAACTGGTGTTCTCCTATCTATTTGATTTTGATAGCTAAAGGTATTTTTGTTCTGCTTTATTGTTGTCTATGGTATAGAACCCAATGGATGAGAAGATGAAGATTAACTTTAACCCTCTTTGTTGTAGACGACGGTAAAAACAAGTCAATGAGTTTTATCAGCATACCGGGTGTCTTTGTATTATGACTCTCTGTTCTTGAATAGTCACCTTATTTTTTAAAATAAATCTATGGGAATTCAAACCTTGCAGATACCCTTCCTGTGCCTTCTTATTCCTCTGATGGCAGGAATCTGTCTGGGTAATTTTATCCGGATCCCGGATATTCCCCTGATGGCCTGTCTTATCCTGACATCCCTATCCCTGCTGGTTGCCACTATTAAAAAATGGGAATTTGTTATCGTCCTATTCATTATTTCCTCTCTATTCCTGGTAGGCATCCTTAACATAAATCTCTATCTCTACCGGGAACCAACCCCAAGGCATATCAGTAATTATCTGAGTCCGGAGAAGACAACCGTTGATGGTATTATTTGTGAGAACCCCGAAGTCTTGCCTGGTAAGACCGAGATGGTTGTCTCTGTTGTCAGGATAATGAAAGATGAATCCACTGTTCCCGTGGAGGGACGGGTACTGCTTGCCGTTAGAGGTCAATATTCATTTAACTATGGGGATTACGTACGATTCAGGGCCAGACTTAGAACGCCCCACAATTTTAATAATCCCGGTAGTTTTGATTATGAAAAATATCTCCACTTCAGGAATATTCTGGTGCGTGGCTCTATAAACGATTCTGCCGGTATCGTCGTCATGAGAGAAAATCAGGGGAATCCGTACAAGGAAACCTTGGAGCGCTTCAGGGGAAAGGTAAGGCGACTTATTCGTGAAAATGCACCGACACCGGCAGGGGAAATTATACAGGCCATGATTCTGGGAGAAAAGAGGGAAATACCCGAAGATGTCCGTGAGACATTCAACCGGACAGGCATATCCCATATTATCGCTATATCAGGCTTCCATATAGGGATTATTGCCTTTCTGTCAACTTATATAATCAGGCTGATGATGCAACCCTTTCCCTATCTACTTTTGCGCTTCAATGCCATTAAAGTCTCCATCTTAGGGGCGCTGATTCCCGTTTTAATATATGCCTTTGTCGCCGGATTGGGTATTACCGTCATCAGGGCTACCATTATGGCCATCACCTTTATGGTTGCCATACTTCTGGGCAGAGAGAGGAATCTTTACAACACTCTGGCCCTTGCTGCCTTTATTATCCTCGTTTTCTCTCCCTATTCTCTCTTTGACGTTTCCTTCCAGCTTTCCTTTGTGGCCGTCACGGCGATTCTCTTCATCACCCCGAGGCTTGGTCTGCTGATTCCAAAAGACAAGCAGCCAAGAAAAGACTTCTCTTTGTCAAGAAAGGCAGTAAGAAACAGTTTACTTTTTATGATGGTATCTCTGAGCGCCATACTCGGTACGGCGCCGCTGGTTGCCTTCTACTTTAACAGGATATCTCCCCTTGCTCTTCCGGCCAACATTATCGTTGTCCCTTTACTGGGGCTGATCGCCCTTCCCCTCGGCATGGTTGTTATCCTGACTGCCCCTCTATCAACTGCATTAAGTGTCGTACTTATCAAGGTTTCATCATTTTTTGTCCACGTTGCTGTCCTGGTTACTGATTTCTTTGCTTCCCTGCCCGGTTCGTCCCTTTGGATAAGTACACCGACCATTCCGGAGATGATAGCCTACTATCTTCTTCTGATTACGGTCGTAAAAATGGCCGATAACCGGCAAGCAGGGGATGGAGAAAAGAAAGAAAGGAAACAAAGTCGAATTTTTTTTTGGCCTGGATTTGTGCTTGCCGTGCTTGTTGCATTCTTTTTGGCTGATGGTATCTACCTTTACGCAAAGGAGGCCTATCGCAATGAACTTGAGGTTACCTCAATTGACGTAGGACAGGGCAGCTCAATACTCGTTCGGTTCCCCGGTGGCAATAATATGCTGATAGACGGCGGAGGGTTTGCCGATAGTAGTTTCGATACAGGGGAATACGTCCTTGCACCCTTCCTCCGGCATGAGAAGATCAAGAAAATAGATACGGTTGTTCTGACCCATCCCCACCCGGATCACTTGAATGGCCTGATCTATATTCTTGAAAATTTTGCCGTCAGGGAAGTATGGACGAACGGTGAGAGTGCAGAAACTGAGGCATACAAAGATTTTCTGGGGATTATCAGGAAAAAGAAGATCACTTACCGGCTCATGTCGGAGGAAACGCCGGAGCAGGAGATTGGCAAAGTCATGCTCCGGATATTAAATCCTGAACACCCTATTGGTGGAGATCGTGATCATGTCCATAAGTTCGATGAGACAAACAACAATGCCCTCGTTTTAAAGCTCACATACGGGATTTACAGCTTTCTGCTGCCGGCAGATATCTCTGGACCATCAGAGGCCCGTCTTGTCATGGAGAGAAAAAATATTATGAGCCAGATCATATTCGTTCCCCATCATGGAGGTTTCTCGTCCAGCACATACCCGTTCCTTAAGCGTGTCCAACCTGGGATCGCCGTTGTAAGCTGTGGCGCCGACAATGTCTTCGGGTTCCCCCACCCCGATGTTCTCAAAAGATACGAGGCGCTGGGAGTAAAGATATACCGGACCGACAGAGACGGCGCCGTTACCATTATTACGGATGGCAGGATGTTAGAGACGAAAGTCTTCTTACCTCCCTTAAAGAGCCAACAAGAAAAACAGCCCAAAGTATTCGCTAAAACTGAACAATAGTTTGTGGTTTTTAATTAGTGATTATATCGAAAATGATTTAATTGAGATTTACCTTGACAAAAACTGAAGTAAATTCATATTATTCACGTTGTGTAAACGTCATTAACTTTAATTCTTGAGTCAGATATGAACGTTGTCCTAATAAATTGTTCAATAGTTGCTGTCAATAATGGAAGCAAATCCTCCCTCATGCCAAAAGCCGTATTTTGTACCGACATTAGCGAGCCCGCGCTTCTCCCAAACACCACGATTGCCTCTATGCCGGATTCTATGGGTATAAAAATTCAAGAGAATATATAATTTAACATTTAATGCCAATAAGTCCTGCTTCATGCCTAAAATAATCAATCGCTATATCCTGAAGGAAATTACCCTCCCCTTTTTTGTGATCCTGTTCGTTCTGACCTTTATCCTTCTAATGGGGAAAAGTCTCCAGCTCATGGATCTGATAGTCAATAAAGGCATAAGCTTAGATGATATATTGAAAATCATCTTTTTATTAATGCCTTCATTTTTAGTCTTTACCATTCCCATATCACTCCTGATTTCAATACTGGTTGGCTTGGGCAGGCTTTCCAGTGATAATGAAATCACAGCCTTGAAAACATCCGGCATAAGCCTGTATCAGCTCTTGTACCCTGTTGCTGTCGTATCGGTGATGACATTCCTTATGACTGCTGTGACAACTTTGTTTCTGGTCCCCCACAGCAACTATGCCACTAAGAATCTGTTGTTTAACATTGCCAGACAAAAGGCCACTATCGGCATCAAGGAAAGGGTTTTTAATGATGATTTTAAGGACCTTGTCCTTTATGTGGATAAGATACCTGTCCATGGCAACTTCATGGAGGGGGTCATTATCTCTGACAACCGGGTTACCAGGGAACCATGTACCATCATTGCAAAAAAGGGATATCTAGTGTCTGATCCCAGTGTACTCACCGTCTCGCTCAGACTCGAAGACGGCAGTATCCACATGGTCGAGACAAATCTGAAGAACTATCGAAAAATGGATTTTAGTTACTACGATATAAAGCTAGACTTAGAATCGTCTATCTCTGATAAAAAACAGGTTAGAACAAAGGACTTTCAAGATATGACAGTACGGGAACTTGTTGAAAAAATGGGTGGTGCCGGCTTAAAAGAAAAAGTCTTAAGGGAAATTGCTATCGAACTAAATAAAAAATTTGCTCTTCCCGTTTCCTGTATCGTTTTTGGTATTCTCGGGATTCCCCTCGGAATCAGAGCACAGAGATCGGTAAGGTCAAGAGGATTCACCATCGGTCTTGTTGTCGTCCTGATCTATTATTCCCTCCAGTTGACCGGTGATGCCCTCGTAGAGACGAAAAGACTATCTCCGCTCATCGGGACATGGGCGCCTGATGTTATCCTGGGAACTGTTGGTGTCTATCTGTTCATTACGGCGGCAAGAGCAAAACATCCGGGATTTCACCTCCTGGCCGATTTTTTAAAAAGGTTGATCAGGAAGTTTAAAGGCATGCCTTGATGAGAGAAAGGAGATCGGCCATGAAAATTCTGGACAGGTATATCTCTAAAGAATTTTCCAAGTTATTCTTGCTCATCATTACTTCTTTTATATCACTTTATCTGATTGTTGACTTTTTTGGGAAAATCCGGATGTTTTTAAGTAACGATGCTTCCCTGTACCAGATAGCATCCTATTTTTCCTATACCATCCCCATGAGCATATCCCTCACCTCTCCTGTCGCTGTCCTGCTTACCGCCCTCATTACATTTGGTTCCCTGTCAAGACACGGTGAAATCACGGCAATGAAAGCAAATGGAGTCAGCCTGTACAGAGTCTCGCTTGCTCCGATTATTATTTCTTTAATAATCTCTATTTTTGCCTTCCTCATCAGTGAGATTATCACCCCCTACACAAACAGAAAGGCAGACCATATTAAATATGTGGAAGTACAAAAGAGGGAAGTTCCGGGAGTGTTTATGCAGAACCAGATATGGTACAGAGGGGAGAAGGGCATTTACAACTTCAAGATATTTGATCAAAAGACGAATACCTTAAAGGGAATAACCATCTACTATCTTAATCAGAAGCTTGCACTGACAATGCGGCTCGATGCCGAAAAAGCTGCATGGAAAAAAGAAAATGGTAAGTGGGTCTTTTATAATGTTCTGATCGCAAGGTTTCCCAGTGGCAGGTCTCCTTCTCTTGAACAGCTCAAGGAACATATAAGCGACATCCCCGAAAGACCTTCCGATTTTAAAGTTATTCAGGGAGATGCGGAAAAGATGGGGTGTCTCGAATTAAAAAAATACATCAGGAGGATCCAATCTGAGGGGTACGATGCTACACGATATCGCGTAGATATGCATGGAAAGATCGCCTTTTCTTTCGTCAGCATTATCCTTGTGCTGATCGGTATATCTTTTGCCCTAAAACCGGAAAGAAGCGGTGGTGCTCTCCAGGGCATCGGAGCAGGTATTGCTATCGGATTTTCTTACTGGATCGTCCATGCCTTTGCCATGAGCATCGGTTATTCCGAGGTAATCCCCCCGCTTTTATCGGCTTGGCTTGCAAACATAATCTTTGGCTCTGCGGCCGTAATCATGTTTGCTCGCGTCAAAACGTGAGCAAGGCATTCAGCTTCGCACTTTTAAAAATTAAGTTGACAATGTTAATGGGATTTGCTATGAGATTTACTGAGAGGAATTTTGATATGCGCAGCTGGAGTGGTTATAGCAACAATATAGTAGCGATAATTACAGTAGTACTTATTCCCTGCCAAAAGGAGGCTGGGTGATGGTTTGCGACTAATGATGTCTTACTGATTCAAAGACCGCTACCAGCTCTTGGTAGCGGTCTTTTTTTGTCATAAAAATTACACAACTTAAGCCAACTTGTCAGGCATGTGTAAGTTACGGACAGAGGGGGAGGATGTTAGAAATGAAATTAACAGGCTCACAGATATTTTTTAAGGTCTTAGAGCAGGAGAACGTGGATACCATCTTCGGTTATCCGGGTGGCACTGTGATGGACATTTATGATGAAATGATGAGACAAAATATCAGACATATTCTGGTACGGCACGAACAGGGTGCTGTACACGCCGCCGATGGATATGCGAGGGTATCCGGCAGGACCGGTGTTTGCCTGGTGACATCGGGGCCGGGTGCTACCAATACGGTAACCGGTATTGCCAATGCCCACATGGATTCCATCCCGGTTGTCGTCTTTACCGGGCAGGTTCCCACCATGATGATCGGCAGCAGTGCCTTCCAGGAAGTGGATATCACCGGCATTACAAAACCCTGCACCAAGCGTAATTTTCTGGTCAAAGATGTTAAAGATTTAGCCAGAACCATTCAAGAGGCATTTTATATTGCCCGTACAGGGCGTCCCGGACCGGTGCTGGTAGATCTTCCCAAGGATGTCATGCAGTCGGTTACGGAAGAAGAAACATTGCCACAACCGCTTAATGTCACCGCCAATACAGACAGGTCATGGGAAGAGAGAGGTGCTCCCGTCCTCGACATGATCACCAGGGCAAAAAAGCCTGTTCTTATCTCGGGAGGTGGTGTAATTCGCGGCAATGCATCACATGCTCTCAGGATGTTTGTAAAGAGTCTTAACGTACCCGTTACCTCAACGCTGATGGGGCTTGGGACGTTTCCCGGAACAGATCCCCTCTGGCTCGGCATGGTTGGAATGCATGGTACCTACTATGCCAACATGGCAATCAGTAACTGCGACCTTTTGATCGCTATTGGCGCCCGGTTTGACGACCGTGTTACCTCCAAAGTTGATACTTTTGCTCCCCATGCCAGAATTATTCACATTGATATAGACCCCACATGCATCAATAAATCTGTGAGGGCCGACCTGGCGATTGTGGGTGACTGCAATGCTGTCCTGGAATTTCTCAACCGTAGTATAACCGACAACAATATCAATATACCTGAAGAACAGACGAGGGATTGGCTCCGTCAAATCATGCGATGGAAAAGGGATGTGCCATTGACTTACCGTAGCAGCAAGAGAATCAAGCCCCAGGAAGTAGTGGAAAAATTGTATCGGCTTACCAAAGGAGAGGCAATCATCACCACTGACGTAGGTCAGCATCAAATGTGGACGGCGCAATTTTATCATTTCGATCATCCCGGCGACTTTGTTTCATCAGGTGGTCTGGGGACAATGGGTTTCGGATTGCCGGCGGCAATCGGGGCACAGGTCGCCTGTCCTGATCGGCTTGTTATAGATATTGCCGGCGATGGTAGTATCCAGATGAATGTTCAGGAACTGGCAACAGCGGTCCATTATCATCTGCCGGTTAAGGTGGTGATCTTAAATAATCGTTTTCTGGGTATGCCACGCCAGTGGCAGGAAATACTTTATGAGAAACGCTACTCCCAGACCGATATGACCCACACTCCTGATTTTGTCAGACTAGCCGAAGCTTACGGTGCCCGTGGTTTACGGGCAACAAAACCGGAAGATGTGGAAACGGTTCTCAAAGAAGGCCTTGATACTCCCGGTGTAGTAGTGATGGATTTTCATGTTGAACCGGAGGAATGCGTTTATCCCATGGTCAAACCAGGGGCGCCGCTCAACGAAATGCTCCTCGGTTGATTGTTGAAGTGTTCTTGACGCACCAAGGGTAAGATGCTAAGCATAGAGAAAAACATGAATTTTATAAGAGGGGCGACTTATGGCAAAAATCAATTTTGGTGGTGTGTGGGAAGAGGTGATAACCTCCGAGGAATTCCCTCTGGAGCGGGCTCGTGATGTTCTGAGAGATGAAACGGTGGCCGTTCTTGGCTACGGTGTCCAGGGTCCGGGACAGGCGTTGAACATGAGAGACAACGGGATCAGGGTTATCATTGGGCAGCGAAAGGGCAGTTCCTCCTGGCAAAAGGCGATAGATGACGGATTCACCCCTGGTGAGGCCCTCTTTTCACCGGAGGAAGCCGCCCAGCAGGGAACCATTATTCAGTATCTGCTTTCCGATGCAGGTCAGAAGGCCATGTGGCCGGTGATCAAACCTTACCTTACGGAAGGTAAGACCCTCTATTTCTCCCATGGGTTTTCTATTGTTTACAAAGATCTGACCGGTGTCATCCCGCCGGAAAATATAGATGTGATTATGGTGGCCCCCAAGGGATCGGGGCGTACTGTACGCAGCAACTTTCTTGCCGGTAGCGGGATCAATGCGAGCTATGCCGTTTTTCAGGATTATACCGGCCGGGCAAGGGACCTTGCCCTTGCCCTTGGGATCGCTATAGGTTCCGGTTATCTCTTCGCTACTACCTTCCGGAACGAGGTATACAGCGATCTTACAGGAGAAAGAGGCGTTCTCATGGGATGTCTGGCTGGTGTCATGGAAGCCCAGTACAATCTGTTACGAAACCATGGTCATACCCCCAGTGAAGCCTTTAATGAAACGGTGGAAGAACTGACCCAGAGTCTGATTCGCCTTGTTGCGGATAATGGTATGGACTGGATGTATGCCAATTGCAGTACCACTGCCCAGCGAGGCGCCCTGGACTGGAAAGATAGATTCCGTGATGCTGTTGCTCCTGTGTTTGATAAGTTATATGAGAGTGTTGTGTCGGGCAAGGAGGTTCAGATTGTACTCGAAGCCAACAGCGCTCCGGATTACCGGCAGCGGCTTGAAAGGGAACTGGAGGCGATGAGAAATATGGAGATGTGGAAGGCAGGTGCTGCCGTCCGTTCCTTAAGGCCGGAGTCAAGGAAAAAATAAGAACTCTTTTCAAAACTCTCATGGGAGGGATGGAAAACATGAGGAGTGACATAATGAAGAAGGGCCTCGAAAGGGCTCCCCATCGTTCTCTCTTTAAGGCTATGGGATATACCGACGAGGAATTGGCTCGGCCCCTGATCGGTGTGGTAAATGCGGCAAACGAGATTATTCCCGGCCACATCCACCTCGATATGATTGCAGGGGACGTTAAGGCCGGTATAAGGATGACTGGAGGAACACCGGTTGAGTTTCCTGTTATCGGTGTCTGTGACGGCATTGCCATGGGGCACACGGGCATGAAATACTCTCTCGCCAGCAGGGAGTTGATCGCTGATTCCATTGAAGTGATGGCGATGGCTCATCCCTTCGATGGGTTGGTATTTATTCCCAACTGCGACAAGATCGTTCCCGGGATGCTTATGGCAGCTCTCCGCCTGAACATTCCAAGCATATTCATCAGCGGAGGTCCCATGCTGGCCGGTAGGCACAAGGGGGAAACGGTTGATCTTATCACTGTCTTCGAGGGGGTGGGAGCGGTAAAATCCGGGCAGATCAGCGAAAAGCGATTGAAGTCATTAGAAGATTTCGCTTGTCCCGGATATGGTTCGTGTTCCGGGATGTATACGGCAAATTCCATGAACTGCCTCACCGAGGCCATTGGTCTAAGTCTTCCTGGAAGTGGAACGATCCCTGCCGTTCATGCAGGGAGAAGGCGTCTGGCTAAATATGCGGGCATGAAGATCATGGACCTCCTGAAAAAAGATATTAAGCCACGGGCGATTGCCACCCTTGAGGCATTCGAGAATGCCATTGCCGTGGACATGGCTCTCGGATGCTCAACCAACACCGTTCTCCATATCCCTGCTATTGCTCATGAAGCAGGAATCACGCTAAGTATTGACCTTTTCAATGCCATCAGTGAAAAAACCCCAAATATCTGCCACCTCAGCCCGGCAGGGTCACATCATATCGAGGATCTTGATCTTGCCGGCGGGGTCCAGGGCGTAATGAAAGAGATCATCCCTCTGGGCGTGATCCATCTTCCATCCCTGACAGTAACAGGTAAAACCGTAGGTGATAACCTGAAAAAGGCGCAGGTTATCAACCATGACGTTATCCGTTCTATTAAAACACCTTACAGTCGTGACGGAGGCATTGCTATCTTAAAGGGAAATCTCGCCCCTGATGGGGCGGTGGTCAAGCAGTCGGCAGTTGCCCGGAGTATGCTGGTAAACAAGGGGGCTGCCCGCGTCTTTGACGGAGAGGACGATGCCATGACTGCCATCCTTGGCGGGAAGATTCACCCCGGTGATATTGTGGTGATCCGTTACGAAGGCCCCAGAGGCGGACCCGGAATGCGAGAGATGCTTGGTCCCACTTCCGCTATTGCAGGTATGGGACTCGATGACAAAGTAGCACTTTTGACGGATGGGAGATTTAGCGGTGGGACAAGGGGAGCGGCTATAGGTCACATATCACCGGAAGCGGCGGACGGTGGAACCATCGCCCTAATCAGGGAGGGTGACGGGATCGTCATTGATATCCCCAATAAAAAGCTAAGCCTTATGGTAAATGAAGAAGAACTGGCCAGACGTAAAAAATCTTTTCAGCCTCCCCCCCCTGTTGTAACAGGCGGCTACCTTGCCAGGTATGCCAGACTGGTCACTTCAGCGAGTACCGGTGCTATTTTCAGTGATGAATAACCACTAAATTATACTAACATGTCTGTATATTGTGGTAAGCGTATATTTAATGGATGGATTACTGCCTGATGGTAAATTGTTCCCATTGTAAAAGAGGAGGATGATTCTGTGGATTTTTTGACTGCCTTGGTTTTAGGTGTCGTTGAGGGGATTTCAGAGTTTCTTCCCATATCGTCCACAGGACATCTCATTTTGGCCTCTCATCTTCTGGGTCTCAATATTACAGAATTTCTAAAGAGTTTTGAAATAGCGATCCAGGCAGGTGCAATTTTATCCGTTCTCGTTCTCTACTGGCGAAAGTTACTTATAGATTTTGAAGTTATCAAGAGGGTTCTCACGGCCTTCATTCCCACCGGGGTTGTGGGCTTTGCCCTCTATAAAATTATTAAAGGGTATCTTCTGGGGTCGAATTATGTGGTGCTCTGGTCGCTGTTAATTGGAGGAGTGCTGTTGATTGCCTTTGAGCTCTGGTATCGCGGGAAAGAAGGAAGTGCTTCCGAGCTTAGCAATATTTCTTATAAACATTGTTTCCTGATTGGTTTGTTTCAGGCAATTGCAGTGATCCCAGGTGTATCCAGGGCAGGGGCTACGATCATCGGTGGGCTGATCTTGGGACTGAGGCGTGAAGTCATTGTTGAGTTTTCCTTTCTTCTTGCGGTTCCTACTATGGTGGCAGCAACAGGGTACGATCTATTAAAGAATGCCCCGCAGTTTTCCCTGCACCAGATACAGTTTTTAATGGTAGGATTTGTTGCGTCGTTTTTTGTGGCTCTTCTGAGTATCAAATTCTTGCTTCGTTTTATAAAAACACATACCTTCATCCCTTTTGGCGTTTATCGTGTCGTATTTGTTCTATTATGGTTTATATTATTGTGAGGTGCCCGGTTTTTCAAAGCCTTCAATCCCGAGACACCTACAGAAAAAATGATGGAAATTTTACGCAAATTGTATTAGTCGAGTAATATTATCAAAAGCATGAGGTGTTTATGAGATTAGACATTGCAAAAGCCGGTACTGGACTCGTTTATGAGATACGTAATATCGTCTCCGTGGCCGACAGGTTAACAGAATACGGGGTGGAAGTTGTCTGGGAGAATATCGGTGATCCGATTCAGAAAGGAGAAAAAATTCCCGATTGGATGAAAACTGTACTTACCGACATTTTAAAAAATGACAATCTTTCTTATGCCTACTCTCCCACCAAAGGTATAAAAGAAACGCGGGAGTTTCTTGCCGAACGTGTCAACACAAGAGGAAAAATCCGGATAACCCCGGAAGATATCATTTTTTTCAACGGCCTCGGTGACGCAATTGCCCGGGCTTACAGTGCCATTCGGGTAGATGCGCGGATTATCATGCCTGAACCGACCTATTCGACTCATTTGCTGGCGGAAGTTCATCATGCCTCCTTTCCTCCCAACACCTACCGGATGAATCCCTATAATAACTGGCATCCGGATATCAGTGAACTGGAGAGGAAGGTGAGGAGCTATGGCGCAATTGTCGGTATTCTGGTCATCAACCCGGACAATCCCACGGGCTTTGTATATCCGGAGGAGACCCTTCTGCAGATTGTGGAAATTGCCAGAAAATATGATCTTTTCCTTGTTTTTGATGAAACATATCAGCATATCGTATATAACGGAGAAAAAACAGTTCCCCTGTCGGATATCATTGGAGATGTGCCCGGTATCAGCATGAAAGGAATATCCAAGGAGTTTCCATGGCCTGGTGCCCGTTGCGGGTGGATGGAAGTATATAATGCCGGTAAAGATGACGCGTTTGATCGTTACATTGATGCCATTTTGCATCAGAAGATGTCGGAAGTTTGCTCAACAACGCTGCCGCAAATGGCGATTCCTAAAATCTTCACTCATCCGGAGTATCAGACCTATCTGGATGAGCGTGTTTGCCACTATGAAAGGCTCTCCAATATTGCCTATAATATTCTCAAGGATGTGCCTTACATCATCGCCAACAGAAGCAATGGCGCTTTTTACATGACGGCGGTTTTTAACGAAGCGATTCTCAATCACAATCAGACATTACCAATAGCACAGGCTGATATTCAACAGTATATAGAAAATATGACAGCCCAAAATATACTGCTTGATAAACGTTTTGTATATTATCTCCTGGGTTCCACAGGTATCTGCGTCATACCACTGACATCTTTTTTTACATCCACGCCCGGTTTCAGAATTACATTGTTGGATAGAGATGAGAAGAGGTTTGAATCTGTTGTGAACAAAATTGCGAAAAAAGTAGTCCAGTATGCAGAATCTGCAAAATAGGAAACAAAAAAACCTGAAGAGCAATCATTCCGTTATCTTTGGCTTCCGATTGTTGCCGCCAGAACGCGGTTGCGGCCTGTCTGCTTAGCTTGGTAGAGCGCTCCATCGGCGGCGGCGATGACCTCTTCCCCCGTTTGAGCGTGGATCGGACAGGTTGCTACCCCCAAGGAGAGCTTAACCTGACCGAGATCGCGGTTGTTGAAATTGAAATTTTGCGACAGAATTTCCGTCCGTAGCTTCTCCGCCCGTTCGAGGGCGGTCTCAAGCGGTGTTCCTGGCAGGAGGATGGTGAATTCCTCTCCGCCGTAACGGCAGGCGATGTCGCTGCCGCGTATATTCTTCTGTAAAAAAACGCCCAAGTTCCGGAGCACCAGATCTCCCGCCTCGTGGCCGAAGTCGTCGTTGAAGTTCTTGAAATGGTCGATGTCCAGCATAATGACGCTCAGTGGTTCGCTGCTGCGCTCGACTCTGAGCGCTTCCCGCGCCAGAGTCTCGTCAAGGTAGCGGCGGTTGAACAGCCCCGTCAGGGGGTCGCGGATGGACTGGCTGCGGAGCTCCTCCCGGAGCCGGATATTTGCCAGGGACAGGGCGATCTGTTCCGCCGCTGTCTGTACCAGTGAGGTTGCCTCTTCGAGGGGATCCGCGCCCCTGTCATTCTCAGGACCGCGGAGGTGCATGATCCCCAGCGTTTCGCCCCCCGCCGTCAGTGGGAGGCAAATGTAGGCGCCAAGGAGGGCTTGGCCGGAGGCCATCCTCTTGGCTTCTTCCTCTGCTGCGTAGGTGCAGGGGAACCCCTTGACCGGATCATGCTTCAGATGAATGCGTTCGCGCCGCAGGGCCCAGCAGGAATCCGTCGCGACGACGTCGGCGAGAACGCTGCTGTCTCCCCACTTCACCGCCGCTTCCGCCAGGCCGTGCTCTTCCATCGTAAGATATACGGCACCCGTCCAACCGGGGAGGAGCCGTTTCAGGAAATTCCCGACGGTTACGTACGCCTCCTCCAGGGAACTGCTTGACTGTAGGAAACCACCCATTTCGCCCAAGAGGGATATCTGTTCGCTGTGTCTCTTCGCTCTATGCAGGGCGGCTTCCAACTCCGCCGTCCGGGTGGTCACCTGCTCTTCCAACGTCTCCTTCGCCTGCCGAAGGGCCTCTTCCATACCCCGCCTCTCGGTAATATCCTGCATTGTTCCGGATAGTTTCACTATTTTTCCGTTTTCCTGGAGAGCCTTGCCGATTATATGCACCCAGCGGACAGTATTAGTTTGAGTTGTGCTAATGGCCATTTCCACGTCAAACGGTTTTCCATCATCAATGGCTTGCTGTATAGCCTGGTCAATATCCGGTCTCGATTCCGGTGTAAAGAACGCCAATCCGTTCTCTAAATTTGGTTCAAAATCAAGCTCAACCTCGTATATCCGGTATATTTCTTCCGTCCAAACCATTTTCAGGGAATTGACATCTAATTCCCACCCGCCGACATGGGCCACCTTCCCTGTCTCGTTGAGCAATGCCTCTCTCTTGCGAATCGCCTCCTCCGCAGCTATCAGTGCTTCCTCCGTCCGCTTGTATTCGGTGATATCCTGCATTGTCCCGGATAGTTTCACTATTTTTCCGTTTTCCTGGAGAGTCTTGCTGATTATACGGACCCAGCGGAAATTGCCTTTAGCTGTGATACAGGTCGTATCCACGTCAAACGGTTCTCCATGATCAATGGCCCGCTGGGCAATCGCCTCAATAGTAGGTCGAAAATCCGGGGTAAAGAAGGCGAACCCGTTCTCTATATTTGGTTGAAAATCACTGTCAACCTCGAAGATACGGTATAATTCTTCCGTCCAAACCTGTTTAAGGGAAGAGACATCTAATTCCCATCCGCCTACATGGGCCATCTTACCTGTTTCGTTGAGTAATGTCTCTCTCTTCCGAATTGCTTCCTCCGCAACTATCAGGGCTTCTTCAGTCCGCTTATGCTCGGTAATATCCATCCAGAAGCCGATGACTTCGAAAGGCCTCCCCGCCTGGTCCCGGACCAGTTTCATCTCATCGTGTATCCAGTGGTACCGGCCGTCCTTGAACCGGAAGCGGTATTCGTGCCCGAGGCGATCCATCTCCAGGATTCGCGGCAGGCCCGCCAGAATGGCCGGCCCGTCGTCCGGGTGAATATGGTTCAGCCAGAAGGACGGCTTGGAGGTGAATTCTTCAGGATTGTAGCCCATTTCTGCCATTACGTTGGGGCTGACGTAGGTTGTCTTATACTGCCCCGACGCTTCGGTAGTGTAGATGATAGCCGGCGAGGCGGCCAGGAGGTGCTGCATGCTGGCGCGGCTTGCGGTCAGTTCGGCGGTGCGCTCCTCCACTTGCTGTTCTAGGTGCTTCTGGCTCTCCAGGAGGGCCGCTTCAATGTGCCTGCGCTTTTCCGTCTGTTTCTGCAACTTGAGCCGCGCATCTTCCAGGGCGTCGGACATAATGTCGAATTCTTTCGTCCCTGAATGAGTGAAGGCAACCTCTCTATCATTACCGAAGGAGCGAACCGCCGCGATCAGCCGATAGAGCGGGCGCAGGGATAGTGTCATCCAGAAGTATTGAAAAGCCAGCAGAAGTAGAAAAAGACCGACCAGAAACACCACGCTTTCCGTCTGCTTATTCCTGATCTTCTCGTCGATGAGGGCCAGACTCACGGTCGCCGAGATGGCGCCGATGACGTTGCTCCGACGGCCTTCATCGTAGGGGCCGTGGATCGGCTGGGTGAAGCTCAGCAAGGAGCGGCCCTCCTTGACGAACGTGAAGGCTTGTATCTTCCCCTCCCGGATTACGCCGATCATCATCGCCTGATCCGTCTGTCTGCCGATGTCGAGGTGCCGGGAGTCGGCGATTACCTTTAGGGTGTGGTCCACGATGAGGAGGCGATCTATATGGGGTATCTTGTTGGCCAGGGATTTGGTGAGAAAATCGAGATCCTCTTCGTTGAAAAGGTCCGGGTGAGCGGTAATCGTATCGGTGAACAGGGTCAGGATGCGCCCGACGTTGTTCTCCAGGTCCTCCCGAACATGCAAACCGATTTCCCGGAACTGGAAGAAGGTGTAAGCGGCGAGGATGACGAACAAACTGAGGCACTGATAGATCATCCAGTGTCGGATGAGGGAACGGTTCAGTATTTTCATGGCTCGTCTCCCTTTTAGCTCATGGTGTGCCGGCCATATTCACGCCGCTTTTCTTGCCTCATTACTTGATCAAGCGCCGGCGCATTTTGTTAATTGCCAGCGGGAAAAAGATAAGACAAAAGATTACAAAATAGCCGAGTCCCCACAACATCTCCATATTGAGCAACCCCAAGCTTAAGTCCCGTGTCAGTTTGACGAGATGCGAGAGAGGCAAAAAGACGGCCAAATGCTGTGCCCACAGGGGAAGATTTTGCATGGGGAAAAAAGTTCCGCTGAAGAGAAACATTGGGGTGATGAAGAGAAATATCGGCAAGTTGAACTGGTCAATTCGTGGGACAATCCCGGTAAAGAACATACCGATCGAGCCAAAGGCAATTCCACCTACGAAAGCCAGCGGGAGGATAAGTAGTCCGTGGGGATAATGTATCAGGCCGAATAAACTTATTACTACCAGCATGATGGCAGTGGCGATGACCGATTTAGTAGCCCCCCAGATAATCTCCCCGGTAATAATCTCTTCCAGGGTCAGCGGCGTTGCCATCATGGCATCGAAAGTTTTTTGATAGTACATGCGCACGAAAGAACTGTAAGTGTTCTCAAAGAAGGCATTGTTCATGATATTGATGGCAATCAATGCCGGGGCAAGAAAATAGGGATAGGATATTTCAATACCCCTGTAAGAGATATTTCCGACCATAACGGTCAATCCAACACCAAAAGCGAGCAGGTAGAAAACGGGCTCCAGCATGGGGGTAAGGAAGCCGATCTTCCAGTTCTGTCCGTATACGATCAGGTTCCTCTGCCAGACCCGCATGAAACGTCTTGAAATATAGTCTGATCCGGGCGTCTTAGACGCGTTCGAGCCAGTAATCATTCTCTCAGTTCTCTACCGGTCAGTTTTAAGAATACATCTTCAAGCGTTGCCATACGCATGACACAACCTTCTTTACAGTATTTATTGCTTATCTCGTGATACAGGTTATCATCGTCATTTAAATAAATGATCAGCCGATGGCCTACGTCCTCGTAATGTAGATCCTGTGATTTAAGGTACATGCGCAGGGCCGGAACGGGGGCCCTGACTTCAATAATGCCACGACCAATGTATTGCCGGATAAGGTCCGGGGGTTTTCCCTGTACCAGGATACGGCCTTGATCCATGATTAACAGCCGATCGCACAATCGAGAGGCCTCCTCCATGTAATGAGTGGTCAAAAGGATCGTGAGCCCCTCAGCTCTTAGCTCTTCAAGCTTTTCCCATACCTGGTGACGTGATTGAGGGTCCAGGCCGGTAGTGGGTTCGTCGAGGATCAGAAGGTCCGGATGATTAATAAGTGCCCGGGCTAGGACAAGCCGCCGCATCATGCCCCCTGATAATTCAATGGCCTTTGTGTCTTTACGGTGATCCAGGGCCATAAACCGGAGGAGACTCAGGGCTCGCTCATGGCCGGCTTTTCTCGGAATATTAAAGTAGCTGCCAAAGATCTCCAGGTTTTGAAGTACGGTCAGATCAGGATCAAGACTGTTGTCCTGCTGGCAGACACCAATGCGGGCTTTGCTCGTTCGCATGTTTTGTGAGATATGGAGCCCGAAAATCTTAAGGCTGCCGTCCGTTATAGGTGAAAAACCATAGAGCATACGGATGGTGGATGTCTTACCCGCCCCATTAGGCCCCAATATCCCGAAACATTCTCCCGGGAATACCTCAAAAGAAACATCATCAACGGCTACCAGATTTCCAAAAGCTTTCCTCAGGTGCAGTGCTTCAATGATAGGCTCCATCATTAAAGAATACCAAATATCTGTTCGAATGGTCGATAACAATCATGCGCAGGATTTGAAAAATCATCAATCCTGCCGATCAATCCCGCGACTTTTATTCCGGAGAACATCTCGATGGCTTCCATATTTTCGCGTATCATGCTCATAGATGTGTCTTCTTCTGTGGAGGCGACAAAAACGATGCCGATTGGTTCTATCCGTCTTCTTTTTAAAGTCTCGATGGTAAGGAGGGTATGGTTGATCGTTCCCAATCCAGGCCGGGCGGCAATAATCGGCTTGGCACCTATTGCCCTTATTGTATCTGCCATCAATATTTTTTCGCTGACCGGTACAAGTAACCCTCCTGCCGCTTCCATAATAACCGGAGAGAAACAGGAGGTCTTTTCGTCCACAATCTTTCGTATTATCTTGATATCTATTTTCTTGCCCTCTTCTCGGGCAGCAAAGTAGGGGGCCTTAGGAGCCGTAAAACAGTAAATGACGGATGCGGCAGGATCTTTTCCTTCTAAATTCAAGACATGCCTGTAAATAAAGGCGGCATCACTGTCTACGTCCCAGGGGTCTATACATCCGGTCTGGATGGGCTTGAGGTAGAAGGGGGAATAGCCTTGTGAATAGAAAAACTGCATCAGTAAAAGGGCCAGTACGGTTTTTCCCACGCCGGTGTCGGTTCCGATAACAAAAATATTATCTGTAAAGTTAGGCATTATATTTTTAAGTAGTGCTCATTCATACACAACAGTTCTCTAGCTGCAAAGAGTTAATCATGGCTGGTATTTCCATATAAAAAACAATGAACCGTAATTTCGCTCTATGTAAAAGTTTTAACCTTCAGGAGGGCGTTCTCATTACTTTTTATGATCTCTCCATGGCCAGGATAGATCACTTTCGGCTTAATGGTATTGCAGAGAACATGGTAGGTTTTTATAATGACCTCTCTACTCCAGTGAAACCTGTTTAACCTTCCGCAGCCGTTTTTCTCCATGTTCAGGATCAGATCGCCGGAGATCAATTCACCTGATGCTTCACTGTAAAAAGAGACTGAGTCTTCCGTATGGCCGGGGGTCTCGATGATCTCCCAGTCATCAAAGCCGATCGGATATCTTGTATACTTTCCATCGCCCAAATACCGTATTTTGTTCTGTTCATATGGCACGTTTACTATACGTCTAAGCCCGGGCAGGGGAATGCCTGCGAGACTTTCAAACTTCAAGTGAGAAAATCTTCTAATGTAACGAGTACTTGCTAAAGATGCGGGTACAAGTCCAACACACCAATTCCTGATCAGGGATATATGCCTTGTACCGGTCAAGTAACCTTCCACAAAATGATGGAAAAGGACCATAGTTTCAGGCGGGCACTGGCGAAGAAGATGGCCGATCCCCCCGATGTGATCAATGTGAAAGTGGGTAGCTGTGATGTACCGGATATCGTCAAGTTTCATGCCTGGAGTATCATTAATATATGCCACCACATCTTCCGCTGTTCCGATACTGCTGACATCAACCACCATTAAGCCTTCATCACCGGAGATGATATAGGAACATGCAAAACCACAATTGGGGATAGTATGAATCATGCGCCTTCTCCCATTATTTTTAAGATACTGCAATTCACCTAATGGGGCAATATTCAGAAGAAGTAGATTTTACTGTACAACCCTGCCGATGTAGTCAAGCAAAGCATTTTGCCAAGGCCTCATGGTCTGCCCCGTTATCTTTTGAAACTTCTCACAGCTAAGGACACTATAGAGGGGACGGCTAGCCGGTCTTGTCAAATGGTTCGACTTGATCGGCCTTACCAGAATATCTCCCCTACCTACACATTCCAATATTTTTATGGCAAATTCGTACCAGCTGCAGTGCCCGCTATTGGTCACATGAAAAACACCTTTGTGATTACCCTCGATAAGCAGTTGAACGGCAGCAGCCAGATCCCATGTATAGGTCGGTGAACCGATTTGATCGTCAACCACGTCAAGCGCCAGTGCCGTTGCAATCTTTTCCATAATAGTCTTTACAAAATTTCTGCCGTTTATTCCGTAGAGCCAGGCCGTGCGTATAAGGAGAAAGTTGTCCGAAAATACCTCAAGAGAACATTCTCCCTCGAGTTTGGATCGGCCATAGCTGTTTAGAGGTTGACAGGTATCATCTTCTTCATAGGGTATTTCTTTCTGTCCGTCATAAACATAATCCGTGCTGAAGTGGACGATCTTTATGTTCTTGCAGGCGAGGGCGACGTTCCTGATACCGCCTGCGTTGACAGCAAAACACTCCTCAATATTTGATTCACAGCCATCTACATCGGTGTAGGCAGCTGCATTAATTACAATCTCCGGGTTCACTTCTGCAATGATGTTCTGGCAAGCGAGCAGCGAGGTAATATCAAAATCAGCTACATCCTTACCTGTTACATCATGACCGGCGCTTAGCCTGAGCAAAAGATCACTCCCCAGCATACCTGAATGTCCTAATATAAGAATCCTCACTGTTAATATCCCTTCAAAATCAGTATTTAACTTCCATTAAAAACAGCCCCTGGGGCGGAGCCTTCACGCCTGCCAGCCTCCTATCCTTCATTGCTATGAGATTCATGAATTCGGTTGTTGATAATTTCCCCATACCCACATCAACCAGGGTACCGACTATATTTCTCACCATATACCTCAAGAACCCCTCGGCTTCTATATAAATTTTTATCATACCACATCTGGCGTTAATGAGATTCACATCCATAACTGTTCTTACACGATTCGTGATATCCTTATCGGCAGCACTGAAAGACGAAAAATCATGAGTGCCCTTAAGGAGGATTAGCGCTGCCCTCATCCTTTCTGTATCGAGTGGTTGTCGGATAAACCAGGAGTAGTCTTTGTACATAACCGACCGAATCGGTTCGTTGTATATCTGATACAGATATATCTTACTCTTAACGTCATAGCGGGCGTGAAAAACACCTTCTACCTCCAGAATATGTTTAACTGCCACATCCTTCGGCAGAAGGCTATTTATACCATGGCGAAGCCTTGTCTCTTCGATTTTTGATTCCGTCTTGAAATTGGCGACCTGATTTATGGCGTGGACACCAGTATCGGTTCTTCCTGCACCAACGATTTTTATCTCTTCCCGGGTAATAATACCGATCTTTTCCTCGAGTAACTGTTGAATACTTGCAGCATTTTTCTGACGTTGCCATCCATGATAGCCGGCACCGTTATACTCCACTATCATTTTCAGGTTACGTTTCACAACATTATAATCCCGAGAATTTTGTAAAATCGCGAATTAAAGATTTGCAGGGTGCTTGCTATAGTCATAGTTCAGGTTTAGCAGAAGCGATATCTGAGCGCGTAAGTTATGTCTTTGCAGCGAAGCGAAATATGCATGGTCGGAAAAGATCTTTGAACAAAGATGGATGCAATTCTCAAAGCTCTTGTAGGTCTAGTTATTTTCAGTGTCTAAGAATACGTTTGTCCAAGTGTTAAATATACATCAATAAGGGGAAATCACTGCCCCTTATTTCCCCCCCTTCCCACGCATTTTGTTACTACCATTTTTTGGTAAACAACCGATAAATTCTGTTAATCGTTCACTGGGTGCTACCTTGTTTCATCACAATGTTCGAGTGCCTCAATCCCCGGGAGTTCTTTACCTCCTAACAGTTCAAGGAATGCTCCGCCTCCTGTAGAAATATAAGAGATTTTAGCACTTTCACCCGCTCCATGAATCGCCACATCGGTATCTCCTCCCCCGACAACGGTGAGGGCATAGGAATTTGCCACGCTGTGAGTTAGTGCAGATGTCCCTCTGCTGAAGGCATCAATTTCAAACACCCCCATCGGGCCATTCCAGACGATGGTCTTGGCATTATTCAGTGCCTCCGTAAAAAGGGCAATAGTAGCGGGGCCGATATCTAAACCCATCCAGAGGGGATTGATCTCCTGTATCGGCACTATCCTTGTTTCCGCCTGGGCACTCATCTTCTCAGCAATAACACAATCAACGGGCAGATAGAATTTTATGCCCAGTTTCCCTGCTGTTTCTATCAATTCCCTGGCTTTAACCACCAGATCATCTTCAACGAGGGATTGACCAACCTCATGTCCCTGCGCCTTCAGAAAAGTAAAAGCCATCCCACCACCTATAATTATCTTGTCAACCTTTTTAATGAGATTGGTCAAGGTCTCAAGTTTACCGGATACTTTTGAACCACCGATAATTGCCACAAAAGGTCTGGCCGGCTGGCTCAGCGCCTTTCTAACGTAGTCCAATTCTTTCTTTATTAAAAACCCGGCGCCACAGACCTTCATGAACTTTGTGATCCCCACGTTTGATGCATGTCTCCTGTGGGCATTTCCAAAGGCGTCGTCAATATACACATCCGCTAACCCGGCCAATTCTCTGGCGAATCCATCGTCATTAGCCTCTTCCTCTTTATGAAACCTCAGATTTTCAAGAAGGACAAGACTCCCCGGTTTCAGCTCTTCTATCAGTTTCTTCACTTCGTCGCCGATACAATCTCCGGCCATTTTTACCTCTTTATCTACTAAAAGGCGTGACAACCTCCTCGCGACGGGGGCAAGGCTTAACTCAGGCACAACTTTCCCCTTCGGTCTCCCCAAATGTGAAGAGATTATGACTTTTGCTCCCTCATCAAGGGCATGATTAAGCGTGGGAAGGGCGGCTCTGATCCTCGTGTCATCAGCGATGCTTGAACCATTTAAGGGAACTAAAGGAACATTGAAATCGAATCGGAACAGAACTCTTTTCCCTTTGATGTCTATTTCATCTATAAATTTCATTGCCCCCCCCCTTGTAAGTTTGAAGGTCTTTGTAAAATAGTGAAAGTTGGGTTCATAAGGCACGACTAAAAGGTTTTCAGGGACCATGTGACGGCCACCAGAGAGCATCAGTAAAGACAATGTATGAGAGCGTGACGAGTCATGCCTTTACAGCGAAGTGAGATGTACATGGTCGAAAACAATCTTTGAGCACTGATGAATGCAATTTCCAAAGTTTTCACCTGGTGTAAAATTTCTCTTGCGGAGCGGCTCGGCGAAGATGACTAAATTAACTAAGAGGTTGAATATCACAGCATAACATTTGGGTCAACACCTTTCATTACGTCAAGGCATGCCCTTTCCACTCTCTTTATCATAGATGCCTTGCCCAGGAGGGCAAAAACTTTTTCCAGTTCCGGACCGGATGGTCTGCCGGTTATTGCGACCCTTATGGGCATAAGCATTTTTTTCCCCTTAAAACCGGTTGCTTCATGCACGGCGTGGATCACATCATGATAGGAACCCCCAGACTCTTGGTTCAGCGCCTCAAGAAAGGCATTTACCACTACCACTGATTCTCTCTCCCGGAGGAACTGCATAGCCTCTTCCGAAAGATGATATTTCTCGTCAACAAACATGTCCAGGTGGTCTCTAATTTCAGACAGAGTAACGAGATTATCTCTTACAGCCTCGACAAGACGATAAAGCCTCTCACCCTTGATAGAGTTATAATCGTAACCTGCCTCTTCAATAAATGGTGCCAGCCGTTCTGTTAGTTTTTGGATCTCATATTGTCGGATATAGGAGCCGTTGAGCCACTTCAGCTTGTTCTCATCAAAAATGGCACCGCCTTTACCTGTTCTTCCGAGGGAAAAGTCCCTGATGATCTCTGGAAGAGAATAAACCTCCCTGCTTTTCCCCTTGGAACTTCCCAGCAGGTAGAGATAATTTATCATGGCTTCCGGCAGAATACCCCTGTTTCTAAATTCCCTGACAGAAACAGGTCCGTGGCGCTTACTCAACTTTGCCTTGTCTTGTCCCAGGATCAGGGAATGATGGGCAAAAAAAGGAGGTGTGAAACCGAGAGTTTTATAAAGGATCAACTGCATAGCCGTATTGGTAAGGTGATCTTCTCCCCTGATGACATGGGTTATTTTCATGAGGTAATCGTCAATGACGACAGCAAAGTTATAGGCGGGAACTCCGCTGGAACGAACAATAATAAAATCGCCAACGTCGGTATAATTAAACCTCATCTTTCCCCGGATGAGATCATCGAATTCGATAAGACCCTCTCCTACATGGAAACGAAACGCCGGCCGTCTCCCTTCCTCTTCAAGCTTTCGTTTGGTTGCATCCGTTAAGTGTCTGCATTTCCCCCTATATCTCGGCGTCATCTTCCTAGCAAGGAGAGATGCCCGCTCTGCTTCCAGTTCTTCTTCCGTGCAGTAACAGGGATAGACATGTCCTTCCATGATCAGTTTTTTAAGGTAGGTATCGTAGATTTCTATTCTCGCCATCTGATGATACGGTCCCACTGGCCCATCTTTTTCCGGGCCTTCATCCCAGTCTAAGGAAAGCCATTGCAGATCTTCCAGAATGTTTTTCTCAAATGCTTGGGAGGTCCTTGTTCGATCCGTATCCTCTATACGAAGGATAAACTCACCTCCGTAATGCCTGGCGAAGAGCCAGTTGAAGAGGGCTGTCCTGGCATTACCCACGTGTAGTGCTCCCGTCGGTGATGGTGCAAATCTGACCCGCGGTTTTTCAGAAATATTCAATCTTCTTTCTCCCATAGAGTTACCACGGCAAATGCCGCTACTCCCTCATTACGCCCAACAAATCCCATCCCTTCATTCGTTGTCGCCTTGATATTGACACTTTCTTGGGTAATATTCAAACTACCGGCAATATTTGAAGACATTTCATGGATGTATCCTTGTAATTTCGGTCTTTCGATGACCACTGTGGAATCCACATTATTTACTGAGCAACCCTTTCTTGCTGCTAAGGTCCCGACATCAGAGAGTAGTCTCAGGCTGGATATGCCCCTGTAGGTGGGATCCGTATCGGGGAAATGTTTGCCGATATCGCCCTCGCTGAGAGCTCCGAGGATGGCATCACATACGGCATGAACAAGCGCATCGGCGTCGGAATGACCCAGGAGCCCCTCTTCATAAGGTATCTCCACCCCTCCGAGGATAAGTCTTCTTCCGTGAACAAATCTATGGCTATCGTACCCAAAACCGATCCTCATCTCTTATCCCCTGCTGATCTCCTTTTGCCTGCCTATAAGAAATTCTCCCAAGACAAGATCATCCCTTGTTGTAATCTTAATATTATCATAGGAACCGGGGATCATCTTCACCTTTATTCCTATCCTTTCAACGAGAGATGCGTCATCGGTACCATAGAAATGATCTTCACCGGCCGTCTGGTATGCCTTCTTGATAATCTGCCGTTCAAAAGCTTGCGGGGTCTGAGTCAGACATAAACCGTCTCGATTGAGCGTTTCCCTTACCCATCCACTGGCACCAATCGTCTTAACAGTATCCTTGGCAGGGATACCGAAAGTCACCGCCTTTGCTTGCAATGCCTCTATAACTATTCTATGAAGCATTTCCTCCGAGATAAACGGTCTGACACCATCATGAATGACAATAATACTATGTTCAGTTCCTACAACATCGAGGCCATTCTTTACGGAATCCTGTCTCTGCCTGCCTCCTGTCAGTATCCGGCTGACCTTCGAAAGTCCATACTTTTCAATAATCATTTGTCGCACATACAGGAAATCCCCTTCAGGAATGATGAGGAATATATCGTCAATCACAGATGATTTCTGAAATGTACTTAAAGTGTGCACCAGAAGGGGAATGCCGGCCAGAGGGAGATACTGTTTGGCGATACTTCCTCCCATCCGCCTGCCTGAACCACCGGTAGGGATAATCGCTACCGTTTTCATCACCGTATCCTTAATATAAAGCTCTATACTTCTATAAAATACAAAAGCCCGGACCTTTCTAAATCTTATCCCGGGCTTTGCGTGGTAACTATTGCCTGTAATCTAACACATGAGCTTTCTTTTCCGGGACAATATCCTTCAGCTCTGCAAATATCATCCTTCCCGCTGTTGTCTGGAGTACGCTGGTTACCATAATCTCCACATTTGTACCCTGATATTGCTGTGCGTCATCAACAACAATCATCGTTCCATCCTCCAGATAGGCCACACCTTGCCCTGACTCCTTACCCTCCTTGATAATCTTCACCGCCATCACTTCACCAGGTAGTACAACGGGTTTCAGGGCATTGGCAAGTTCATGGACACTTAATATTTTTACGCCCTGCAGTTCGGCAACCTTATTCAAATTATAATCGTTGGTGATAATCTTACCATTTTTCTCTTTTGCCAGAGCTACAAGCTTTGCATCAACGCCCTTAATCTTGGGGAAATCCTGATCGATAATCTCTATGCTAACGTCACCACTTTTTTGCATACGGTTTAGAATATCAAGGCCCCTTCTTCCTCTGGAACGTTTCATGGTATCGGAAGAATCGGCAATATGCTGTAATTCATTCAGCACAAATCGAGGAACTATCAACTTACCCTCAATAAAACCGGTGTCACAAATGTCCGCGATCCTGCCATCAATTGCAATACTTGTATCGAGGATTTTACAATCGCCCGCCTCAACGCTCCTACCAAAATTAAGAGCCGGAAACTCTTCAATCTTTCTTGATCCAACAACAAGACCAAGATAGCTCATAGTACAAGTCAACAAGGCATATATCCAAGGAACCACCTGTCTTTCTCCTCTGATATTGCTTACAGAACTAAGGCCATAGGCCAATAAAAAGGCAATGAACAAGCCAACGAACATACCCACAACACCCCCCAGTATCGTTCTGAGGGATATCTGCCTGATAACGTGCTCAATCCGCATAACCAACAGGGCAATCAAAAGGCCGAGAAATAATCCTATAATAGATGGTGGAAATCCATAATAGTTCAATACAATAAAATATCCGCTTAAAGAACATATCAAAAGCAAGATAAACTTGAAAATCAATTCAATCTCACCTCCTTTCCTTAAGGATTTTCTGTTGCTGAAAAACTTCCGCTTTATTTTTGTGAATTGCTTAGTAAAATGAGCAAAAGCGGTTTCCGAAATGCTCACTGCACGGCAAACAGCATTTTAAGCTCTTGTTCGATTACTGCTTCTTCAGAGTTACTTGCAATGGATATCTCCTTGATTAACAGGTTTTTCGCCGTATCCATCATTTTCCTCTCACCAAAGGATAAATCTTTATCACCTTTTAATATAAAAAGATCCCTCAGGACTCTCGCAATTTCAAATATTGAACCGGTTTTGATCTTATTCAGATATTCTTTGTATCGTTTGTTCCATGTCTGTTTGTCGACGGTGACATCTTTATCCTTTAATATCTCGTAAACCTTAGGAATTTCTGTTTCCATGATGACATCTCTGAGGCCTACAGATTCTACACTATCGATGGGAATCATGATTTTCATGCCATTGTTCAATACCCTGATAATGTAGAATAACTGCCTTCTATTTGCAACTTCCCTTTCCTCTGTAGCTTCTATAACGCCTACGCCCTGCGCCGGGTATACCACCAAATCTCCATTCTTAAACATTTCATATACCCACCTTTCTTTTCGATTTTAACTAAATAATTAAAATAATTTATCATATTTAGCTTCGATAAGCAATACATATTTCAGACAGGTTGATCTTAGAACTTAATATGCCTGCAATCTATTTTAACTTGGAACTGTCAGTTCCAAGCAGAAACATAGGGGCGTTTTTTTCTCTTACCTTTTTTGCGAAATAGTGGAAATTAGATTCGGAATGCGTGAATTAAAGCTGTTTCAGGCATCATGCCTTTGTAGTAACGCGAGAAAGTATGATCAACAAAGATTGTTGAGCGCCGATGCGTATACTTTTCAAGGTTCTCGTATTGCGTGTTGCAACTACTGATTCTACTTGGATCAAAGACAACAACTATAAGACATGTTCCGGTTTATCCGGTTCAGGGGAGGAAAAAAAGCGGATTTCGCGCCTTGTTGTTATGGCGGATTTCGAAGTTTAGATAGATCTCCTCCTTCTGTTCTGAGTTACCTGAAAGAGCAATCCGATCACCTTTGCTTACCTTATCGTTAACTTTTCTCATCCTGCATCCTAAGTTAGTATAAACTGTGGCATAATTATCTTCATGTTTAAGGATCATCGTTTCTCCATAGCCTTTCAGTGTATCAGAAGCGATTACTGTTCCGTCTGCTGCCGCCAAGACATTTGCCCCTTCCACTGTTGCTATTTTAATCCCATTATAATACATGCCGTTCGGCTGGATCCCAAACATTGATATTACCTTTCCCTTTACCGGCCATATAAAACGCTTCCGGTCAAACTGTATTGACTGTTCCTTGGTAACTATAGGAGAAGTTGTCTTTAATCCAGATGTTGTTTCTCTTGGGGTCTTTGAGGACAGCAGTGATTTATCCTCCTGGGAGGCCTTATCTTCATGCGGTTCTGCTGTTAAGTCACTAGCACGTTCTTTGCTGGTTCTGGCAGGCACTTCTGATCTTCTTGTCAAAGACATAACATCGTCAATGACCTGATCAGCATCAGGGATAAAAATTACATTGTTAACTTTAATCAGATTTGGGTCGCTAATATTATTTATCTCTGCCAGATCCTGGATATTGATTTGGTAAGCACGCCCGATACTCCAGAGGGTTTCACCGCTTTTTATCCGGTGGTATACCCCCTTTGCCTGTTTGGTATTGTAAGTCATTTTTACCTTTTCACCTGACGGTGGTAAACAGGTTACTTTTTTACCTGACGGTGGAGGTAAACAGGCGGAAAAGAACCAGCACATTAACAGCAAGACAATGAATTTTCTGGAGAGGAACATAATTTTATCTCAATCTTTCCATCCGTGTTCCCCGACAAGACTTACGAAACGGCATCCCCCCAGATTTTCCTTCTTTATGTCGTTTGTATCCTCAGACAGGCGGGTCAACTTAATCAGTGTTTGTAAGTTGCGGTGGCCAACAGGCAAAACAAGTTTTCCTCCAATAACAAGTTGCTCCAGCAGAATTCCGGGAATTTCAGGAGCACCAGCCGTTACAATAATAGCATCGAAAGGAGATTCTTCTCTCCACCCGTATGTGCCATCCCCAACCCTGATAGCTACATTAAAATAATTTAGAGAATCGAGTAATTTTCGGGCCTTGCCGGCTAAAGATGCAATACGTTCAATGGACAGTACTCGTTCGGTAAGTTCCGCTAATATGGCAGTCTGATAACCGGAACCCGTCCCTATCTCGAGAACTTTTTCCTTTCCTTTCAGCTCCAAAGCCTCAGTCATGAGAGCAACAATGTAAGGTTGGGATATGGTTTGCTCTTCGCCTATAGGAAGTGGATTGTCGCTGTATGCCTGATCAATGAGGCCTTCGTCCACGAAAAGATGCCTGGGAACCGTTTCCATGGCGTTCAATACGCGCGGATCTGTAATACCCCTCAACCGAATCTGAGAGTCCACCATCCTCAATCTTTGCTTCCTGTACCTGTCCATTACAAATCCTGCAGACATTTCTTCTTAGGGGGAAGCATGTATACCTTTTCAACCCATGTATGTTTTCTCATACCGATTGCCTCTCGGGTAATAATCAGGTAATAGTGGGGCTGTTGAAAAAGCCCTGTTCCAATTATGCTGCGATATAAAAACTTCTTACTGAAAAAGGATATTTTGTCCCAAAACTTGATAACGCCTTACAAATATTCATTGCCAAACGATTCATGACGT
>JBAZOY010000023.1:0-32521 GCA_041648505.1 Syntrophales bacterium | reverse complement strand
TAACCGGCAAAGGCGGCAGGCCAGACTTGGCTATCTGTCTCCGGTTACTTTTGAGAAGCAATTTTACACATTGAAACAAGCGGCATGAAAAACAAATTAGTGTACACTATTGACGACAGGGGTCAGTCCCTCGGATTAGTCAACTACCTGTGATGACTTGGTCTCTTACACTGCTGATTTTTGTTGTCAGTTTAATTTCATTCACTAATTATCAGCATGTAGTTCAGAATTTCGGATTCATCCCTTTCCAATTTTACCGGTACGGAGGTCTGACTTTTTTGACATCATTTCTCCTTCACGGTGGAGTTGTCCACTTACTCGGAAACCTGTACTTTCTTCTGGTATTTGGGGACAATGTAGAAGATTACCTGGGTAAATAGCGCTCCTGCTTCTCCTGTTGTGTTCGGCAATAGCCGGGGATATACTGAATATGATCGGGGCTTATTGCCCGGAAGTTCCCTTTATAGGAGGCAGTGGTGGCATTTCCGGTATCATAGCCTTTTACGCCCTCAAGTTTCCACGAGCGAGAATTAGCTTTGTGGTTCGATTGCCTTTTCCCATGTTGATTCGCATGTCGAACTACATGATATGGTTTCGCATGCCGGTATACGCGATGTTTCTGATATGGGTGGCGATGCAATTTCTGGGGTTATGGAAACAGCTTTCCGGGTTCAGTCATGTGTCGTCATTGGTGCACCTGGGGGGGGGCCAGTATGGGGATATTTTTTTGGTTCCTAACCAGGAAACATATTAGGAAAACATAGGGCAGAACAAAGCCACGCAGACGGACAAGAATTCCGCTACGCTTCATTTCCGCCGCTCAGCGTCGCAGGTTATGCATTGAAAAATAGATCAATCTATGGTAAATAATCAATATGAATGTAAATATTTCTCACAATCGCGATGATGAATCTATTGAGGCTAAGGTTGAATGGTTCCGATCATTATCTATAGAGGAAAGAATGGATTTGCTGTGCTGTTATACAGATTTAGCCTTGACATTGAATCCTGAAATTTTGGAAAAAAAAGATGATCAACCGTTTAATAGACGTATTCAAATCCTTTCAAAAATATAATGTGAACTACCTCGTGTTAGGAGGTATCGCAGCCGTTTTATACGGAGTCCCAAGAGCAACCTTCGATTTAGGTATCCTCATTGAAGCCAGCGACGAAAATGCCCGTCGTTTATTAGATGCCCTTTTGGATGCTGGTCTGGCGACAGCCTCACTCACTAATAAAGACGATATTCTTTCAAACGAAATAACAATCTTCAAAGATCGACTGCGCATCGACGTACAAACAAAGACCCCGGGGTTAATTTTCGAAGATGCATGGAAGCGTAAGCAAATAATGAATTATCAGGGGCAGGAGTTCTATGTTGTTTGTTTGGAGGATTTGGTGGCATCAAAAAAAGCAGCAGGTAGAACCGTCGATCTTGAAGATGTCCGCTTGTTGGAACTTCCGGACAACAAAAACAAAGCATAACAATACTCTTAAAGTCAGACGCGGATATATCCGCGCCGCTGAAGATGTTTGTTCGGTGCGGACAAATAGACCGCCGAACGTTATCTGACTATGGATTTATAAAAGGCAGGAATGGAAAAGGCAACATGGGACATTTGTGAAAAATAACAATTTATTTGTCAATTTCTGTCAGACTTGAACACATATGTTTTTTATGCTTAGAGATGTTTTGTGGTCTTTTTGCAGAGAATATTATGTGTTCTTTTAGTTCTATTGAGCAAATAGATAATAATTAGAAAGAGAGAGAGAGATGGTAAACAAAAAGACATTCAGTGACCTTGGACTTTCAGCAAATGTACTGAAAGCAATCAATAAAAAGGGGTTTGAAGAGCCAACCGAAATTCAGGTCATAACGATCCCTTTAATGCTGCGCGATGATACTAATATCATCGCGCAGGCACAAACAGGTACAGGCAAAACGGCTGCATTCGCATTACCTCTAATAGAAATGGTTAATACAAATTCCAAAACGGTTCAGGCACTGATTCTGGTTCCTACGCGAGAGTTAGCCATTCAGGTATCAGAAGAAATCAATTCACTCAAAGGAGACAAGGATGTCAAAATAATACCGATATATGGCGGTCAATCTATTGATCAGCAGTTACGCAGACTGAAAAAAGGTGTGCATATTGTAGTCGGGTCTCCGGGCAGGGTAATTGATCATCTTAACAGAAAGACACTAAATCTTGGGAAAATTGAGCACCTGATACTTGATGAGGCAGACGAAATGCTGAATATGGGGTTCATTGAGGATCTGGAAGAAATAATGAAGTATACGAATCCTGATAAGAGAACGCTGTTGTTTTCTGCAATAATACCAAAAAGGATCAAGGAGCTTGCGCACAAATACATGGACGGTTATGAGCTTCTTACAACCACGAAAGAGCAACTGACAACTAATCTGACGGAGCAAATATACTTTGAGGTAAAAGTCTCCGAAAAATTTGAGGCGCTATGCAGGATAATTGATATTCAAGATAACTTTTATGGTTTGGTTTTCTGCAGAACAAAGAGTGATGTTGATTCTCTTGTAGCTCATTTAATAGACAGAGGATATGACGCAGGAGCTATTCATGGAGATTTTTCACAGGATCAAAGAGAAAGAACTTTAGGCAACTTTAAGAAACAAAGAATCAATATTCTTATAGCAACAGATGTTGCAGCGCGTGGAATTGATGTTTATAACCTCAGCCATGTTATAAACTATTCACTACCTAATGATCCAGAGTCTTATGTTCATCGAATCGGCCGTACAGGACGAGCCGGGAAAGAGGGGACTGCCATTACGTTTATTACTCCAAGTGAGTATAAGCGGCTGATGTTCATACAGCGGATTGCCAAGACTGATATTAAGAAATCAAAAGTGCCAATGGTAAAAGATATTATCAAAGTCAAAAAGCAAAAGATATCCGATGATCTGGCTGCTATTCTTGAAGATAAGATTGATACTGGTTATTATAAGTGGGCTAAGAAATTGATTGGGGATAATAATCCGACAGAAATATTGGCTGGTATACTTAACTATTGTTTCGAAGAAGTACTTAATCCTGATATCTATGGAGAAATAAAAGAGGCCCGTGCAGAAGGGAAGCATCTTGATCAACATGGTAAAACAAGACTTTTTGTCTCACTTGGGAAGAACGACAAGATTAATGCCGGAAAACTTGTTGAGCTTATTTTGAGCAGGGTCTCAGTTAAAGCCAAAAATATCAGTGATATACAGGTAATGGACAACTTTTCTTTTATAACAGTTCCTTTTGAACAAGCAGAGGAAATCATTGTCAGCTTTAAGGAAAAGGGCCAGAAGCCGCTGATCGCGCATGTCAAGAAAACCAAGAAAAGATAACAACGGGTTGCAAAGCACGGCGCTGCCGAGTCTGGCTCACCGTCGCCGCTCCGATTACTCTACTCCGTGATTATTGGAAAGTTATAACGAAATAGTTGCCTCGCGCGGCGCAACAAGTCATTGAAGCGGTCGGCACTTTACTCGTGCGGTCTGTTTCGCAGCCCGACATCCTTATGCCCGCCGATTAGCTTGCCGTTCGGCGTATTTAAATAGCATCGAGAGGGAGTTGTTTATATAATGAGAGAAATTGAAATTACAGAAGAGCCCATTGAGCTCTATAAAATATTAAAGTTCGAAAATATGGTCGATAGTGGTGGTGCGGCGAAACATGTAATTTCTGAAGGTCAGGTTATAGTAAATGGTAAGGTCGAAACCAGAAAAAGAAAAAAGATCTTTTCAGGCGATATCGTAGAATTTAAAAATGAAAAAATTCATATACAAGTCAAGCAAAGATGATAGGGGTCAAGTATACGCTTGACGATTGCCAGGTTATAATGAAGGTCAACCGTGGACTTAACCCCACAATACCCAGAATCTATTTTGTCTTGATTGCAATATGATTTCATGACAAGATGAAAATCTTTCTTGCGGAGCATGTATCAAAGAGGTACTGCCGTCTCATCCCGAGGCTTGTGATATTTTTATTGCCATAATTTCAAGAGGTTATTGATGGGTGATTTAACTTCCCCAGGGGGAATGCAAGGTAATGCATTCCTCGCCTCTCAGTGTGTCGGACAAGGCTTCGTTTAAAGAGCTTTAGGAGTTTTTCGAGGAACATCACTTGTTTGGTGCGCTGGTTGTGGATGATGAGAGGCTGTTGGTCGGTCCGAGAATTAAAATGTTAAATGTAAAGACCATTATGGTTTCTGAGGGGCAGTTTGATCGAGAAAAAAATGATGATTTTTTGAAAATGTGAAAGATCTATCAGAAAACACACAATCAAAAATTTCTATATTTGATAAAATTAAAACTAATGCAGCCAACACAAAAATCCTGGCCGCTGATTAGCAGCGTGAGGATTTAAATAGGGTATCCATCCAAAAGGTATAAGATTTGAACAACGGAAAACCTGAAACTAAACAACCCTCGACTTATAGTCGAGGGTTGTTTAGTTTTCTTCTGTTTAGTTCATTTTCCGACAAAACAAAATTATCTACCGGTAACACAACGAAATTTCCAGCAAAATCCAGCGGATAAATCCCGCTCATGAGGCATAGGCCAGAGTATAAAAACAAAAATGCTATTCCAAAGTTTAGCTCTTAAATAGCGAAAAAAATAATTGCGCATAATGATTTTTTCTGTTACGTTTACTCCAACAAGAAAGGCGGCAGTCATGCGTAAATTTGAAATTAAGGATGCGGCAATCACGGAAATGGCTGTTCAGCAAGAGATTCAACGGTCCGAGGAATCGAGATATGATCATCGTCTCCACGCTGTCTTGATGATTTGTAAAGGGTTCAGTTGCTACGAAGTTGCGGATTTTTTTGGCCACAGCCCACGGACTATTCAGTACTGGGTAAAACGATTTGAAGAAAAAGGTTTTGAAGGTCTCGTAGATAACCCTCGTTCCGGTCGTCCAAGGAGATTTAATGGGGAAATCATGGAGGCAATCAAAATAGACTTGCGCCAATCTCCCCTGTCTTTTCAATATCCCCAAAACACATGGGACGGAAAACTTCTCAGCCGTCACCTCGCGGAGAAGTTTTCCGTGCAGTTCGGTGTAAGGCAATGCCAACGATTATTAAATAACGTCGTGAAGCAAAGGCCTATTACTGTTGAATTTGATCCGATAACCAAAGTGGATCACAAAGAAATTCCAGAAATTACCGAAGTTAAATCAAGAAAGATTACTTTACACCCTCCTATGTTACTATTCCAACCCTCTTTATTCAGTTCGATTTTTGTAGCCGATGCAATGATATCTTACGAAGGCGATAGATATAAACACTAAAATAAATCGTTGTATATAGATTACGAAAAGTCTTGACAACTGGTCAATCATAAGTAATAACGAAAAATGGATGATGCGCAAATAAATAAGACGCCATGCGTAAAAGTTAAGAAAAAAGTCTTGACAATTGATCAATCTTAGGTAATAACGGAGATCATGGTATGCGCAATTATTTAAGGCGCTATGACTAAAAGTTAGGAACGCCCCTTGAAAAAGGGTCGTGTCATTAAGCAGGAGGAGGGGCATAATTAGGGAAGGAGGAGTCAGATATAGGTTGGTGTACAAAGTTCGATAGTTCAATTATTAAAGGAGGAGTCAGATATGGATTGGCGAACAAAGTTCGATAGCTTAAAAAGCAGGATTGAAGCAAGAAATCGCATTATAACAGAGACAGGACATTATTGGGGAATCGATAAGTTTGCGCTTTTAGATGAGGACCCTGTAAAGTTCAATCGTTTTAATGCAAGGCTGATATCTGCAGTAATGGCCGCTCGTGAGATAGGAAAGTATGTGGCGGCCTCACCTGCCGCTACCGGTATGGGTGAGCTGGTATTCGGTCTCCTGACAGTGGAAGGAGATTGTATGGCCGCCTCTACGGGGCTGGTCGGTCATTCCGCTACTATGCCGGTTGTCCTAGAGTCGTTCTGCGAATTAGGGTACGATGTAAATCCCGGCACCAAACATGGTGATATCTGGGAATGTAACGACCCTTATTATGGTGCCCCTCATGCCGCGGACTGTTTTACCTGGGTTCCCATCATATATAAAGGCACACTGGTAGGTTGGGGTGGTGGTGTAAACCATATTGGTGAAGTCGGCGGAATGGTACCGGGAGCAGTGCCTCCCATAGCGCCGAATGTCTTTGTCGAAGGCTATGATTATACTGTGACAAGGTCAGGAGAAAATGATACGTTTTACCCGTGGTGGGAAGATGCATGGAAAAGGCGAACACGGGCGGGAGAAATGAACATCCTGGATAATAAAATGCGTTTTGCAGGATGTGGCATGATAAGGGACAGGGTATTGGAGATCTGCGAGGAGTTTGGCGTTGAGTACACAATCCAGTGTATGTATGAGATTTTAGAGTGGGAAAGAGCGACAATGGAAAAGCGCCTCCAAAAATGGGTAATGCCCGGCAAATATAAAGTCCCTTTCCTGCAACCGGTAAAATATAAAGGTAAGTTAGGTATGTTGATACCGGAGGCAAACAAGAATTGGTTGTTACACTGGCCGCTTGTGTTTACCCTCGGTAATGGGCGTGCAACGTATGATTTTAGCGGGGCAAGTAACCAGGATTGGCATCATTACAACATGTATATGGGAGGGCTCCGATTTGGGATTAACCTCGCCTGGTACCCGGTATTCCTGATTGGCGAAAATATGCACACCGCCAATATTTATCTTATGGACTTTATCCGTCCTCCGGGGAGTGTGGCTAACCCGACTAATCCCTTTGTCGGCACACCCTCGTCGGCAGTCATGGGGTGCAGAAACGGTCAGGGCGCTATGATGCGTGCACTGAGCAAGGCATTGTGGGGCAGAGGATATGTAGAGGAAACGTTTGTTTTCGAAGCGAGCGACTATAATATGTATGGAATGTCCGGGACCTTCAGCAACGGGGTACCCTGGGGAATGAGTAACTTCAGCCTGGTTGGTGCTCAGCATTCCGGCGCCCGCGCCTTTATGGATGGTGGTGTCTGTGATGCTTCAGGACAGAATCCCGAGACTGATTACGGTGAAAGCGAGGATTGGGAAACTATCGAACCACCGCTCCTTAACATAATCAGAGGGGTAACAACGGATTACTGTGTACACGGTAAGTACAGAGGTGGCATAGGCTATACGCTGGCATTTATGGTTAATGAACCGGGTCAGTTTTTCCAGGTTAACGATTCATGTTCCATGAATGCCGAGGTTACAACGCATTGTATTGGACCCAGCGGGAGCTACCCGGGCCAGGGCCATGCGCAGGTATATATTAAGAAGACCAACATGCCTGAATTAATAAAGAAGGGCGAATATCCCGGAAGCTTTAGAGAGATAAAGCAATGGATCAAGGATGGCAAGCTGACATGTGAGGAGTATATCATAAATCAGGGCGAAGCGCCGCCCAGACAGCTGGAGCACGGGGATATATATTGCATCCTGGCACATTCCGTAGAAGGCTGGGGAGACCCAGTTGATAGAGATCTCTATAGAATAGAGGAAGACTTGAACTTTGACTATATATCACCGGAGATAGCGAAAAGGATATACAGTGCAGAAGTTGTGACCAGCGATGGTATCTATGAAATAGAACCGGAGGCGACGGCCAAGGCTCGCCAGGAGATTCTGAAGGAAAGAGAGAAGAACTCAGTTTCTGCAATCGAGTGGTGGAAAGAAGAAAGAGAGAAGATCCTGAAAAAAGAAGTTGGAGATGAAGAGGTCCATGTTCTCTTTGAGCAGGCAATCGCGAATGAGAAATGGGGCAATTATTTCAGGGAATTTTGGGGATTAGATAAAGATTATTCATTCTAAGGAGGATAAAAATGAAGAGTGAACAAAGTGAAGTAGATATTAGCGTGGTTGCTTCCAAGGAAAGGATAAGGTTAATAACGGAAGGTAAGCTTCCCTGGGAGTTGTGCCAGCAGATGATGCGCCTGGAAGAAAAGGACGAAGATAGATTTTTGAAATATATGGAAGTACTCCAGGAGAGGGTCCCCTGGAAAGAAAAAATATTATGCCGTATGACCGAAAAACTCTATGTGGTTAGAAAGGATGACGGCAGTAGGATTGTGAAGTGTATCTGTGGGCAGGAATATGGGGACTACAGGATTAACTGGAAGTTGAGCTGCAGGATACGCGTCAGGAGATCAAAAGAGGAGTGGCGTGAGGTAATGAGTATGGAGGAAGTCATACCGAACCCGAACTTGGTTGAGTCAAGAGAATATTATTGTCCTGGTTGTTTTACCCGGCAAGGGGTGGAAGTAGTGCCTGTGGGATATCCTGCGATATTTGAAATCCTGCCCGATATCGATCTGGTTTATAGGATGCATGATAAGCCTCTCGAAGATGAGTCACCTGATTGGTTTCAGGATAAGACAGCTGATCTAACTTCAAAATGGGCGAAGGAGGTGTAGTAATGGCGATGAAAGGTAAATGTATTATAGCGCTGGACGCTGGGGGTACGATGACGGATACTTTCCTTGTAGATGAGCAGGGGAGTTTTACGATTGGAAAATCTTTAACCCAGCCCCAGGACGAGTCTATTAGTTATATGGAGTCAGTAAAAGACGCCGCTTCAAGCTGGGGTTTAACTTCTAAAGAGGTCCATGCAAACGGGGTGAGCTCCACATATACAGGAACATCGATGCTTAACTGTATAATAACCCGTACCGGCCGAACAGTGGGTATGTTACTGACCAAGGGTTTCGAACATATGGTGTTTATGAATCGCGGTCTGACATGGCTGGGAATGTCTTTCACCGATCGTATGCATGTCGCAGTACATGATCATCCTGCTCCATTAATGGACAGGAACAATGCCAAGCCCGTTGGTGGTCGGATCGTGGGCGGCACTTTCTTTGTAGGTTGTCACCTCGAAGCCGGGACAGAGGCTATTCCTCTGAATGAGGACGACGTTGTAAAAGGCGTTAACGAACTTCTGGATGCGCAGGTAGATGTAATCGGGATCTGTTTCCAGTGTTCTTACGCCAATCCAGTACATGAACGTAGAGCAAGAGATATAGCCTTAGACTTAGTGAAGAAAAGAGGTATGGATATCCCCGTTTTAATATCAAACGATATCGCCCCTCGCCGCGGTGAAAACATGAGGTTCAAAAGCCTTTTGTTCCAGTGCTATACGGCTGAAAAAACAAGGGCAGCACTGGCAAATGTGGAGGCAAAGGCACAGGCGGACGGTTACAAGTTCCCTCTTCAGACTATGCTTTCTTACGGCGCGATTGTAAACATTAAATATCCAAAGTTATACGAAGCGTTATCTTCCGGGCCGATAGGTGGTCTCTTGGGTGCCAAGTGGCTTATGTGTGATCAGCTCGATATTAAAAATGTTGTCGCTGCCGATCTGGGCGGCACTAGCTGGGATGTAGGGTTTATGGTTAAGGGTACCCTCAGTATAAAATCGGAGTCTGATTTTGCCAGACACCGGCTAAACGTGCCCGTGTTAAACCTGGATAGCGTACAAGGTGGGACTGGTTTGCAACTTCACATAGACGAAGAGTTTAAAAGAATAACCTTAGGGCCGGAAAGCGCCGGCAACCTCGTCGGCACCTGCTATAAGTACCCCGAAATAACAATCGGAGATTGCGATTTGATATTGGGGTATCTTAATCCCGAGTATTTCCTTGGCGGCAAGATTAACCTCGACAAGGAATACGCCTTACAATGCCTTAAGGAAAGAATGGCTGATCCCCTAGGCATGGATGTATATGATGCATGTGAGGATGTTCTGGAGCTGCTCCACAGCAAAATGGCCGATCAGGTCAGGGATTCACTTTTATCTAAGGGCTATTACCCGCGGGATTACACACTGTGTTGTTATGGAGGCAGCGGTCCGATGCACATGTGGGGTGTGGCTGACAAGGTTAAGTTGGCAGCTGTTGCTACAGTACCCTGGGCAGCGGCCTTCTCCGCTTTTGGCGTTGCTACAGCTGATTATTTCCATCGCTATGGAAATACTGTCAATGTTGTCTGGACCCGGAAAATGTCCGACGAATTCAAAATCGAACAGGCAAAGGCCATGAATACCACTTGGGCTGAGCTGGAAGAAAGGGCATATGTGGACTTTGAGAATGAAGGTTATTCCAAAGACAAGGTAGTTATGAAATATGCCGTGCAGGCCAGATATGTCGGACAGCTCGATAGCTGGGAGGTTGACTCTCCCGTAGGAAGAGTTAATACCGTGGATGATATTAATAGTGTGATAAATAGCTTTGAAACATTATACCAGGCAATATATCCTGTGGGAGCTCGCTTCCCTGAAGTTGGTTACGCCATCACTGAGTGCATTCTTCTCGCGTATGTAGACAGAACAAAACCCGAAATTCGCAAGTATCCTCTCGAATCAGAAGCGCCCTCTAAGGAGTGCTTCAAGGGACAGAGGGATGTCTATTATTGTGGAGAGTGGGTAAAATATAACACCTGGGAGATGGATTTGCTGAAGGCGGGGAACCGGGTTAAGGGTCCGTCCGTTATAGAGCATACCATGACAACCGTTGTTATTCCTCCGCACAAGATGATAGATGTTGATGAACACCTGGTTTTGTGGTTTAAAGATCAACCGGGTACTGTGAAAAAAGAGAAGAAAAGAAAGAAGAAATAATGTGTGCCGACAGCCCCATACCAGTTAAATATTTTTGGTGTGGATATTTCCCCCAGTATATGGTCTGTAGCCGAATAATTACAGACTTCTTGCTGAGGAAATAGGATTAAAAAAATCCGGGCTTCCCGTAAAACGGGGAGCCCGGATTTTTTTAACTACTCTATGCGTTTCAAACGCAGTCACCGGTACTTCCTTAAAAGGCTTGCAAAGGAGAATATTTTGCTGTAAGTATAAATCGCTGTGGTTTGGTGTAATAGTACACTAACTAACGCCAGGGCTTGTAGCTTTTTGTGGAAAGATTGTTACGAAAAGACTTGCTAAGTTTGTGATGCGTGTTGATAAAACCTTTTTAAAAAGTATGGGACGAATTTAGCAGAGGCGGGAAATATGAGAAAGATTAATTCCGATGAAATTACGTCGGCGGTGAAAAAGCTATCTATGGATGCCAATTATTTTCTTGGAGACGATGTCGTCGAAGCGATAAAGAAGTCCATAGACAGAGAGGAATCACCGCTGGGAAAAGAGATTTTGAATCAGATTCTTGAAAATGCGGAAATAGCCGGAAGAGAAAAATTGCCGCTCTGTCAGGACACCGGTCTGGCGGCTGTTTTTGTCGAATTGGGTTCTGATGTTCATATCGAAGGTGCTACCCTCGAATCCGCTATTCAGGAGGGGGTAAGACAGGGTTACGGCGACGGCTATTTAAGAAAATCGATAGTGGAAGATCCTCTCAGGCGCAAAAATACCGGTGATAATACACCCGCCGTAATATCAACCAAAGTTGTAAAGGGAGATAAGGTTAAGATCATAGTCCTTCCAAAGGGCGGCGGTTCTGAGAATATGAGCGCGATTAAGATGTTAAAGCCATCCGACGGTGAGGAAGGCGTAAAGGATTTTATTCTGGAAACAGTGATAAAAGCCGGGGGCAATCCTTGTCCTCCGATTATAGTGGGCGTAGGAATCGGTGGCTCGTTTGACAAATGTGCTTATCTGGCTAAAAAATCTCTTCTAAGGGAGGTTGGTTCGGTTAATCACGACTCATTTTACGCGGAAATGGAGGATGAACTCCTCAAGAGAATAAACAATACGGGAATAGGGCCTCAGGGGTTGGGTGGCAGGATTACTGCACTTGCGGTTCACATAGAGACTCATCCGTGTCATATAGCCAGTTTACCGGTGGCAGTAAATATGCAATGTCACTCGGCGCGTCATAAAGAGGTCATAATCTGAGAGGTAGAAAGATGGAAGCGATAAAATTAAATACACCCATATCTGATGGAGATATAGAAAAGCTTCGCGCAGGTTCTAAGGTTATTTTAAACGGCTACATTTACACGGCCCGTGACGCCGCGCATAAAAAAATGGTGGAACTGATTGATAAAGGCGAAAGCCTGCCATTCGATCCGAAGGGCCAGATTATATACTTCGTAGGGCCGACTCCTGCTAAACCAGGTCAGGTGATTGGTTCGGCTGGTCCCACTACTTCCGGAAGGATGAATAAGTACTCCCCCGCCATGATAAAAGCAGGATTGAAAGGTATGATTGGCAAGGGAGAGATGGATAAAGGCGTTGTAGATGCTTTAAAGCAATTTAAAAGTGCTTATTTTGTCGCTACAGGTGGCACGGGTGCGTTAATAGCCAAGCGGATTAAGGAAGCCGAAGTTGTCGCCTACGAAGAATTGGGTCCAGAGGCAGTTCGCAGGCTTAAAGTAGTTGATTTTCCGGTAATCGTTGCTCAGGACTGTTACGGTGGTAATATCTTCATAGAGGGAACGGAAAAATACCGCACATAACATAAATTTTTGCAAAAGATCAAAATCACTTTTGGGTACAGACATCAAAGACATCAAGGGGGGGTGGTTGTCGTTGGTTTTTCAATGAAAGTATCTAAATCCAGGCTCAGGTCTCTTTTGTAGATGACCCCCAGAAGGACAATCCTTGACTGACTCTTTAACCTTCCATAACAACTGGACGAATCGGGAGAGTCATTTCCAAGAAGAAGGGTTTGGGGGGGCTTTTTATCGTTTTTAAATCTTATTTCAAACTCAATTTCAGGACTATCCAAGCCATATTTTGATGCATCCAACAGATCCGTCGTTATTTCTCGCACAATCCCAAAATCAAAAATTGACAGGAGCCCGTCAACCATCTCGTTGCGGGCCGTTGCTGCTATAGGATCCTTGATGATCCATTGACCGGTTTCTTTTTTAAAGACAATTCTTTCGTTTTTTCGTGTCAGCACTATTTCATTTACATCCCGAGGATCGATACTTAATAATTTTTTGACCTTATTCCCAGTTGCTTCCTTATTAACAACTTCATCTGACCTGTCTGTCTCAAAGAAATAGACATAGGTCCCAAGCCCGATAAAGATAAGAAGGAGTATTGCTATTGTTTTTTTATTCATCCCCTTACTCTTCTAAATGTAATTATAATAATACCGATAACCAAAAAAATAGCAGGCAGAATGACGACTGAAATCCAGAAAAGAAAACGTCCCTGTGATGCATCAAGGTGATGATATTCGTAATCAAAGCCTTTTCTACGTGTAATGGATATTAGTGTATTGTCCCTGGCAAGCCATTCAACGGTGTTTAAGAAGAAGTCCTTGTTTCCCATTACCTCCCAAAAAGAATCACTAATAAAGTCCGAGTCGCCGATGCAAATCAGTTCTCCTTGTGATTGTTGGTCCTGAACTTTGTCATTGTTTAGCGTGATCCATACTGCCACGGGGACTGGTCCTGATCTGTCAGTTTTTTCCTGAAAATTTATTTCCCCACGCTTTATTTTTTCCTTTCCGGTTTTGGTCCAGCTATGGTCGGCACTATTAGCTAGAATTTGAGAGGAAAGCTTAAAATTCAAGTCTCCCATTATATCCACAGAACGAGCTGTAGAAAAAAACAAGGGAGATCGGAGTGTTTCCGTAAACTGAGTCTTGGATAAATAGGGGATGATCGGAGCCAGGTAATCACCGCCCAGCAGCTTGTTTTCTTTATCAATAATAATGTCATTTGTTAAAAGAATTTGATACTTTTCGAGAAAACTTTTCAGGTTTGGAAGATCTATAAAAGGTTCAAGCAGTAGTATGATCTTCCCCCCTTTCAACAAGTAACGAGAAAGCATGTTTATTTCATGCTCAAAGAAATCCTTTTCAGGGTCAGCAATCATCAGGACAGATCTATCTCTCGATGGAATGTCTTCCTTCTCTGCCAGATACAGGTCTTCAACTTTCCAGTTTTCCGTTTTTATTTCCTTTTCCAGCGAACTGTATGCATCTTTTTCGCCATGTCCCCGGGAATAAAAAAGGACCTTTTTTCTATCCTGGCTCATTTCCAGGATTGCATTAATAAGGAGATCTTCCTGTGGCACGGGGAGATATTTCTTTTTCCCCTTGTATTCGATATAAGTGTCACCGCTATGTACGGCTCCATAGACCCTGGCCTTTCCGGGGTTACGATCCATGTCTGTCAGAAGGTATTTTATCCTGGGGGAAGCAGAGGTAAACATATCCAAGACTGCGGCATTCTGCTCACGTTCTCCCATTTTGTAGAAAGTGATTACATTCACATCGGCGTCTAGAGAAGCGAGAATATTTTGGGTTTTATCCGACAGGGTAAATATTTTCTCCGGAGTCAGGTCTATAACATACTTATGGTTGAAACCGATAATCTCTATAAAGGTACATATCCCCAGAACCAAAAGAACGGCCAGCAAAATATTGCCCCATAGTAAACAACGTCTTATGAACAGCCTGAATTTTGTTGTACTCATTTCACACCCTTCACTGCCCTTGATCCCAAAGCCCTATGGGTGAGAAAAAGGAAAAAAAATGCGACCAACAGGAAAAAGATAATATTCCTCGTGTTAATTACTCCCTTGAAAAAATCAAAGACAGCATCGAATAAAGATACACGTTTAAGAATTGCAATAAGTTCCGCACTGCCGATCATTTCATTCCAGGTGAGAAACCAGAAAAAGATAAAAAATCCCATGGTTCCTATAGCGGCGACTACCTGGTTGTCGGTAACAGAAGAGACAAACAGGCCACAGGCAATCAATGCACAACCAAGGAGAAAAATACCGAGATAACCTGCCATCACCGGCGCAATCTCAAGGAAATTCCATATAACCCCGATTAATACCACGTAAGTCAAGGTCAGAGCCAACATCACGCCAAATACCGCAATACAGGCCAGATATTTCCCCGCAATAATTTCCGTATCTCTTACCGGATAAGTCTTTATCAGCTCCATGGTTCCAAGCTTTTTTTCCTCTGCAAAAAGCCTCATAGTGAATAGTGGCAGGACGAAGATCATTATAAACCGTAAATCGTTAAAATAATACTGCCATAATCCAGTCATTAGGTTTTCTTTACCCAGCACATTAAACCAATTGAACTTGATCAGATCAGTATAAAAAAAATATCCGGACAGCAGCAGAAAAATGGTCAGGACCAGATATGTTGAAGGGGATACTAAAAAGGCCTTCATTTCTCGTTTAAAAATGGGCCAAAAACCCATAAGTGCCTCCTTACTTCCTAGCCGTTAGGCTCTTGCTTTTTGGAAACGACCTTTAAGAAAATATCCTCCAAGGTCATCTTGACCGGTTGAATCTCCCTCAGTACCCAGTTTTTTTCAAAGGTCATGGCATTCAAGGCAGGATAAATATCTGTGTCTTTTTCAAACTCCAGGCGATATTTAAATAGGTTGTCTGATAATCGCTCCAGGATATTGACACGACATATCCCGGATATTTTCCCCAACTCTTCAATATCTGTTTCCTGCGGCCCTTCTATCTGCACATCTGTGGCCAACCTGTCTTGAAGCACCATGCCCAGATGGGCAGGGGTGTCAACGGCGACAATCCGGCCGCTATTCATGATTATTACTTTACTGCATATCATACTAACTTCAGAAAGGATATGACTGCTTAAAATAACGGTTCGTTCTCCAGTCAAGCCCTTTATCAATTGCCGTATTTCGGAAACATTCTCAGGATCGAGACCTACGGTTGGTTCATCCAGGATCAAGACCTCAGGTTGACCGATCAAAGCCTGGGCAAGCCCGAGACGCTGTCGATATCCTTTGGAAAGGTTATTAATGATCCGGTTACCTACCTTTTCAAGGCCGCAAAGCTCAATAACTTCAGGCACAGCCTGTTTTAATTTACTTTGGCCGAGTCCTTTTAGTTCACCGGCAAATCGCAGAAAGGACGTGACCCTCATTTCAGGGTACAATGATGTCCTTTCCATTGAATAGCCGATCTTACGCCGAACCTGCAACGAGTAGCGTGTTACATCCAACCCGCCAACCGTTGCCAGTCCTCGGGTCGGTGGAATAAAACAGGCCAGAATGCGCATGGTGGTCGTCTTTCCGGCGCCATTGGGGCCTAATAATCCCACCACTTCTCCTTTTTCCACTTTGAAAGAAACGTCCTTCACCGCCTCTATGGAACCATATTGTTTGCAAATACCTTCCGCTTCGATCATAAGACTCCTTTTAGAACAGGGGGCAATTAATAGTTACGTTATTTTACATAACGGAAGTGGAAATAGTCTCATACTGTTTTTAAAATTGTGACCGGTGGCGCAAATCCGTGAGTTTTAAACGTCCATTACCTGGCCGGGTATCTAATTTAAGATTTATCTCGGCCTTCTACCATATACCCGGGTTATGTTGTTTACGATTTCGATGTGGCGACCTGTAAGGCGCTGGAATTTTCGATTTCGTCGCGGTCTCAGGAGGATATTCCAGGAAGGAAGCGAATTTCCCATCCTGTGAATAAATACCCTGATTAGTTAATTTTATATATTTACAACAGTATAGTTTCTTTGTCAAACTGATATTTAATAATTTCAACATATATTTTATGGGGCAGGTAAATAAATATCCCGGAAAAGTTCACTTTATTCTTTAAAAATCTTGTATCTCTCTAATAGTAAGAAACAACTGTTACAACATCGTGCAATACTTTGCTCCAATTACTGGTGCATTAAATGCCGACAGCAAGTTAGTGCTCCCTCGGCTCTCAGCCCCATTGTTTAATTTTAAAGAACCTCAAAAATTTTCAGGCATATCTCTCTTAATATCGCAATATAGCCTATATTTGGGAGGAGAATGGACTTGACATATAAGATAACCTTGGTCTATACTTCCCTGATAAAAAAGCAAATTTTTATTAAATTGGATATACCCTGGTTTTTTCTGCCCACTCCCGAGTTGGACATTATTCGTCCAATTGATCCGAGAAGAAAAAACCGTGCGATCTATAAAAGGGAAAAGGCGTTTATGGAAATTCGAGGCGAGTTTGACAAGATTCTTACTTGAATCAATGTATGGTGTACATGACGATCCAGGAAAAAATATTGTCATTGTCGTGACTTATGAATCTTGGTGAACATGGCCCGCCTGTCCACCTGCGCTGATGTATTGTGTTCTGCACGGTGATCAGGGAAAGATGCTAAGCTATTTAAGTAGTTGGCATGGGTGGGTATTGCAAGAACTAACCCGGTCGTAGAAAAGAGAAAGGCCGTTCGCCTGCATCGTGATCCCCGGTGATACAAAATTGTGAGCGCAGATTTTGCCGTCGATCATGAAATAGCCACCCGGAGCAACCTGCTGGGTGAACGGGCGGTGGGTCTTGCCGGTTGCGTTATTGGTTTTGTGGACCGTAAGAGGTTAGGCACCTTGCTGGACACGCCCGAACATCTGTAAGTTCTTTTGGTCATTGCCGTCGGAAAGCCCAGAGAAGTCACTGTGATCGAAGTAGTCGGCCCGGAGGGGAACATTTGCTACTGGCAGGGTGAAAAGGGTGCTCACTGTGTTTCCAAATGGAAACGGTCGGATGTTATTGTGAATTATTACTGATAGAAAGGAAAAGTTACATGCTGAAAAAGAAACAAGGTGTGGATATTGTCCAGGCAATTGGAGGCGTTGACTCTCCGGAGGCAGCCGATAAGATTTTCGAAAAGAATATGGATCAGTCACAGCTTAAAAAGCTCCGAAAAATAAACAACGTCGAAGCATTGTTAAAAATCGCTAATGCTATTGTCATGTGTGAGCCGGACACGGTTTTTATCAACACCGGATCTGAAGCGGACCGGGCGTTCATTCGTGATCTGGCTGTTAAAAATGGGGAGGAAAAACCTCTTCCTATGGATATGCATACAATACATTATGATCTGAAGGACGAGCAGGGGCGCATTATCGACCGCACTTTTTACATTGCCAATGAAGATGAACAGATCAGTTCCCTAGCCAATAAGATGCTCAGGGCGCAGGCCCTGGATGAAATTCGGGAAAAAATGTCGGGTATCATGCGAGGGAAAACCATGGTAGTCGGATTTTATATTCGGGGGCCGGCAGGTTCACCTGTATCCAACCCGGCTATTGAAATTACAAGCTCTGCCTACGTGTCCCACAGCGCCGAAATACTCTATCGCAACGCTTATACGGTATTTGAGCGTGAGGTCACGAAACTGGGACACTTTTTTGCTAATATTCACAGTGAAGGCCTGAATCGGCCCGAGGATCTGCCCAACGCTCGCGTGTTTATGGACCGCAGTCACTGGACAACTTACAGCTTTAACTGTACCTATGCCGGGAACACGTTGCTACTGAAAAAGGGTAATCACCGCTTTGCGGTTGATAGATCAGTTTATGAAAAATTTGGTGTCGAGCTGGCCGAGCATATGTTTATTACTGGTATCGACGGTCCAGGTGGTCGCGTTACATGGGTCGCCGGCGCTGCTCCCAGTGGTTGCGGAAAGACCACAACGGCTATGGCCGGCAGTCACTTTGTTGGGGATGACTTAACTCAGATGTGGATAGCTGACGACGGTAGTGTTCGCTCAATTAACCCGGAATGCGGCATTTTCGGCATTATGGAGGACGTAAATTGGGAAGGAGATCCCAAACTCATGGAATGCCTTCGCCATCCGGGAGCGGAGGTGATCTGGTCCAACCTGCTCATCAATGAGGACGGAACTCCACACTGGACCGGAGACGGTGAAGAACAACCGAAACGGGGAACCAATTTCCAGGGGGAATGGCACAAAGGAAAGGTAGACAGTAATGGAAAACCGGTTCCTATCTCTCATCCTAATTCCCGCTGCACAATCTCCTCAAGGGCGCTTGACAACTATTCGGAGAAAGCGGAAGACCCGACTGGGGTAGAGACCAGGGTCATCACCTACAGCGGTCGGGATAGCGATACCATGCCGCCGGTGTGGGTAGCGAAAAATACCGATGATGGGGTGGTGATCGGTGCGACTATCGTTTCGGCAGCTACTGCCACCGAGGTGGGGGCAACTGGTGTCAAACGAGCGCCTTGGGCTAACGCTCCTTTTATCCCCGGTGCGCTGGCTGACTACATGGACGCCCAGTTTACTTTTTTCGGCAGCGACAAGATTGCTGCTGATAAGCGACCATTAATGGCCGGGCTCAACTATTTTTTAACCGATGAAGCCCGGGGCGGCACCTCAAAGAAGCTACTGGGCGAAAAAAGGGACGTCAAAGTCTGGATGGCCTGGCTGGAAAGACGTGTTCATGGTGATCTAGGGGCTATTGCGACGCCCATTGGTTTTTTGCCTGAATACCAGGATTTAAAACACCTTTTTGAAACGATTATCGACAAGCAATATCCGGAAGATCTTTATCTGAAGCAGTTTTCCCTTTATGTGGATAACATTATTGCCCGCATCGATCTTCAAATTTCCGCCTACAGCAAAGAATCCGGCATCCCGGGAAAATTATTTTTGATCCTCGGCCGACAGCGGGAGGCACTAGTGGCTCTCAGGGATATTCACGGACCGGTAGTGTCACCTTACGCACTCAAAAAACAATAATGACTAAGTAATCTGGGTATGTTATCATACAATTCATAATCTGTTACTTTAACCTTTTGCGGAGGGATTGTGTAAAGAAACAGATTACAGACTAAATTAAAGCCCCACCCAAAGATTGAGTGGGGCTTTAATTTAGAAAAGAGTTTTTTATATTTGATCCACATAATTATGTTCTACTTGGAATTATCGCCTCTTTATTTGGTATCCTGCGGCTTCACGGTCCCACAGATTATCATGTGTACCCTCTTCCTTTAGCTTGAACTTGGCGACTTTGCCGGTTGGCGTACGTGGAAAATCATCGCGACACTCAAAATACCTTGGCACAGCATACCAGGGCAATCCCTTCTCACAGTGGCGCATTAACTCAACAGGGTCTATCGGTTCGGCGCCATCCTTAAGGATGATAGAGATCTTGACCTCTTCCTCGCCCATATCCGCCCAGACGCCCGAGGCTGCTGACTCCATAACACCGGGGTACTTATTAACCACTGATTCGACTTCTGAAGCAGATATATTTTCTCCCCGCCGACGCATACACTCTTTTTTTCTATCGAGAAAATAAAGGAAACCATTCTCGTCCTTTTTACCGTAGTCTCCAAAATGATACCAGAGATTCCTCGTGACCTCTATGGTTGCTTCTGGTTTCTTATAGTATCCCAACATCATGGTGAAAGGCCGTTTGGGACGATATACGAACTCACCTCGGACACCAGGGGGAACCTCATTGTCATCATCATCGACTATCTTTATTTCGTAATGTGGCAGAGGTTTTCCGCAACTGCCGACCGGTGTCTCCTCATTAAGAGGTGTAGCTGCTATGGTATTCGCCTCCGTTGAGCCAAAGCACTGAAAAAGCTTGAGATTAAATCTCTTTTCGAAGGGCCGTTCGAGATCATGCGGGACGGGCACACCCAAGGCAACTCTGGCTGGGACATCAGCATCATTATCTTTCTCCGGTTGTATCCATATTACGTTAATCATGGGACCAAGAAAATTGAATACGGTTGCCTCGTATTTTCTTATGTCATCCCAGAATCGACTCGCGCTGAACTTTTCCACCAGCGCACATGTTGTGCCCAACACCAATGTACTCAGTGTGGTAAGAAACTGCGCATTCATATGAAACAGAGGCAAGCAGCCATAGAGCCTGTCTTCGGGAGTTAGGCCAAGTATCTCTATGTAATCTGCTGAGGCTGTAAAACAGGAATTATGGGAAGCAACAACTCCCTTCGATGCTCCGGTGGTACCTGATGTATACATGATGGCTAACGGATCCATATAGCGAGGTTTCTCTGACTTCGGGTCTTCGGCAGAACCTTCGAACAGACGTTCATAAGGGATAATTTCAAACTTTGAATCCTGGATCTTCCCTTCGAATGTGGGAACCTTTCTTACTATTATCTTCTTCAATTCAGTAAGAGAATTCTGTAGATCGCAAAATCTTTCGACGAGATCTTCGTCAGTGACTATAACTGCAGCACCGCCGTAGTTGATGAAATACTCAAGCGTTTCTCCCTTGAAGGCCGTGTTTACAACAGCTTCAATCGCACCAATCTTTCCCAGAGCAAACCAGGTGTATATGTATTCCGGGCAATTGGACATCATTATGCTCACGATGTCCCCCTTTTTTATACCAAGGTCCAGGAGTGAGTTGGCAACACGATTCACCCTTTCTCCTAACTGAGCATAGGTTACAGTCTCCCCGGTTATATATCCAAATACTTTGTCCGGGTACTTCTTGACCCTATCCTCCAGCATATAACCAATGGTCCGCTGGTCTCCTTCAAATGGTATTTTATACATTATAATTTTCCTCCTCCTCTTCTATTTGAGTACGTGTTGGGCCATCTTGTATCTATAAAAGATCATAATAACCCATAACGTAGAAAAAAAGTACTCTATCTCAAGTCAAGGGACTGTTCCTGACAATATGGCTTTGTTATTTCAGACCGAGAACCCTCTCGGCATTTCCATAATAAATTTTTTCTAATACTGCCGGTTTGAAATTTTCACTGTCCCAGTCCTTGAACAAGCGCTCTAAGTTTAGAAGAGGATAGTCCGACCCAAACATGACCTTATCCTGGATACGGCTGTTCATCTCGCGCTTATATTCGGCAGGAATATACTTGGGAGATGTACCATGCACTTCGTTATATACGTTAGGTTTGTTTATCAGAACTGATGTCATTTCATTATGAAACGGCCAGGGAGAGTGAGCACAAATGATAGTTAAATCAGGGAATTCGGCGGCTACGTCATCGACATGGGGTATGGGGTTCTCCGGGTAGATGCGTACTCCGGAACCTCCCATAGCAAGATGTCCTACCCAAAGCTTGACAGGAACTTTCAATTCCCTGCACAAATCGTAAAATATATACCACATCCTGTCGTTGACGGGGACACCGGTTAGGGCTCCGCACGCCGCAACTCCGAACATTTTAAGGTCTACAATACACCTTTCCAATTCCTTCAAGCCCTTATAGCCTGTGTTTGGATCAAGGGCTACCCACGCTCCTATAACAGTATCCGGATACTTAGCTATCAGCTCTCCTATGTGGTCATGTCTCTTTTTTACTTCATCAAAATCCTTCCAGCCGAGAGCTTTCCACGTGGCTGAGAAGATCACCGCTTTAACACCAGCCGCTTTCAGTTCGTTGATCATCTCTTCATCAGTTGTATAAAGTTGATCACCTGATTTGAAGTATTTCATCAGATCTGCTTCAATAACAGGATCTCTGAACATCCCGCCCCTTTCTTTGCTAAATACGTTTACCTGCATATCAATTGCTTTCATAGAATCCAGTTTTACCTCCTTTTCACTGTTCACTGTGCCTTTCCAGCATTCTGAAAAGACGTTTTTGATATAGATATCCCCCCATTGCATAAAATAGCCTCTGCATGGGGGGATAGTGATGGCATAACTTACAGGTTCGGATTGCTATGAAGCAAATAAAATCACCGGAATATTTTGAGGTCATCACGGTGCTGCTTCACCCAATCTCCTTTGCCCACTGGGCAATAACTTCTGGTGTTTTATCTACAAATTCCGTTTTTTCCTTCAGCGGCTTGTTCAGCCATTCCGAATAAAAGGTATCAAGGTCAGGTAGGAATTCGAAATCCGCAGGCACCCCGGGCGGCAATGTTTCTACCTCTAATAGAGCCGCGCAACCCGGGCAGTAATACTCTCGAACCTCACAATAATCCGGGTCCGGTCTCTGAACCCCCGGATACACTTCTTCCATGGTCTCTTCGGTATCCCTGACAAAAATCGAGGAATACAGCTTCCAGTTAACCCTATAATCCCCAAACTCCTGGCCACACTTGCATTTAACTACATAATCTTTTCCTTTTTGTACTATAAATAGATAGGGAGTCAGGGGGAGTATAATTTGCTCCTTAAAAGCCGCTCGACTTTGGTAAATCTCTGTTACCTTTTCGAACCTGTTTTCGTCTTTTGGATTTTTAATTATTTCCTGGCATCTATCCCAAGGCACTTGGCCATCGATAAGCTTTTCTAATTCCCGCTTAGTGTAATCTTCAGACATTTTAACCCTTCCTCCTTATCTAAAAAGTGAAGTCCGCTGGCAATCCCCATAACTCTGTAAATTCCTGGGCATACTTGGGTGATAAACTCATTGCTTCTGAGAGTGTACGTTGCAACGGTTCAATGAAATCTTTTTTCATCACCCTTGCTCTTGATTTTTTCCACCATTCCTTGTAAGGCACTCCCAGCTTCTTTCTCCTGTCTATTAATTCTTTCCTTCTCTTGTTCGTTGCATCTTCGTCAATGACCCACTCCTTTAAACCTTGGTCATAGTGAGCTTCGACACCCCAAACGTCACGCGCTGTCTGCAGAGTAGTAAAAGTCATATCCAGATCTTCTTTGACAAGTTTCGGATCTCTTTCTATCGGATCCCCGAAGCCTGCAGATCCGCCATGGTCAGCCTCGACGATACTGTACCTATCCAGGGTTTCCGGAAACAGTATCGGGGCCTCAGTAAGACGATAATTGCCTTCTCCCAGTTTTGAAAGACCGGGTTTCCTCGGATCTTCACGGCCGAATATTACTTCCTTCTTTTCATCGATAAGTTTCTTGTGAGCTTTTCCATCCCCGATAATTTGCTTAATTATCGGCGGCGGATACGCGCCGTACAGACTATTATTGTGAGGAACCCGATTGGTGATACCGGTATCCGTAAGGGTAAAGGTTCCTGTTTCGGATGGCCAGATCATATAAGAAGAATTCAGATGCAGGCCTCCTCTGTATTTACCTTTTCCGCCGCCGTCTACTGCCAATCTTCGACTGAGCCATACATAAGGACCAACGGATTCCAGTCCTTCCACGTTCCCCATATCGGCGTTAGGATAGATGCAACCCCAGGCGGTGTTGTCTCCGTCCGCAATTGCCCTGGCGCCTATGGCTCCCGGGACCATCTCAACGTTTACGAGGACAACGTAGATACCGGATAAGTTTGTTCCTCCTATGTCAATCCCGGGACAATGCCATGTTCCTGCCATTACCTCTTCCACAAATCCCCTTGAGTAATACAATCTACTGAAGCTTTCGTATCCCATCGACATGAAACCCATGATACCGGCCCAACTGCTCCCATTTGAAGCAAATGGATTGACATTGTAAGGATTGGCAAACGAACCGTCCGGGGCGGGTTCAATTATAAGGTCACCGTACGAACCCGAGTTGTGATACTCGAAACCAACCATGTTGCAGTAGACGCAAGTGGCCACGCAAGCTAAACCAGCCATGCCGTTGTTCACACCAAAAGGAAGCCATTTGCTGGTTCCATCGAAGCTCATTTTTACCCTTGCGTTCTTATCTACTGTCATCTCCATACCTGACATCATGATGAAATTCTTGTCCTGTTCAGTAAATATTACCTTTTTACCTTCAGCCATAACATCCTTGCAGCTTCTTCTGCGTATCCTTCCGGGCACCGACTGTGCCTTTATTCTCGCTTGTGCATATCTTCTGCTGTCTTCTACAAACTCCTTCACAATCTGCTTGTAGAATTCAACGCCGTATCTCTGCACCACCTCAAGAACTCCTGCACGGGCAATGTGGGCGCCGGCAACCCTGGCTCTTGTATCCAAAAGCCAGAAAAATCCCATCCGGGTGAATGCCATTACTCTTCTTTCATATTCTTTCAAAAACTTGTCATTTACCGCGATTTTTTCACCAATAAGTGTAAGCCCATCGGTGAAACAATCTTTCGATGCCATAACCAGAGAGCCGGGTGTTATTCCACCGACATCCAGGGTGTGACCAACGCCAAATGTCCAGGCTATTAGTTCGCCTTCCCAGAAAACCGGCACCATATCGTAGATATCATTGGCATGTATGGCGGAGATCGGGGCGTTACATTCGAATACATCCCCGTCATTGATTCCGGGGTCGTTCTCATAATCCTGTTCAATCGCCCATTTCATGAAAAGCGGGGGCAAAGCAAAATGGCCAATGATACCAGTTGAACAACAAACTACCTCACCAGTAGGGGACAGGATCCCCCAGCAGGCATCCCGCGCCTCACCCATAGGTGCTGAAGCTGATACATGTACGGCCGTGTTACAGGCATCCTCACAAACACGCTCCATCATTCCCCACACCGCTTCATATACAGTGGGGTCTTGGTTTTTCAATTTTAATTCTTTTAGGCCGTAACGATATCCCGTTGTCTTCAACAGTTCTTCGTTTTCCTTAAGCTGTTCCTTTAAGGTTTTCTTAACTACCTGCATGATACCTCCTTATATATTGTCAAGAGTAGTTTTAATTTCTTAAGCTTATTAAAGGCTTTTTTATACACGTCTTTTTAACCAGATAAGCTTGTGTTTATCCATGTCTACTTCTTTATCGGGAGGTATGTAAAGGGTATAAGCAGGAGCTTCGAGGATAGCAGTACCTTTAATGTTGTTACCCGGTCTGATCTCGTCAAGCTCATAAATCTTCGCATCTCTCCACTCCCCACCATGATATACTCTCCTCGTTTCCTTGAAAGCCTTTTTCGGAGGTTCTTTGCCTTCTAAGGCATAAGCCATTATTTTCGGCTTCTTGTTAGCGACACTGGCTACAACCCCAGCCTGTGTTATTTGATACGGCGTCCCCGGTGCCAAACCCACCATGGTATAGGTCTCACTATATACCTTTTCGAACTCGGTCAGCAACGTTGTCACATCCGCCGGAGAATTTAACCAGCCTGTCGGCGAAAGCACCTCGATATCCATGATTTGGCCGAAATATTTCATGAGAAAGAAGGGGGCATATTTAACATCTTCTGCTTGGAATCCTTCTCTTGCAAAGTCATCCACTGCCGCTTTCATATGCTCATCCAGGATATTATTCAGTGTCTTGGCAATCCCGGTCCGCCTCGCTTCATCCGGATTGTCCGGTATCATGAGATCTACGCTCTTGACATACCGGTGTGCAAAGTCCATAGCCGCGCAACCAAAAGCGGAGAATCCTGCTGCCCAGGGAACGGTACATACACCTTTCCATGATATGTCAGCAGCGTAATTAGACAGATGCAATCCGGCACCTCCTCCAAATCCTATGAGAACAAATTCCCTCGGATCATGACCTGTTATTGAACCTGTCAGATGGCGCCGCATATTTGCGTCAATCAGATTAACTATACCTTCTGCACATTTATACATATCCATGGCGAGTACGTCTGATATTTTTTCTTTAAATATTTTAAAAGCCAGATCAACATTCAATTTCACCTTACCGCCAAGGAAATAGTCTGGATTTAGCCTTCCCAGGATCAGATTACAGTCACAGATAGTAGGAATCAGGTTCCCCCTATCATAGCATACAGGGCCAGGGGTACCACCGGCGCTATCAGGCCCCAGTTTTATCCTGTTGGTGTATTCATCAAGCCTGATATACGTTCCGGCGCCTGCACCAATCGATTGAACATCCAGCATCGGCAAGGATAGATACATTCTCTGGAACTCCGGTTCGCGGTTCAAGGGGATCCTCCCCTTTAAGACAATCCCGGCATCAAAGCTGGTACCGCCTACATCGCTGCATACAAAGTTTTCTATACCTACCTGTTCCCCCAGGTATTTGGCTCCCAGAATTCCACCCACCGGACCTGACATTGTGGCCTCAACCATTCTCGGCCATCTTATATCGGCCACGGTTCCATAAGATAATACCATCTGCAGAGGATATTTGAAGCCTTCCTTTTTCAGTTCCTTCTCAATATCAAGTAATTGTTTTCTTGCAGGCTCGGCGGCAAATGCTTGTACTACCACTGTGTTCATTCTCGGTAATTCGTTGATCACAGGACATATCTCGTGGGAAGTAATGATAGGGATATCTATCCCTGCTTCTTTCATAATTTCCTTTGCTATCTCAACCATCCTTATCTCGTGCGTTGGGTTAGCAAAGGAGGCAAGAAAACAGATGGCCAAGGATTCAATGCCCTCGTCCAACAATTCTCTTACCGCTGTTCTGGCATCATGTTCATAGAAAGGAATTATCTCATTACCATGAACATCAATCTTTCCTGTAACTCCCCGGATCCTGCGAAACGGAACATAGGATTCTTTACGCCTGCGATATACAGTATGGAATATTTCCGGGGTAGCATATCCCAGGGTAGTCTCGCTTCCACGTGTTTGCCAGAAACTCTGTTCAAACCCTTTATTGACAATCATTCCCACCTTTACCCCATGACGTGTGATCATGGCATTAAGTATGGAAGTCCCGGTGTAAGCACAGCTGGCAAATTCAGGGACAAGATTTTTGGCTTCTTTTTTGTAATCGATGCCCCATAATTCATATGCATCATCCAGTGCTTCCAAGAACCCTATGGATTCCTGCCAAGGTGTAGTAGCTGCTTTTCCTACTACGAATTCGCCATCCGGGTTAACTACAAATAGATCGGTCATAGTACCCCCGGCATCGCAAGCAACCAGGTATTTCTCTTTCCTTTCCACGTTTTCCTCCTTTTTTATTGTTTAGAATTGCTTAATCGCTTGTTGGTTCCTGACTAAGGGTATATCCCCCCATTGCCCTACCAAAAGAGAAAGCATAAATATACGACTCTTCAGGCCTAATTTTTTTTAAATCTGTTCATTTTTTTTAGAGGGTTTATTGTTGATGGTTAAATAGATACCAGACACCAGCAACGAAAGGTAAGGAATATATGCTGCTATCTATTATCTATTAAACCATTCTGCCAGAAAATCAACACAACAATACGATCTGGATTATAGAAGAATTTATTTTTGTACGTCAAGATATTTTTTTCAAAAAATACGACGAAATTATTGTTTGATGTTTATTTTCCGCAAATCTTTAAGTTACCTTTATAGAAAAATAGTTACCTTTGTAGAAACAGGTGAGCATAGACCTTTGCGTCTCCCGTCATATTTGCGATAAGGCAATTTTCGTTCGGCTGATGTGCCGTTTGAGTAACTTTTGACCATACCGCTGCGTGATATCCCTCTCTACGGAAGCAGGAGGCAACTGTTCCTCCACCAATACCAACAGGTAAAGAATATACATGATAGACATCCATAATAGCCTCTTTAAGAGCCATCACGGCGGGGGCGTCAGGAGGAGTAGGGGTAGGGGCCTGCACTTTCTGGACGGGTGTAATATCGATAGAGACACCAAAGTTATTTTCAATTTCACCGGTCATGGTTCTGATTTCAGAGATAACGTCAGCTAATAAATACCGGGGAAGTACCCGGATATCCATATAAAAGACATCTTCTCCTGGTATCGTGTTTACATTGGGTATATTAGCCTCTTTTTTCGTTGGCTGAAAGGTACTTGTTGGAGGATGATAAAGAGGGTCTGAAGCATCAAAGACGTGGTGAAGATCATTTAATCTAACTACGAGGTGAGATGCGGCCAGAAAGGCATTCTTCCCTAAAGATGGTTTGCTTCCATGACACTGCTTACCGTTAGTTTTAAAGCGAAGCCAGAGGATACTTTTTTCCGCCACTTCTATTGCCGTTCCTTTTTCATTTCCGGAATCTGGAACTACAATAATGTCCGTTTTCCGAAAAGGATTTGCTTTGTTTTTCAGGAGGTATAACAGACCTCGCTGGCTGCCCGTTTCTTCATCAGCCACAAAGGCCAGTCCTATGGAATTTTCCGGTATTATTCCTTCATCCAGGAAGGCCTTTGCTGCGAATATAGAGGCAACCATATCCTGTTGATTGTCTTCCGTGCCCCTGCCGTATATTCTGCCCTCCTTTACATAAGCCTTATAAGGATCTCTCTCCCAGAGGCTCAATTCTCCGGGGGGAACTACATCAATGTGCGTAAGTATCCATATTGTTTTATTTTTGTTTTTGCCGGGTATTGTGGCGATGAGATTGGGACGGATCCCTGATGAGACCCTGTCATCAGGGACATTGATTTTAACAATATCTGCGAATCCCAATTGACAAAGGTAGGAAAAAAGTAGTCTCGCCTTTTCATATTCTCCATTACCGCCGCTGTCGGGAGATAAGGCCGGGATGGCCGTGAGATTGATCTGCAACTGAACCATGGCGTCTTCATAGCCAATAATCCGTTTGACTATCCTTTCAAAAATGACCTTATCTATCATAACTTAACTCTCCTTTGATCTTATTAACCTTACCAAATAGGGGAAGGAGCTGATCAGAGGCACTTTCATTGCCTACAACAAGGATAAGAGCCTTTTCTGGGGGTAGGTAGTTGAGGCCAACTCTTTTTATATCGGCTCTACTGACTTTTTCTATTCTATTTCTATATGTTACAAGATAATCTTCAGGTAGTTTATCATATTCTGCCATCAACTGCTGATAAGCGATCTGATCCGCCGAAAGAAAGGAAAAGATAAAGCTATTGTCAATGGATTTTTTGGCCAGGGCCAGTTCGCTTTCGCTGACTCCGCGGGCTATCACATCATCAATAATGGCTTGGATCAAGGAGAGTACCTTTCCTGTTGATGCAGTTTTGGTTATAGCGTATGTCCCGAAAACGCCATATTTGCTTTTTCCTCTATAGAAACTGCCCACGCTGTAAGCAAGGCCCAGATCATTTCTTATCTCTTCAAAGATACGGGAACGGAAACTGCCACTGCCCACGATAAAATCGAGAACCGTGAAGGGGTAAAAATTAGATGTACCCTTTGCGGGAGCGAAATAACCGGTAATAATAATAGATTGTGGGATATCCTTTTCCAGATAAAAGGTGCTGCCGCCATGATTTTCAGCAGGGTAGGGGATTTCATCTTGTTTTCCCGAAGCATGCCACATACCGAAATATTGATTAATCTTGCTGACAGCCTCTTCTTTAGTAATATCTCCGGAAATGGCCATCATTACATTTGCCGGATAAAAGAATCTTGTATGGAATTGAAGAAGATCATCCCTTAGTATGTTTTTTATGGATGATGTTGAGGCAAGCTTCCCCCTCGGATTACCATGGTATAAAAGTCTGGTAAATTCCCTGAAAGTTAGCTTTTCCGGATCATCAGATATTCTTCTTATCTCTTCAAGTTTTAGATTTTTTGCCAGCAGAAATTTGTTTTCTTCAAAGACCGGATGTATCAAAATTTCAGAAAATATTTTAAGACCGGTATCCAGGTCTTTTTTGAATACGGAGCAGGTGAATGATCCTGATTCCATATTGACTGAAACCCCAACTGAAGAGGCGAGAAATTCCAACTCTTCATCGATTGCGTCGCCGGTCATGGTATCTGTTCCACCTGTTCTCATGACCGTTCCGGTCAATTCTGCAAGACCTTCTTTATTTTCCGGATCGTACATGGAACCTGTTCTGATGACGACGGATATATTCACCAGGGGAAGTTCGTGGTCCTCAAAGATATAAAGAACAATTCCATTGTTAAGCACCATCCTTTCTACCTTAGGTAGGTTGAATTGAAGGGGGTGATACCGAAGCTTGTCCGGATTTGTGAGGGGAAAGGGGTTTTGGGCAAAAGCGCAGGTGGCGTAGAAAAAGATAGATACAATTAAAATAAACGTCAAATAGAACCTCTTCATCGAAATCACCATCCTTTATGAAATCACCAAAAATGACGTATCAGGAGAGAAATCATCAGCCATAAGAAAATGAAAGTAATTTAAGCTTGACATCCAACCCCAAACTCGCTAAAATCGCGCACACAGGAGAGTTAGTTCTTATCCGTGCCTCTTGTGTTTCGTAATCCAAATATATGGCGTGTTGTAAATTTATTTTCTCGAAAGGTCATATCCCAGAAAACATCCGGAGGTGGAGGTTTTTCTTTTTTAGTTCTCTTTTTAAAATAACTGAATCCAATGTTTTAGAAATATTAACCCGACTTAAGTGCATATCTCGGATAAACAAAAACGCCGAATTTGAAATAATTGCTTCTACGGTTAAAATACCGCAAAATGTAAAGAAAGACAAATGGAAAAGTTGGGAAAATCAGATATAGATGGATCACGCTGGACCTGCCTTTGCTGATAATCGAATAGTTAACGGGTACGGCACGGGTTGTTATCATATGGATAGATGAGTTTAGTTGTAATATCAGAGGTGCTTATTTAAAATGTGAGAAGGTGTTTAGAAAAAAAGTGCCAAGAACTCTCAAACGCAAGGATGTACGGCATCAAATTGCAAGGTTGATTTTGAAGATGTCTAAGCTAATCACGTCGAATGTGTCAGAGCAGTTCTAAAATAAAGCAAATATTAGGAGGTGTAAGAATGGATTTAGGCTTAAAGGATAAAGTAGTGATTGTTACAGGCGGTGCAGCTAATATAGGACGTACTATTGCTCATACATTCGCTAAGGAGGGAGCAAAGGTTACCATCACCGACTGGGATGAAAAACAGGCAATAGCCATGATAACCGAAGCTAAGGGAATGGGTTTGGACATCAAACAGATACCGGCAGATGTAACTAACTGGGATCAGGTTCAGGCGATGGCAAATAAGGTCAAGGCTGATACTGGAAGAATAGATATCCTGGTTAACAATGTTGGCTGGGATATTGTAAGTCCCTTTATGACGCAAACAAGAGATTTCTGGGAAAAGGTCGTAAACATTAATTTTTGGGGTGTCATAAATTGCACCAGGGCAGTTTTGGATACAATGATAGAGCAAAAGAAAGGAAGTATTGTTACCATTGCATCGGATGCAGGGCGAATGGGAGAATTCGGTGAGGCTGTCTATGGCGGATGTAAAGCTGGAGTTATTTGTATAACTAAATCCTTGGAGAGGGAATTAGGAAAGCATGGGATTAGACTTAACAACGTATGCCCTGGAATGACCCCTCCAGGCGCATCGGATGAAATAGGTGAAAAAAGTTTATGGAAAGATATGTTTACTGCTCTCACGCCTGATAAGCTGGAAAAAGCCGCAAAGGCCTATCCTTTACGCAAGTTGGGAAAGCCGCAGGATATTGCCGATGCAGTAGTATTTATGGCTTCAGATCGTGCGGGCCATATCGCAGGCCAGACATTGAGTGTAAGCGGTGGATACACAATGATGTGAAATTGCTGCAGGTATTTAACTTATTTATAAGGGGTTAAAGACCGAAATTTTCCTTATCTCTCTTTCTCAAATCTCTGATAGGTAGAGCGGTTTTTTTATTCGCTCCATCTATCAGAGGACGTCGCATAAAGGGTTTTGATGAAGGGGAAGAAAGCGTTGAAATGTGCTGCTATCAGGATGGATACATAGATCCCGAGAAAGGAGAGGTTATATGTATGTTCGTGAATATATGAGCACTGATGTTATTACAGTAACGCAAGATACCCCACTCCATCTTGCTCAGACACAGATGCGGGATCATAATATCCAGCGTCTGCCAGTGGTTGATGAGACGGGAAAGTTGGTAGGTCTGGTGACGGAAAGGAGATTGAGGGAAGTGGTAGCCTCACTTGCCAGTTCAATTGCAGCAGGCGAACTTCACAAACCTCTGACGAGTTTAACTGTAGGAGAGGTAATGGAGAGTAAGGTGCTTACTACTTCTCCCGATGCCCCTTTAGCAGATATTGGTGCCCTTGGAATCAAGCATCACGTCGGAGCTTTTCCTGTCGTTG
>JBAZOY010000022.1:0-34824 GCA_041648505.1 Syntrophales bacterium | reverse complement strand
GCAGAAACTAAAACTTTTCCTGGACAAAAAACAGGTAGAGGAATTCGATTACAAACTGCGATAACACAGTTGAGTGTCAGCAATGTCGTGGCACAAAAAATCGTTATCGATGTCCTGGCACTCAACAACTAATGAACAGATTGTTGCATTGCTTCGGTCTGGAAATGGGTTGTTATGGCATCAATCGTTTCCTGGATATTTCCATCAAGAAAATTATCCAGATCATAACGAGTCAAACTGATACGGTGATCTGTAATTCTTCCCTGGGGGAAATTATAGGTCCTGATACGTTCGCTTCTATCACCACTTCCCACCTGGCTTTTCCTCGCTTCAGAAATTTCTGCGTGTTGCTTTTTTGTCATCATATCCAGTATTCTCGCCCGGAGTATTTTCATTGCTTTTGCCTTATTTTTAAGCTGAGATTTCTCATCCTGGCAGGTAACCACGACAGAGGTTGGCAGATGGGTAATCCTGACAGCAGAATCTGTCGTGTTGACACTCTGCCCACCATGGCCGCTGGAGTGATAGACATCAATCCTCAAGTCATTCGGGTCAAGATTAACTTCTACCTCTTCTGCCTCTGGAAGGACAGCTACAGTAACTGCAGAGGTATGGATACGTCCTTGGGTCTCTGTAACAGGAACTCTCTGAACGCGGTGGACACCGCTTTCGTATTTCAGTTTGCTATAGACGCCTCTTCCTTCAATAAGGGCGATAATTTCTTTAAAGCCCCCCACACCGCCAGCAGGGTTAGTGTTCATCACCTCTACCTTCCATCGGTTGGATTCCGCAAATCTTGCATACATACGGAAAAGGTCGCCAGCGAAAAGACCTGCCTCGTCGCCACCAGTACCTGCCCTAATTTCCAGGAGTACATTCTTCTCGTCATTCTGGTCTTTGGGAAGAAGAGATATCTTTAATCTTTCCTCCAGAATCACAAGGTTTTCTTTAAGTTGAGGTATCTCCTCTTTGACGATTTCTTTCAACTCATCGTCATTTCCTCGCAGTAGAGCCTGATCTTCAACTATACGACTTCTTATTTTCTCATATTCCCTGTAGGTTTCTACAAGGTCACGAAGATCGGCATGCTCTCTGGCATATTTCTGGTAGGTCTGTTGCTTGCTTATGATATCAGGTTCACTTAACAGTCTTTCCAGTTCTTCATACCTTTTCTCAACATCTTTAAGCCTGTCAAACATAACTTCACATCATCTACGGTCAGCTATAGGTTTTGGGGGCCGTATTTCCTGCGTTTCTCAATTTAAAGCTTACTGTGGCTTACGAATTATGACTTACTGCTATTGTTTTGTACCTGGACTGCCGCATACTTTTTATTAAATCGCTCCACACGACCGGCGGCATCGACGATTTTTTGTTTGCCCGTCATAAAGGGGTGGCATTGAGAACATATTTCCACCTTTATATCCTGTTGTGTTGACCTTGTCTCGATGACATTCCCGCAAACACAGGTAATTGTCGCTTTCTCATATTCCGGATGTATATCTTTTTTCACTGATCCCCTCCTTAAGACTTACTGATTTAGTGAGTAAATCGTGTAATTCTATTGGTTCATGGAATCCAGAAAGAGCTGATTGGTTTCCGTCTTCCTTATTTTGTCGATGATAAATTCCATAGCATCCAATGGATTCATCTCCTGAAGAAGCCTCCTCAGTATCCATATTCTGTTAAGATTGTTTGGGAGAAATAGAAGCTCTTCTTTTCTGGTACCGGAACGGATGAGATCAAAGGCGGGGAATACCCTCCTGTCGGCGATTCTACGATCCAAGTGTAATTCCATATTCCCGGTTCCCTTGAATTCTTCGAAGATAACTTCATCCATTCTACTTCCCGTGTCAATGAGTGCTGTAGAAATGATAGTCAGACTGCCCCCGTTTTCAATATTTCTGGCAGCGCCGAAGAACCGTTTCGGCTTATGCAGGGCATTTGAATCAACGCCACCGGAAAGGACCTTACCACTGGGTGGAACCACCGTATTATATGCCCTGGCCAGTCGGGTGATACTGTCAAGCAGGATAACTACATCCCTGTTATGCTCTACGAGGCGCTTCGCTTTTTCAATAACCATTTCGGCAACCTGTACGTGCCGCGTAGCCGGCTCATCAAAGGTCGAAGATATAACTTCTCCCGCTACATTTCTCTGCATATCGGTTACCTCTTCAGGACGTTCATCAATCAACAGAACCATAAGGATGATCTCTTTATGGTTATTTGTAATACTGCGGGCAATATCCTGAAGCAGAACCGTCTTACCTGCCCTTGGGGGGGAAACGATCAACCCCCTCTGACCTTTACCAATGGGCGTAAAAAGATCCATGATCCTTGTGGATAAATTTTGCGAATCACCCTCAAGGTTCAATTTCTCCTCGGGATAAAGGGGCGTGAGGTTATCGAATAAAATTTTATCTCTTGCTATCTCTGGATTTTCAAAATTGACCGTATCTACCTTGAGGAGGGCAAAATATTTTTCTCCTTCCTTGGGTGGTCTGATTTCACCTGCAACAGTGTCTCCGGTTCTCAGAGAGAATCTACGGATCTGTGATGGTGAAATGTAAATATCGTCTGGACTGGGGAGATAGTTGTAATCTACGGCTCGCAGAAAACCAAAACCATCAGGCAGTATTTCCAGAACACCGGCTCCGGAAATCACTCCATTTTTTTCTGCCTGGGCTTGCAGAATAGCAAAGATCAGATCCTGTCTCCTCATGCCGCTTACACCATTAACACTCAAATCTTTTGCCATAGTTGTAAGCTTGCTGATCGGTTGTCTCTTAATTTCCTCAATATTCATAACTGATTTCCTTATGATTTGTATTTCTTCACACTCTGAATGTAGCGCATCTTAGCCGCTTCTCAGTTTTTAATGTAAAATCTTCCCGTATTCTGCTTAAAGGAATAATGATTCACACTGAGCCATGAAAAAGAAGGATTTGGATTAAGGTAACGGTTTGTTCATTCTAGATAGATAAGGAAGGATTTAGCCTACACCTTGTCCATATACTGAACCTTTTTATATCAAAATTTTTGTCATGTCAAGCGGTTTTTGAAATTTTTCAAGGTCTCAGACAGCGGTTATTCTAACCCTTTGGGATTGTAAGGCGTATCCTCTGAGGAAATCACAAAGCATGGCCATATCATCAGGTAGAGAAGACGAAAATGTCAGTTCCTTATTGATAAGGGGGTGGGAGAAAGTGATACGGCTTGCATGCAGTGCCTGCCTGGTTATTTTTCCCATCGCTGCCCTCAAAAGTGGATCTCCTATGGAACTTACTCTTCTTGATGTCCCGTAGACATTATCCCCCACCGCAGGATGGCCCATAGAGTTTAAATGAACCCTGATCTGGTGAGTTCTTCCCGTTTCTGTGTCCACATCAAGGAGAGTTGCCATCCGATACCTTTCGGACACCCGCCAATGTGTGACGGCCTCCTTGCCTTTTTTGCTTTTAGTGGACATCCTTTTTCGATCCAGGGGGTGCCTTCCCACCGGTGCATCAATCATACCCTGATCTCCGTTCACATTTCCACAGACAAGAACCTTGTAACTTTTCCGGACCTGATGTTTCTTGAACTGAGCGGCAAGCCCCCGGTGGGCTTCATCAGATTTGGCAACGATCAGCAGGCCGGACGTTCCCTTATCCAGACGGTGAACAATCCCGGGCCTTAAGACCCCCCCGATTCCTGAAAGATCCTTACAGTGAGAGAGAAGGGCATTGACCATAGTATCCTGACTGTGGCCCGGCGCCGGATGAACGACCATCCCGGCAGGTTTGTCAACCACAAGGAGGGAGGAATCTTCATAGACAACAGTAAGGGGAATCTCCTGGGGAAGAACATGGCAGGCTGTCGCTGGCCTCTTACAGAGCTGAACGCAATCCCCGTTTCTTAATTTGTAGCCCGCCTTTATCTTTAAATCATTGACCCTTACCAGTCCCTCATCTACAGCCTTCTTGATTTGTGAACGGGACAGGGATACGTCTTTCCGGGAAAGGAAGATGTCGAGTCTCAGACCGCTTTCATAGCAATTTACAATAAATTTATACTGATTCATGTGGAGACGATGCTTTTCAATCCATCTCTAATGAAGGCAAATTCTTTCTCCTCCACTGTCCTAAGATCAAAAAGAATTTGTTCTTCGGCAATCCTTACTATAATAGGGATATCAAGACACCTAAGACGTTCCTCTATGGAACTGGCCGACGTACGTGCCGGTTGAATGACAAGGAGCATTGTAGGGATCTCGCAGGTGGGGAGAGATCCTCCTCCAGCCATAGAGAATCCTTTCTTAAGGGATAAAATTAGCCCTTCCAGATGTGCTCTTTTCAGCACTGCCAGAAGCTTCTTTGCCCTCTTTGCAACGTTTATCAGTGGTTCTGTCAGGGCTTTCAGCACCATGAGATTACAAACCGCCTTCTCCGGTTGTAAATAATTGATCATTGTTGCCTCAAGAGCGGCCAGAGTCAATTTATCAATCCGTATTGCCCGGTTGAGGGGGTTTTTCTTAATCATCTGGAGATATTTCTTTTTCCCGAGGATAATGCCTGCCTGGGGACCACCCAACAGTTTATCGCCACTGAAGGTTACTACGTCCACACCCGTCTTCATGACATCAGAAACGGTGGGTTCCCTGGGGAGACCATAACGGTCCAGTTCAAGAAGGCAGCCGCTTCCCAGATCATTCATTACCGGCACACCATGTTTTTTGCCAAGTGCTGCCAGTGAAACAAGTTCCGTATCTTCGGTAAAACCCATAATCTTAAAATTACTGGTGTGAACCTTAAGAATAAGTCCGGTATTTTCGCCCACGGCATTTTCATAATCGGTAATCCGGGTTCGGTTGGTTGAGCCAACTTCCTTGATGGATGCTCCGCTTTTGGCCATTACCTCCGGTATCCGAAATTCACCTCCGATTTCAATAAGTTCCCCCCTTGAGACAATAGCCTCTTTCCCCTCGGCTAATGTATTGAGGACCAGTAGGACAGCAGCAGCATTGTTATTGACGACCAAGGCATCTTCCGCCCCTGACAGGGCACATAATATACTCTGGACATGATCATATCGGAGGCCTCTTTGTCCCCTGGCCAAGTCAAATTCGAGGTTTGAATATCCTCCGCCGACCTCTTGTATCCTTTCAAGGGCTTCCCTGCACAGGGGGGCTCTACCCAGGTTCGTATGCAGGATGGTCCCCGTTGCATTCACAACCCTGCGGAGGCGATATTGATGAAGGCCTTCAATGACTCCAATGACCTTATCTGCAACTTGCTCTGCTACAGGCAGGTATAAGCTGTTTTTGTCAGAACCTCTTCTAAGAATAGTATCTCTCAAGTCTGCTACCACCGAACGGCAGGTGGCTTTTACAATCTCTCGCGGCGCCTTTGTATAAATATTCTTTTTTTCCAAGATTGCCATTAACTCATCAATCTTGGGAAGGCCGCTCAACAATGCTTTTTCCCGTTCATCCATAATATTTCCCTCTATTTCTTTTAAGGCGGCATTTTTGTCGGAAAAGATCACGAAAGTTGTTTGCTGTAATAAAAGGGCAAAGTATCAGGATCAACAATCTTAACTCCCCTTATCCTTTGTGGAGGAAAGTAAAGATGATTGTGAATATATGAGAAATTCCCTTACGGGTCAAGAAAATATACACCACCGATTATTTGAGAAAACAGGATAAATAAGTAGAAAATCTTATCAAAAAGGAGGCATATACCCACAGGTCGAAAAGAAAGAGGGATAGATATATATCTATCCCTCTTTCCGCACGGATTTTTAGCTTAATAGGGCAATGTCAAGACGATTTTTTAACTTTGCTTTTGATGTGGTTTACTATATCTTCCATAGGTGTACCTGGACCAAAAAAGCCGCTGATTCCCATTTCGCTCAACTTAGGCCTTATATTTTCCGGTATGATTCCACCACCCATAACGGCAATGTTGGTGACGCACTTCTTCTTTAATCCCTCTATTATGTCACTAAATATGGCAAGTACGTTCCCATCCATCATGCTTACTGCGATAACGTCAACATCTTCCTGTATAGCTGCGGAGACGATCATCTCAGGCGTTTGCCACAAGCCGGTATAAATTGCCTCCATACCGGCGTCCCGAAAAGCATGGCACAAAACTACTGCTCCCCTGTCATGGCTGTCCATACCTGGCTTGGCGACTAATATCTTTATCATCTTTATCCTCCTTCTGTTCAAATCTCCCACCATGAGGGAGCGTTAACCATTCCAAAGGGGTCCCAAGGCATCCCATAGGCCTGACGGATTACCCCTAACGTCTCACTCATAGTCGCCTTAGCCTTAACTGCCTCTATGGTGGAGGGCATCAAATTTTTGCCTTCGAGGGCATCCCGCCGCACTAGTTTCAAACCTTCTTTAACCTTTTCTGTATCCCTGGATGCCTTAAATTTACGGAATATTTCAACAAGGTCCTGCTCCGCTCTTGTATCTAACCATGTATCCCTAGTGATAGGAATGGATACTTCCGCATCCTTCGGAACTACCAGTTCATTAACACCCACTACAATTCTCTTCTTCTCTCGTTTCTCCTTTTCTCGCTGTAGCTGTGCCTTCTCAACTTCCTGACGTACCCAGCCGGTTTTTATGCCGTTTACTATGCCGCCATGATCTTCTATCTCCTGGAGGTATTCTCTGGCTTTCTTTTCTATCTCGTTGGTAAGATGCTCGAGATAGTAAGAGCCACCAAGTGGGTCGGCAGTATTGACGATACCGGTTTCATAGGCGACAATGTTTTGGATATTTAAACTGGTAAGCGCTGACTCAAAAGACGGTATGCAGTGACCTTCGTCATAACCGCAGGGATCCATCGATTGCACGCCTCCAAGCGCGGCAGCCAGAACTTCTAACGTAATCCTGACTATGTTATTTACCGGTTGCTGTGCTGTTAGGGAAGATCCGTCAGTATGAGTTGTGATAAAGGCTCTCCATGTTTTTTTATCCTTTGCGCTAAACTCATCCCGCATCATCTTGGCCCAAATCCTGCGCGCCGCTCTGAATTTGGCGACCTGCTCGAAAAAGTCCATGTCAGATGTGAAAACCAGCATTATTCTGTTAGCAAAAGAATCAATATCCAAGTCTCTCTTTAAAGCCTCTCCTATGTATGCCCTGGCCAATGCCAGGGTAAATGCCAGTTCCTGATGAGCCACTATTCCGGTTTGGCTCATGTCATATCCATTCAGCACCTGTGGATGCCAGAGAGGCATATGCCTTGTACAGTATTCTGTAATATCCGTAGATATTTTCAACTGAAGATCGATATCTTCCTGAGGGGCCGAGATATTACTGAAATAGCTATGGAGCGGCTCGTTTATGATTGAGCCTCTAAGTTTAGCTACATCATATCCTCTTTTCTGTGCGCTGGCTATAAAGCAGGCTTGCGTAACCAGTGCCGACATATTATTCCATTGAAAGGCAACACTTACGTGCCCGAGGTCGATATCGGCAAATGTTTGATCCGTGTCTTGAATGCAGTGGATCGGGGCGCCCTGAATGGCAGCAAAACCTCTGGCTATAGGATGATCAGGATCTACGCCACCGTGGTTGGTCGGAATATCCGGTGTGATAATAATGCCGGACTGACCATGCGAAAGCTGATACTTCAGCTTTTTATTAGTATACTCAGGGGTTCCCACACCGCAGAAAACGCGCCTTGTCCATATCTTCCCACGATACATGTTGGGATGGATACCCCTGGTGTAAGGAAATTCGCCCGGGTTTCCGATTTCTGCATCATAATTTGCCCCATTTACGTCGTCAGGTGTATAGTATTCCTTCACAGGGATACCACACTTGGTCTCCAAAACTCTGGGCTTTTCCATCCAGCTTTGAACTATCAATAAGTCTTCTTTACTTTCCACTTCAGACATCTCTTTTCCTCCTCCGGTGACAAGAAGTATTGTCAAAAGTTACTGTCCTACTCTTTGTTAAACCCTCTTGTATTGAACGTTTTATCATATACTAAGATTTCTATCATGTCAAGCAATTTTTGAAATATTGCTTAAGTGAGACATTAATGAAATATTCATATTTACACCTATATAACTACAACAATGAAACTTTAAAGTAGTTATCTTATGTGCTTTTAATCTTTGCCTTGCTGTCAGTTGACAAGGGGGAAATTACATTATATATATTGAATAGATAAAATGACTGAAAGCCAACATATTTCTGAACATTGAATGCATAGAGCTTCTGGAGTGAGTTTTAAAACTACCATCGCTAGGCTACTATATATTTATATTTTGCTTCTGTGTACACAGAAGCAAACGGGGAGGCTTTTGAGAAGAGGAATTTGTTATGTGCAAGATACTCTGGTTGTTTACCATTCGCAAACGGGGCATACCAAGAGAATGGCCGAGAGCGTAGCGAAAGGGGCGGGGTCTGTTGTTGATGTGGAAGTTATAATTAAAAGATCGGCAGAAACAACACTGCAAGATCTCCTTGATTGCGATGGTTTGGCCATCGGCTCTCCGGAATACTTTGGCTATATGGCTGGCATGATCAAAGATTTCTTTGACCGGACTTACAACGAGGTACGGGGAAAAAGGGAGATATTCAGGAAGCCTTATGTAATTTTTATTAGTGCCGGAAATGATGGAATTGGGGCATTAAACAGCATTGAACGGATTTTCAGAGGATATCAGTTCAGAAAGGTCTTCGAACCTGTAGTGGCGAGAAGGGAGATTACCGAGGAGATATTAGCCAGAGGTGAGGAACTGGGCAAGACTATCGCAGCCGGCTGTGAAGCAGGTATTTATTAATAACTATAGTGTACCATGAATCAACTATCTCATCTGTTTCAAAAGGGACGGAAAACACTTTCTGAATATCAATCTAAAAAGTTGTTGGCCAGTTATGGCATTCACATTACTCGTGAAAAGCTGGTAAATTCTGAGGGGGAAGCTGTCCGAACAGCAAAGGAGATAGGGTTCCCTGTAGTATTAAAGGGTTGTTCTCCTGAGGCAACCCATAAAACGGAGTTAAAGCTGATAGAGCTTAATCTTTCTAATGAAAATACCCTGATGGAGGCTTATCAAAGGATAATGAATAACGCTAAGGTACTCCTGGATGGGGTCCTGGTTCAGGAAATGATAAAAGGAGAGAGGGGGTTGGTTGCGGGGATGACCAGGGATATTCAGTTCGGGCCCTGTGTTATGTTTGGGCTGGGGGGAATCTTTGCCGAGATCCTCAATGATGTTTCCTTTCGGGTAGCCCCCCTAAAGAGAAGAGATGCTCTGGAGATGATGGGAGATATTAAAGGGTACCGCATTCTGGATCCCATTCGTGGTCTGGAAGCAGCAGATAAAGAGAATCTCTGCGATATGCTGATCAAGTTGGGCCAGATAGGATTAGATTGTGAGCGTATACAGGAGATTGATATCAATCCCGTTATAATAGCCGGCAGCAGGCCAATTGCCGTGGATGCTCTGGTAGTTCTGGATGGTGATCATTGAATAAGAAAAATAAGATAAAAAGAGCGTTAAAAGAGAAGGTATTAATCCTGGATGGTGCTACCGGTACTTTACTACATAAGAGGGGTATGCCTTCAGGTGTATGTCCTGAAATATGGTGTCTTGAAAACCCTGATATGATCGGGAATATCCATGCGTCTTACCAGCGGGCTGGTTCTGATATATTATACACTTGCACTTTCGGGGCGAATCGATTCAAACTTGGTCACTACCATAACACGAATGTCAGGGAGATCAACAGAGAACTGGCGCTTCTTGCCAGAGATGCCGCCGTTAAGGACACCCTCATAGCAGGTGATATTGGCCCTACAGGACATTTCATAGAGCCTTTTGGCGATCTTCCGTTCGAAGCAGCAGTAGATACATTTAAAGAGCAGATTCTGGGACTTCTTGAGGGTGGCGTTGATCTGTTTGTCGTCGAAACCATGATGGATATTCAGGAGGCACGTGCCGCTCTGCTGGCCGTTAAAGAGGTGAGTAGTTATTTTACCGTTGTGACCATGACGTATGAAAAAAATGGCCGTACCCTTAACGGTACAGATCCTGTTACGGCTTTAATCACGTTGCAGAGCCTTGGCGCAGATGCCGTCGGATGTAATTGCTCTACGGGTCCGGACATGATGGTGGGACTTATTGCTGCCATGAAACCTTACGCTACGGTTCCCTTGGCGGCAAAACCGAATGCCGGTATCCCACGGCTTGTTGGCAGCAATACAGTTTTCGATATGAATGCCAGTGAATTTGCTACTTACGGTACAAAACTTGTGGCTGCTGGTGTCAACATGCTCGGAGGGTGCTGCGGTACGACGCCGGATCATATTGCAGCATTGAAAGAGGGCATAAACAATGAGCAACCCCTCGCCCCTGCACGAAAATCTCTCAGCGCAGTAAGCTCGGCCTTTAATTCCAAAGTGTTGGACAAAGATGCCCCCCTTTTGATTATAGGTGAACGTTTAAATCCCACGGGGAAAAAGATCCTGCAACAGGAGTTGTTAGAGGGTAGAATGTCCTTGGTCCGGCGACTGGCAAAAGAGCAGGAAGAAAATGGAGCCGATCTTTTAGATGTGAATGTTGGTGTCCCCGGCATTGATGAGATCAAAACCATCAGGGATGTTCTCTGCCTGCTGTCAACAACTACCGCTCTTCCTCTGGTAATTGATTCATCTAGAGTCGAAACAATAGAGACGGCCCTCCGTCTTTACCCCGGTCGTGCTCTGGTTAATTCTGTTTCTGGAGAGCGGGAGAAAATCGCTAAGCTCCTCCCTGTGGCGGCAAAGTATGGCGCCATGTTTATTCTGATGCCTCTGGCAGACGGCGAAGTGCCGGAAACGGCCGAGAGGCGGAAGCCCATCATTAAGAGAGTCTTTCAGGCAGCGAAAGGCTTTGGGTTTACCAAAGATGACATAATCGTTGACGGGCTGGTAATGACTGTGGCCTCGAATCCCCAGGCAGCATTAGAATCCATAAAGACCATCGCCTGGTGTACAAATCAATTCAAATGCAGGACACTCCTAGGTCTTTCCAATGTGTCCTTCGGCATGCCTGGCCGGAAAAGTATGGATGCGACTCTTCTTGCCATGGGACAGGCTTCCGGTCTGACGGTGGCAATTGCCAATCCTGCAAGTGAAGAGATTATGCAGGTAAAGATGGCAGGCGATCTTTTCATGGGGAAAGATCAGGATGCCGCATCCTATATTGCTTATTTATCCCCCCGTTGCGATGCCGACGGCATGAATACACCGACGGAGGCTGTCTCACCGGCACAAAAGGTATATCAGGCTGTGCTCGAAGGAAACCGTGAAGATATTATTAGTCTGGTTGAGGACGCTTTAATTTCCGGTATGGATGCCACTAAACTTGTGAATGATCTTATGATCCCGGCGATTGTCCATGTGGGAGGTTTATTTGATGAGAAAAAGTATTTTTTGCCCCAGTTGATCGCCAGTGCCGAGGCGATGAAAGATGCCCTCGGATACCTTGAACCGAAGCTCAATATTAACAAAAAGGGTCATGATGGAAAAAGTACCGTTCTCTTAGCCACAGTCAAGGGGGATATCCATGACATCGGCAAAAATATTGTTGCCCTGTTATTGAAAAATCATGGATATGAGGTTATTGATTTGGGCAAGGACTTACCGGCAGAGGCTATTATCGAAGCCGCAAAACGAAACCATGTGAATGTGATCGGTCTTTCGGCGCTGATGACGACGACCATGGTAAACATGATAGACGTTATTGATCTCGCAAAGAAAGAAGGGCTCGCATGTAAGTTTATAGTGGGAGGTGCCGTCATGACAAGGTCCTATGCCGACTCTCTCGGGGCCGTCTATGCGAAAGATGCTGTGGAAGCGGTACGTTTAATGAAAGAATTGGTTGGACGATAAAATATGGACTACCATGAGATGAAAAAAAGACTGGCTGAAATTGTTACAGAAAGGTCTTTTGCCTACAGTGACAATCCACCCTTTACACTTACTTCCGGCAGGACAAGTAACTTCTATTTCAATTGCAAACCGACAACCCTTGATCCTGAGGGGATGAACCTCATCGGAGAGGTCATCTTTGAAATGCTGAGAGATACTGATGTTACGGCAGCCGGAGGTCTTACACTCGGAGCGGACCCGATAGCCAATGCTCTTTCTATGATTTCGTATCAAAAGGGAAGGCCCATTAAATCCTTCATTGTGAGGAAAGATGTAAAGGGGCACGGAACAAAGGGTACCATTGAAGGAGACCTCAAACCCGGAGAAAAGGTCGTGATTTTAGACGATGTTCTTACCACCGGTGGATCCACGATCAAAGCGGTAGAGAGCGCAAGAGCGGCAGGCCTAGTAATAGACAGGGTCATTGTCCTGCTTGACCGGGAGGAAGGGGGTAGGGAAAATATAAGGGAAAAGGGTGGTGTCGACCGGGTTGACGCAGTGTTGACCAGAACAGAGATCATGGCCCTTTTCAGTGGGCGGAATTATCTTGAAAATAAATGACTTGACTTGATCCAGGCTTCAATCCACAGACAAAGTCTGTTCATATAACTGCATCCTTCTGTTTATGCTTTAATCTCTCAGGGTTTAATTTCCCGAAGCTTGCTTCGTAAAGAGCGATTGGTATTATTCGATTTTGCTACCCCGTAGCTTGCTGCGGGGTAGTTCATTTTTTTGAAGTAATTATAGTTGAAATTAAAAAAATGCTTGATTTTGCGAAAAAGTATGTTATTTTTAAGAAGCTGTCGTAGATTATCGTTAATCGTTTGCGTTTTCTTAACGATAGATGGAGCGGTGGGTAGGGAGAAATTGGGTGCCGAGATTCAGCAGTGTAAAAGCAGCCATCACTGGTTCGATGTCCGGAGCTGGGGTGGTTTTTTTACTTTTTACTGGGTGTAGCCCAATTTTGAGCAAATTTGAGAAAGGAGGGAGTAGAATTGGCAGAAGGTAGAGTAAAGTGGTTCAACGAGAAAAAAGGATATGGTTTTATCGAAAATGATGAAGGTGGTGATGTATTTGTTCATTTCAGCGCCATTCAAGGTGCTGGGTTCAAAACACTACATGAAAGCCAGCGAGTTAGCTTCGATATCGAGCAAGGTAACAAAGGCCCAAGCGCTGTAAACGTTCAGCCATTATAAAAACTTTTTAAATTTAAATACCCCGGTTATACGACCGGGGTATTTTCTCATCTATCTTTAATTTGAAACAGCCCATTCGTGGTGATAAGTGGCTGAACAACCGGCAAACTGTCGGAATTTTATCAGAAACAAACATCTATTCACTTTATCTTACCATTGTATATAAAGGAACGATCATGAAAAATAGAATTTATAGAAATATCATCTTTATATTTACCTGTTTGGTCATCCTTGTAATAGGCGGTTGTAACTCAAAAGAAGAAAAACCAAAAGTTGATAAGACTCTGCACCAAAACTCCGAAGAGAAACAGTCTGTCCCACAGTCTGTAACACAGTCTGTAGCACCCGCTGATTCCTCTTCAGCACCCTCTGTGAAGTCATCCGGTATAGTGGCCGAAGTTGACGGGACAAAACTTACCCAAGCCAAGCTGGACAAGGAAATTAGTAATAAATTGGTGGTTCTCAAGGATCATGTACCTGCTGATCGTCTCCAGCAGGTTAAGACAGAATTACGGGGAAAGCTTATAGATGAATTTATCTTACGCACGCTGCTTACGAATGAAGTAAACAGGCAAAAGATCAGTTTTACGGAAAAGGATGTTACGGAAGCAATTGATAAGTTGAAGGCCACGTTGCCCTCCGGAGTTACAATTGAGGACATTATGGAAAAGAACCGCACCAGTGAAGAAGAAATGCGTAAAGAGATTAGGTTAGGGATCAGGATCAATAAGCTGGTTCTCTCTACAATAGGTGGTGAGGTAAAACCGAAAGAAAAAGAAATAGCAGAATTCTATCAGAAAAATAAGGAAAAATTCAAAATACCTGAGACAGTCCATGTCCGGCATATACTGATTGCAAAGAACCCGGAAGACGATGATAAAGCTAAGGTTAATAAGAAGAAAGCTGAAGATTTACGCAAAAAACTGCTCGCTGGTAGTGATTTTGCCGAGCTTGCCAGAAAAAATTCCGATTGCCCCAGTAAAGAAAATGGTGGTGATCTAGGTATGATCCCACGCGGTCAAATGGTTAAACCTTTTGAGGATGCAGCTTTTTCCCAGGAAAAAGACGCCATCGGTCCGGTGGTTGAAACCGATTTCGGCTATCATATCATACAGGTCTTAAAACACAATGCTCCAAAAACCATGAGTCTTGATAAGAAGACAAAGGAAAATATTGCTTCTTTCCTCGAGCGTGAGAAATTACAGGAAGCCTTTGCTGCTTTGGTAGAAAAATTAAAAGCAAAGGCAACCATTGTTGTATCCGGGCAACAATAAGCCCGCGGGTCTGTTCTGCTGGTAGTATAGAAGAATTGAACATTGCCTTATATGAAAGGCGGAACAAAAATTTATTCGTATGTTATGACATTTCAGCGAAGCAAGATGATTTGTGCATGGTCGAAAAAAAAGTTTAAGCACTGCAGGAACCCATTCTTCAAGGATTTTACTATAAAGTATGTTCCTTATCCGGGAAGGTACATGTTCTCACTTCCTCTATATACTTCTGGACAGCTTCCTTCATTTGCACGTTAAGATGTGCGTACTTTTTGACAAATCGAGGCGTAAATTTTTCAAACATTCCCAGCATGTCATTGACGACGAGGACCTGTCCATCGCAGTCAATACCGGCTCCGATGCCGATAGTCGGGATTGTCAGGGATTGGGTAATTGTTTTAGCCAGGGTTGCAGGCACGCATTCTAAGACAATAGAAAAAGCCCCTGCTTCTTCAAGAATTTTGGCATCTTCCAAGATTCTTACTGCCGCTGCATCGTTTTCCCCTTGTACTTTAAAACCGCCAAACTGGTGGATAGACTGAGGAGTGAGACCGAGGTGAGACATGACAGGAATCCCTGTTGAGGTGATCCTTCTTGTAGTTTCTGCAACCTCTCTTCCTCCCTCCAGTTTGACACCATGAGCGCCAGCCTCCTGTAGGAAACGGCCGGCATTGTAGAGCGCTTCTTCAACGGTAACCTGGTAGGACATAAAGGGCATATCACCGATTACCATGGCACGTTTTGTGGCCCGGGAGACGGCTCTGGTGTGGTGGATCATATCCTCCATTGTGACGGGCAGAGTGCTGTCATAGCCGAGGATAACCATACCCAGAGAATCACCCACAAGTAGGATGTCTATTCCCGATTGATCAAGAACAGCCGCCGTAGAATAATCATAGGCTGTAAGCATGGCAATCTTTTCTTTCCTCTTTTTCATTTCACGAACGACGGCTGTGGTGATCTTGCTGATTTTTTCCTGCTTATTCATCTTTTTGTCCTCCCTTTAATAGTTTTTTTATGATCTCTGCCCTGTCAGTAGGGAGAGTTTTTTTATTGAGGCCAAGATCTGCCGTTAGAATTCCCATAGCAGAGTATGCCGTGAGGAAAGCAGGAAGCTTTTCTCGGAAGGCCTGTAAATGTTTTTCGATGGTGCCGACATCACCGCGAGATATTGGGCCGGTTAGAGATTGGATGGTTCCCTTCATTTCGATATTTTTTATGGTTCCTTTAACGAGGGGCCAGAATGCATGAAAAGCCTCCTCTCCGGTCAAGCCGAGAGAGGTATAGATACATTCCACTGTATGCATCAGAGTGACCAGATAGTTCGAGGCCATGCAGGCAGCTGCATGGTAAAGAGGTTTATCTGATTCAGGAACGAAAAAGGGGGTGCCACCCAGATCTCTGACCATTTTTACTGCCCAGTTTTTGATTTCGTTATCTGCTGTGATGCCGAATGTGCTCCCGGGTATGCTTTCTATTGCACCTTTTACATCGGCAAAACTTTGAATAGGGTGAATACTTGCGATATGTGCTCCTGCCCTGCGTGCGGCATCAAGCAGATCAAGACCTCCTGCTCCGCTCATATGTATTACCTTATTATTCGGTTCTACCCCCCCTCCCTTTACTATTTCTTCACACACAGGGGCGATGTCATCATCGCCGGTGGTAATCAAGATACATTCTGCCCGTGAGGCTGCATCGGAGGGACTTAAAAAGGCTTCCCCTTTGGTATAAGGCAGGGCTTGCTCGATGGATGAAGCGGATCGGCCGGCAACGGCAACAATTGTGTAACCGGCGGATCGCAAGAGAAATCCGACTGCTGTGCCTACTTTACCCAGGCCCACAATAGCAATACTGTTTATATTGGTTCCCCGAGGAATAGTTGGTTTCATCATTGGACAACGTCCTTTCTCTAAAAAGTTTATTATCCTGTGAGAGCCTTTTTTCTCAAAAAAAGAGCCTTCCGCATAGACTACGTACGGAAGGCTCTGAAATTATCGCTTATTATTTCTGACCATTCCGTCTCAGTCCGTCTTCTGCAGATCCAAGCGGATAAATCTTTTCTACCATATATGGCAGGAAATTGTCAAAAAATAAAAACACCCTCAAGATAGATTTATCATAAATTCAGAACAAGTGGTTTTTATGCCAACATTTTGCGGCTTAGGGATTAAAGGGGTGAAGGGCCCCAGAATGATCCATCGGGCATGATCTCCACACTTTGATTTCCTTTCTGCACCATCTTTGTGAGGAGCCTCGGGATATTTTTCCCCTCTGTGGAACGGATAACCTCCCGCACGGTTTTAAATTGGCAGAGTTCTTTAATAGTCATAATTGTCGGAAGAACCATACTAAAATTTTCATGCTCATACTTATAGAGAGCATCCTGGGGCTTGATCCACCTGTGTTCGACCAGTTCAAACCCGTCGTGAAGCGGTTTCTGATCTTCCGGAGCTTCACAAACAAAGAACCTCACATCATAACGGATGGAAAGCGCCTTCGGCGTGACCCAGTGAGAAAAATAATGGAGTCTATCTATCGCCAGTAAAAGTCCTTCATTTTCAAGAACTTCTATCAGCTTTATTTTTCTATCAGCAAGCAACTGTCTATAAAACATAAATCTTTCTGCTTGTTCATTTGTCTTGAGAGAGACAAGGGTCCCATTACTTTCATAGGCCAGAAGGAGACCTACTTCCTCAAATGTTTCTCTTATTCCGGTAACCCATGCTCCCAGTGCTTTTTCCGGCGGGGAAATGTCGTCTATCAGATGTTGGGGTATCTTTTGCTCAAGACCATGGCAAAACTTTTCTATATTGGAAAGGTAATCATCTTCATCCATGGCGCCACCAGGATACACATAGCGGTTCGGCACAAACGCATTATCTTGGTGCCGTTTAACCATCAAGACTTCGATATCTTCATAGTCGGAACTTTCTCGAAGTAGAATGACAGTCGCTGCATCTTTGGGCTCCGTTAGCATTTTATAACTTCCACCTTATGCTCATGATTAAATTTCTTTTAAGAACTCATCCAGCTTCATGATCTGAAAAAGGGGACGAAGTGGATTTTTCCGGTAAATATTCATTATGTTCTCATGAACTTCTTTGCTGAAGCTCGCACAGCAATTCTCTATAATGTAAGTGCAGAAATCAAGAGAAAGTGCATCCATTGCTGAACTCAAGACACACCAATGGGAGTTAATTCCAGCAAGGATAACAGTATCAACGCCGTACAAACTAAGGGTTTGATCAAGATCTGTCTTAAAAAAGGCGCTGAATCTTCGTTTGGGAAGATAGATGTCATTATTTGACTGGATAAGGGCCTCGGTAACTTCGGCGCCTTCAGTGCCTCGGAGAGATTGCTCTTTCATTCTGCCCCCAAAAATAAAATCACCGGGGAGAAAACTGTCTGTGGAAAATATAACAGGTATATCTCGTTTCCTTGCAATGTCCGTTAGCCGATTTATATTGGGTATAATCGCCCGGGCAAAAGGCACCACCGGGTTATTATCTTCCTCGGAGAGATTATCTTTAATCATATCCACAACAAGTATGGCTGGCTTCATTATGTTCAGAATCTCCTTTTTGAATAATTTTATAACTATCAAGAATCTTCGTCAATAAAATTGTGGGACATTTACTGATACAATAGGATGTGCTAAATAAATTTGCCTTGCATATAAGCAACTTTTTTGATAGCTTTTTTATGTAATGCAGATCTTTTTTTGTGATCCTAGTTCTTAAAGGGGGAAAGAATAGTAAGTCGAGACCTTTGCAAAATAGTGAACATTAGAATCAGAAGGTTTGAATTAGATATTTTTCCGAGCACTATGCCATAACACAGAGCTATAGAGGTAATGTCTGACCGCGTAATCGTGAATTTGGCTTATTGCCTTTTCGACGGGTATGACAAGGCAATGTTGTTTCTTAAAGGCATATAAGGGTTAAAACAAAAAATGAACGAACGAGAATTGCACTACAACTTTTTCTGCAGAGAAGAGCTGGTTAGTCAGACTCCTGGATTTTAATAAGGAAACTAAGTAATGGGATACAAAAGAACCGTTATGGATTCAGAGGGTATTGACAGGTCCCTCAATAGAATCGCTTACGAGATTCTGGAAGAGAATAAAGGGGTAGAGGACATGATCCTCGTCGGGATCAGGACGGGGGGTGTTTTTCTGGCGGAAAGACTGCAGAAGAAGATCACAAATATGGAAGGGGCTGAAATCCCTCTGGGTATCCTTGATATTACACTGTACAGAGATGATTTAGTTTCCACGAATAGAAAGCCAAAATTAGGAAAGACGGATATACCTTTTTCTCTGGACAATAAAAAAGTAATTCTTGTGGATGATGTCCTCTTTACCGGAAGGACGATAAGGGCCGCTATGGATGCTCTGATAGACTTTGGTAGACCTAAGCTCATTCAGCTTGCGGTACTTATTGACAGGGGCCACCGTGAACTTCCTATCAGGGCAGATTTTGTGGGTAAGGATCTGCCATCATCTATATGGGAGTCTGTGAGCGTGAACCTCACAGAGAAGACCGGCAGAGACGAAGTGGTTATTGAAGAGAGTGAACACTGACCAATTTTTTGAGGTCCACGTCGTATGAGGTTAGCGAATAAAGATCTTCTGGGAATCAGAGACCTTACCATAGATGAGATTAATCTTATTTTAGACACGGCGGAATCTTTCGTTGAGGTATCTACCAGAGAGATTAAAAAGGTTCCTACCTTAAGAGGTAAAACCATCATCAATCTTTTTTTTGAGGCCAGCACGAGGACAAGAACGTCATTTGAGATAGCCGGAAAAAGATTAAGTGCCGATACACTCAGCATTTCATCAACGACAAGCAGCATCGTAAAAGGGGAAACACTTATTGACACGGCGAGAAACTTGGAAGCCATGAATCCTGATATGATAGTTATCCGGCATAGCGCTGCCGGTGCCCCACACATATTGGCCAGAATTATAAAACAGCCAATTATCAACGCCGGCGACGGGGCCCATGAACACCCGACACAGGCATTGTTAGATTTAATGACCATCAGAGCAAAAAAAGGAAGTGTGTCCGGTCTTAAGGTAGCTATTGTCGGGGACATTGCCCACAGCCGGGTTGCCCGTTCCAACATTTATAGTCTTATTAAAATGGGTGCGCATGTCACTGTAGCCGGTCCCGCTACGATGATACCACGATATATTGATCGAATGGGGGTTACCGTTTGCTATCGTTTGGAGGAATCCATAAGAGATGCCGACATTATCATGATGCTTCGAATACAGACGGAAAGGCAGCATGAGAACCTCTTTCCATCACTGCAGGAGTATGCGAACTATTTCTGTCTGAACAGGGATAATATCAAACTGGCGAAGGATGATGTTCTGGTCATGCACCCGGGACCTATCAACAGGGGGGTGGAAATTTCTTCCGACATTGCTGATGGTCCCCACTCGGTAATCCTCGACCAGGTAACTAACGGAGTTGCTGTAAGAATGGCACTTCTCTACCTGATGATGGGGGATAAATGATGAGGAGACTCTTGCTTAGGGGTGGAAGAGTCATTGACCCTTCCCAGAATATGGACGGTAATATGGATATTCTGGTAGAAGAGGGAAAGATCGTTGCGCTGGAAAAAGGTATTTACAAATCCGGTATTGATTTTTCAAAAACATCCAGGGCAGAGGTCATTGACCTGCAGGGGATGATTGTGGTGCCTGGATTAATTGATATGCATACCCATCTGCGGGAACCCGGGTTTGAGTATAAGGAGACGATCCGGACAGGATCTGAAGCTGCGTCCCGCGGAGGCTTTACCTCTGTAGCCTGCATGCCAAACACAAGACCGGTCAATGATAATCGTTCGATAACCGAGTTCATCAGAAGAAAAGCTACAGAGTGTAATATCGTTAACGTGTATCCTATTGCTGCCATCAGCATTAATTCTGAAGGAACTACCATGACAGAATTCTGGAATTTAAAAGATGCTGGTGCCGTGGCCTTTTCGGATGATGGAAAATCGGTCATGAACAGTTCCCTGATGAGAAGGGCGCTTGAATATGCTTCTTCTCTTGACATGCCGATCATTTCCCACTGTGAGGATACTGGTCTGTCGGCAGGAGGGGCGCTGAACGAAGGGTTGATATCCACCGAACTGGGGCTTAAGGGTATTCCAAGTATAGCGGAAGACATTATGGTCGCAAGGGATATTATTATTTCCGAGTTTACCGGGGCTCCTCTCCACATAGCCCATGTCAGTACTGCAGGAGCAGTTAGTTTAGTCAGGAATGCAAAAGAAAAGGGGATTAGGGTAACAGCTGAGACAGCTCCCCACTATTTTTCTCTTACCGATGAAGCGGTTCGAGAATTTGATACCAATGCGAAGGTCTACCCCCCCCTGAGGACTATGGAGGATGTGATGGCAATACAAGAGGGCCTCAAAGATGGTACCATTGACGCGATTGCATCAGACCATGCCCCGCATGCCATTACCGACAAGGAAGTTGAGTTTGAATATGCTTCCAGCGGCATCTCAGGATTGGAAACCGCTCTTGCTCTCAGCCTGAAACTGGTAACCGATGGTATTCTCACTCTGAACCAGCTGGTTGAAAAGATGAGCAAAAATCCGGCGAGGATACTCCGTATACCAAAGGGGACAATAAAGGTAGGTTCCGACGCTGATATAACCATCATTGACATGGAGAAGCTATGGATGGTTGAATCTCAAGAATTGCGTTCCAAGGGCAAAAATTCTCCCTTTCTCGGATGGACAATAAAAGGAAAGGCAATATTGACCATCGTGGAGGGAGAGATAAAATATCAGTCATCAGTCATCAGTCGTATGTCTTAAATATTATTATGATGAAGTATTCCAGATGTTAAAAGGTGGTCTGTGGTGATGGGGGCGAGGACCAGCTTTAAGACGCAGGTAATTGTCCTCCGCTCACTGGATTACGGAGAAGCCGACCGGATTGTAACCTTCTATTCCATTGATTTCGGTAAACTCAAGGGAATCGCCAAGGGAGCCAGGAGAAGTCGTAGAAGGTTTGCCAACAATGCCTTGGAGCCGTTTTCCTGTTCCGACACCCTCTTTTCGAAAAGAAGTCGTGATACCTTGTCTCTCATAGAAGACTGCGATATTACCAATCCCTATTCTGATATCAGAGAGGATCTTGAAAAAATGCTGGTCGCTTCATATATGGTTGAGCTGATGGACAAATTTACCGTAGAAGGGAAAAAAAACAGCGATTTATTTAAATTATTGCAGGAATTTCTAAACCTCACTAATGACGGAGACACTTCGGAATGGTTACTTCGGTTTTATGAGATGCGTCTCCTTAAACTCAGCGGGTATGAACCGGTTTTAGACCGCTGTCTGGTCTGTAAGGAACCGGTGAGTAATAGCTATATTTATAGATTCAACGTAAAAGAAGGGGGCTTGAGATGTGCAACTTGTTGCCAGAGTAACTTTGTTTCTCTTCCTGTTTCCTTTGAAACCATTAAGATGCTTCTTATGGGAAAGGAAGATTACCCTTGCCAGGGGTTACTACTGTCGAAACAGTCGTCAGAGGAAAGCAGATCTCTCCTTGTTAATTTTATCCAGTACCTTCTTGGAAAAAAGTTGAAATCTTTGGGTGTCCTCAGTGAAGTCCGGAGTATGGGAATTTAACGCCTGGAGTGAGCCGCAAGATAAGGCTATTCTTCTGGTAATCCAATGCTCGGTAAGGTTTAAGAAGGGATCGATCAGATTTTAGTCTCGGGGCAAAAAACGTTACTCTGAGAAGACGGCTTTTTATAATTTCCCTTGACACGCTACAATTAGCAAACAGAGTTTCTCTGTTTTGATTTTTTAGGCCTGAGGATCTGATAAATTTGCTTGACAAATCTTTCAGAGAAAGTAAAATGAAAAATTCACATTTCTGAAATGTGTAAAATTGCTATTTGGAAAATAGCTGGCGTAGCTCAACGGTAGAGCAGCTGATTTGTAATCAGCAGGTTGCGGGTTCGACTCCCATCGCCAGCTCTGGTTGGCTGTTTCGAAATAGGGGAGGGGTTCCCGAGTGGTCAAAGGGAGCAGACTGTAAATCTGCCGGCGCAGCCTTCGGAGGTTCAAGTCCTCCCCCCTCCATCATTAAAGATTTGTTGTACGCCTGTTATTTGCTTGAGCGGGAGTAGCTCAGTGGCTAGAGCATCAGCCTTCCAAGCTGAGGGTCGCGGGTTCGAATCCCGTTTCCCGCTCCAATAGGTTACTTACTGAGGCAGTATAAAATTTAGATAATTTTAAATCTGCCCACGTAGCTCAGTCGGTAGAGCACATCCTTGGTAAGGATGAGGTCACCAGTTCAACCCTGGTCGTGGGCTTCAGCTTGGTAAAAGTTGGGGAATCATGAGAAATATTATAATATTGGCCTGTACGGAATGTAAACAGAGGAACTATACAACAACAAAAAACAAGCGGACCATGCAGAACCGGTTTGAATTGAAAAAGTATTGCAGATTTTGTCGGTCTCACAAAGTTCACAGGGAAACGAAATAGTTCCACGGCAAGTATCTGCTTTGAGAACGCTTAAATTATTGCGAGGAAAAGGGCCAGTAGCTCTAATGGCTAGAGCGCCGGACTCCAAATCCGGATGTTGGGGGTTCGAGTCCTCCCTGGCCCGCTGTTTATCTTTACTCGACTGATATTGGGTGTTTCGATGGATAAGGCAAGATTAATAGTAGAGAAGATAAAAGAATTCTTAAAGGATGCAAAGATTGAACTGAAAAAGGTGTCATGGCCGACTCCAAAGCAGAGCCTTATATCCACTTCAGTAGTAATCGTTGTTGTGATTATCGTTTCTGCATTTTTAGGTATTGTTGATTTCGCTTTGACTAAAATAATAAAACTGTTCCTAGGTTAAATAAATGGCTTTCAAGTGGTATGTTATACATACATATTCCGGTTTTGAAAATAGAGTTAAGCTTTCATTGCAGGAAAGGATAGAAACAGCGGGTATGCAGGAGTTCTTTTCGGACATTCTGATACCGGAGGAAGATGTCGTAGAGCTGGTAGCCGGCGAGAAGAAGACATCTAAGCGAAAGTTTTTCCCCGGTTATATCCTTGTCAGGATGGAACTTAATGACAATACCTGGCATATTGTTAAAAATACGCCCAAAGTAACCGGTTTTATAGGGAGTAAGGACAAGCCTTCTCCAACACCTGACAAAGATGTAGAGTTACTGAAAACAAGGATCGAGGAAGGTACCCTGAAACCCAAACCTAAATTTAAGTTTGAAGTTGGTGACCACATCAGGATAATAGATGGCCCCTTTATAAACTTTGATGGGGTTATCGATGAGGTTAAGGCTGAAAAAGGGAAGTTAAGAGTTATTGTTAGTATTTTTGGTAGACCAACACCGGTAGAGTTAGATTTTATCCAGGTTGTTCAGAGTTGATTCAAGCACTACGATTCAGATGTTTGATCAGAGAAGGAGATCATCATGGCAAAGAAGGTTATTGCGAGCATAAAACTTCAGATCACCGCAGGTAAAGCAACACCGTCACCACCTATAGGACCGGCTCTTGGTCAACATGGGGTTAATATTATGGAGTTTTGTAAGGCATACAATGCCATGACACAGAAGCAGGAGGGAACAGTTATCCCCGTCATTATAACTGTGTATGCTGACCGATCATTTACCTTTGTTACCAAAACGCCGCCGGCTTCGGTGCTCCTCAAGCAGGCCGCCAAAATTGCTAAAGGTTCTGGTGATCCCAAGAAAGAAAAGGTAGGGACGGTAACAGAGAAACAGGTCAAGGAGATCGCGGAGTTGAAATACAACGATTTGAATGCTCTTGATATAGAGGCTGCTGTAAAAATCGTGGAGGGAACTGCAAGATCCATGGGTATTGAAGTAGAAAGATAATATTATCTTGAGGTCTTATCATGCATAGAGGCAAGGCTTTTTTGAAAACAAGGGAAGAGATTGAACCAGCGAAAAGGTATTCGTTAAAGGAAGCGATGGAACTAGCCGTTAGTACGGCAAGGGCAAAATTCGATGAGACTGTCGAAACGGCGATCCGGCTGGGTGTGAACCCCCGGCATGCCGACCAGATGGTCAGGGGTAGTGTGGTTTTACCTCATGGCTTGGGAAAATCAGTCAGAGTACTTGTTTTTGCTAAGGGCGATAAGGAAAAAGAGGCTATTGAGGCAGGAGCCGATATGGTTGGTTCTGACGACTTTATTGAAAAGATTAAAGGTGGGTGGCTTGAATTTGATAGAACGATTGCTACCCCGGATATGATGGGTACCGTGGGAAAGCTGGGCAAGATTTTGGGGCCCAGGGGTTTGATGCCGAATCCCAAAGTCGGTACGGTTACTTTCGAGGTAGGAAAAGCCGTTAAGGAACTCAAGGCCGGTAAAATCGAGTTCCGAGTGGAAAAAGCGGGGATTGTCCACTGCCCTGTGGGGAAGGTTTCTTTTGGAGCGGAGAAGTTAAGGGAGAATCTCATTGCTCTTGTGGAAGCGATTATTAAATTAAAACCGTCATCAAGTAAAGGCACCTATCTTAAGGGCATGTCCATTTCCACCACCATGGGGCATGGTATTAAGGTTGATCCTTTGGATGCTAAGTCTTAAATCGTTAAGTTGTAAATGCTGAATGTTAAAAAAGGGGGGCGAATAGGGTGGATCGAAATACCAAGGAGCAAATTGTTGGAGAGCTTCACGAAAAGATTAAAGATGTTAAGTTGGCGATTCTGGCAAGTTACATGGGTCTGAATGTTGAGAAAATGACTACCTTAAGAAATGCCCTGCGCAAAAATAAAACCGAGTTTCGAGTGGTTAAAAATACACTTCTGAGAATCGCCTCAGTTGATACAGATTTTCATAAGTTGGAAGAATATTTCAAAACACCCTTAACCATTGCCTTAAGTTACGACGATGTTGTTGAGCCGACCAAGGTGTTAGTGGACTTTGCCAAAAAAAATGCTGAACTTGAAATTAAGGCAGGGATATTGGAGGGGAAACTTTTAAGTAAAGAACAAATCATTATACTGGCCGAATTACCGGGGCGGGAGGTTCTCCTGGGAAGACTCTTGTCTGTCCTGGTGGGGGTTCAGAGGGCACTGGTTAGCGTCCTAAGTGGTGTTCCGAGAAGTTTGGTTTGTGTTCTCGACGCTTGTCGGGCAAAAAAACAATAGGAAACTAAAACCTTAAGAAAAGGATGAGAGAAATGGCAATGGAGATCACAAAAGAAAATGTAGTAAAATTTATTGAGGGGATGACGGTTCTTGAACTTTCAGAGCTGGTCAAAGAGTTGGAAGAAAAATTTGGTGTGTCTGCAGCTGCACCGGTAGCTGTGTCAGCGGTTGCTGCAGGACCCGATCAGGCAGCGAAAGAGGAAGAGAAAACAGAATTTGACGCTATCCTGACGGGGTTTGGCGATCAGAAGATTCAGGTAATCAAGGTCGTCAGAGCGATAACAGGTTTAGGACTCAAAGAAGCCAAGGACCTGGTTGATGGTGTGCCAAAGCCCATCAATGAGGGTATTTCAAAAGACGAGGCATCTGATATTAAGAAGAAGATAGAAGAGGTAGGCGGCACCGTGGAAATTAAGTAGCGGACGGTAAATACTGATCAGCAATGATTATTCACCACGGAAGGGATCACATGGACAGGTTTAGAAAAAATTTTGGTCGTATTAAAAAGACCGTGGATATTCCCAATCTTATCGATATCCAGATTAAATCATACCAGAAATTTCTTCAGGAAAATGTGGACCCGGGTAAGAGAGGTAACTTTGGTCTTCAGGGTGCCTTTAAAAGTGTCTTTCCTATTTCTGATTTCAGTGGAAAATGTTCCCTTGAATTTGTCAGTTACAAGATTGGAAATGCCCGATATGATCTGAAAGAATGTATCCAAAAGGGGACTACCTATGCTGCTCCCATTAAAATTGTGGCACGGCTTATTGTATTTGATACTGATCGAGTGTCGGATCATAAGTCGGTCCGGGACATTAAAGAACAGGAGATGTATTTTGGTGAGATCCCTTTGATGACGGACAATGGTTCGTTTATTATAAACGGTACGGAACGTGTCATAGTCAGCCAGCTTCACAGATCTCCTGGTATCTTCTTCGATCATGATAAGGGAAAAACACTCGCCAGCGGAAAACTCCTCTATTCGGCCAGGGTTATCCCGATCAGAGGTTCCTGGCTTGATCTTGAATTTGATTCCAAGGATCTCCTTTATGTGAGGATAGACAGACGAAGAAAAATGCCGGTCACAATACTGTTGAAGGCGCTGGGGAATTCAACAGAATCCTTGCTGAATTATTTTTATAATATTGAAAAGGTATTTCTGGAAGACGGCCATTTCTATATGGCGGTTGATGATTTTCTGATAGGCGAAAAGGCACCGGCCGACCTAACTGCTACGGAGACTGGTGAACTAATTGTCAAGAAGGGCAGAAAGATCACCACAAAAACCATGAGAAAGATGGCGGACCTGAATATTACCCGGATACCGGTCGATGATTTAGATATAGTAGGGAAAATTGTTTCTTCTGATCTCATGGATCCAGGAACCGGTGAGATACTCTTGAGGTGTAATGACGAGTTGAAACCGGAAGGTTTGGAACTTATCCGCGGGAAAGGTGTCCATGAAATTCGCTTTATTCATCTTGATGAGGACAGAAGTAATGCCTCTATCAGAGATACCCTCCTTGCCGAGAGGATTGAAACCGCGGACGATGCAATTATAGAGATTTATAGAAGGCTTCGACCGAGCAATCCTCCTACCTTGGAAACGGCTCAAAATTTCTTCCACAGCCTGTTTTTTGCAAACGAGACTTATGATCTCTCTGATGTAGGAAGAGCGAAAATAAATTACAAACTTTGCCTTGATGTACCTACAGATATGACGGTTTTACGAAACGAGGACATCATGGCGGCGGTCAAGTATCTGATCGATCTCAAAAATGGAGCTGGTGATTGCACTATAGACGATATTGACCACTTGGGTAACAGACGGGTCAGATCTATGGGAGAACTTGCAGAAAACCAGTATAGGATAGGCTTAGTGAGAATGGAGCGGGCTATTAAGGAGAAGATGACTCTTCAGGACATTGAAACTATGATGCCCCATGATCTCATCAATGCCAAACCGGTTTCTGCAGTGGTAAATGAGTTTTTTGGAAGTAGCCAACTTTCACAGTTTATGGATCAGACAAATCCGCTTTCTGAAATTACTCATAAAAGGAGACTGTCAGCGCTTGGTCCCGGCGGTCTCACCCGTGAGAGGGCAGGATTTGAAGTACGAGACGTTCATCCTACTCACTACGGTCGTATCTGTCCGGTAGAAACACCGGAAGGTCCCAATATTGGCCTGATTGTTTCTCTTTCAACGTATGCCAGGGTTAATGAATTCGGTTTTATAGAAACTCCTTACAGAGTTGTGGAGAAAGGAACAGTACTTGATGATATTCGCTATCTTACCGCTATGGAAGAGGAAAACCTGATTATTGCTCCAGCGGATAGTCCACTGGATGCAACTGGACGGTTTGTGGGAGATCTCATTTCAGCACGGAAAGGAGATGACTTCCTTTCTGTGGTACCCGAAGACATAAATATGATGGATGTGTCTCCTGGTCAGCTGGTCAGTGTTGCGGCGGCCTTAATTCCCTTCCTGGAGCATGACGATGCAAACCGTGCTCTTATGGGTTCCAACATGCAGAGACAGGCAGTTCCTCTTATTAAGCCTGATGCTCCCCTTGTGGGTACAGGTATGGAATCCGTCGTGGCAAAGGATTCGGGAGCTGTTGTTTTGGCAAAGCGGTCCGGCGCAGTAGTTAGTGTTGATGCGGCAAAAATCGTGATAAGTTGTGACGGCACCGAAAGCGATGAGTTAGACACAGGTATTGATATCTATCATCTATCCAAGTATCAGCGTTCAAATCAGGATACCTGTTTCAATCAGAAGCCGATCGTGAATGTTGGTGGGCGGGTCAATAAGAGCGACATCATTGCCGATGGACCTGCTACAGACATGGGAGAACTGGCCCTGGGAAGAAATGTGATGGTTGCCTTTATGTCATGGGGGGGATACAATTACGAGGATTCTATACTGGTCAGTGAAAGGATTATAAAGGATGACATTTATACATCCATTCATATTGAGGAATTCGAGGTCACGGCCCGGGACACAAAACTCAGCAAAGAGGAGATCACGCGGGATATTCCCAACGTAGGAGAGGAAGTCTTAAAAAATCTTGATGAAGAAGGAATAGTCAGGATGGGTGTTTGGGTAAAACCTGGAGATATCTTGGTGGGAAAGATTACTCCCAAGGGTGAGACCCAGTTATCACCGGAAGAAAAACTTCTTCGAGCCATCTTTGGTGAAAAGGCGAGCGATGTTCGTGATACCTCTCTCCGGGTTCCTCCCGGCGTAGAGGGCACAGTAATAGATGCTAAGGTTTTCACAAGGAAGGGAACGGAAAGAGATGAGAGGTTGCAGGCTGTTGAAGATGAAGCGATCTCACAGATTCTTAAAAATAGAGATGATGAAATAAGAATTATCTCTGAAAATGTAAGAAATAAAATATCCGCCCTGCTGATCGGTAAGATATCTGCTTCAAAGCTGGTTGACCCCCAAAAGAAAAAGATAGTCTTGAAAAAAGAAGAAACTATTACCGAAGAACTTCTGATAAAAATACCCTTTAGTCTATGGGAAGATATATTACTGGAAAATGAAGGAAATCCAGAACAAAAGATAGCCGTCCTATTTGAAAATCTTAAACGCAAGATAGAGTATGTCAAAGCTTTTTCTGAAGGGAAAATAGAGAAACTAAAAGCCGGTGATGAACTTCCACCAGGGGTGATCAAACTGGTCAAGATTTACATTGCTATTAAGCGGAAGCTTTCCGTAGGTGATAAGATGGCCGGCCGTCACGGCAACAAGGGGGTGTTATCCAGAATACTCCCCGAGGAAGATATGCCTTATTTTGAAGATGGTACACCAGTGGATATTATATTAAACCCCCTGGGTGTTCCATCACGTATGAATGTAGGGCAGATTCTGGAAACGCATCTCGGATGGGCGGCAAAAAGGCTGGGAGAAAAGATCAATAATTTACTGGAAAAGCATCGCAGTATCGACCATTTGAAGAAGGAAATAAAAGAAGCTTATTCTTCCCCTGAACTTAGTAGATTTGTTGATGGGGCCACCGAAGAGGAAATTAAGCGATTCGTTGGCAGACTAAAACGGGGGATTCCAGTAGCAGTACCTGTTTTCGATGGTGCCGATGAAAGTCAAATACGTGCGATGTTCAAGATTGCTGATCTTCCCGAGACAGGACAGACCGTGCTGTTTGATGGAAGGACCGGTGAGCCGTTTGATCAAGAGATCACGGTGGGCATGATTTATATGTTAAAGCTTCACCATCTTGTGGACAATAAGATTCATGCCAGATCCATAGGCCCCTACTCTCTGGTGACACAACAACCTCTTGGTGGAAAGGCACAGTTTGGTGGTCAGAGACTTGGTGAAATGGAAGTCTGGGCAATGGAAGCATATGGGGCTGCTTATTCATTGCAGGAATTCCTTACTGTTAAATCTGATGATGTGGCTGGCAGGACAAGAGTCTATGAAGCCATTGTAAAAGGTGAACATACTTTGGAGCCGGGTGTACCGGAATCTTTTAATGTACTGGTTAAGGAATTACAGAGCCTCTGTCTTGATGTAGAGTTGATTGAGGAAGAATAGAATTGTCGTCAGTCTTAAGTCATAATAAATGTCGATAGATAGAAAGAATAAATTGGTGAGAGGAGGATGAAGCTCGTGGAAGATGTTTATAGTTATTTTGAAAAGCCAAAAGATCCCCTCAGATTTAACGCCATTAAGATATCCATTGCCTCACCAGAGAAAATTCTTTCGTGGTCCAATGGTGAGGTCAAAAAGCCTGAGTCAATTAATTACCGGACCTTTAAGCCGGAAAGGGACGGTCTCTTCTGCGCAAAAATATTCGGTCCTGTGAAGGACTACGAGTGCCTCTGCGGTCGCTATAAAAGGACGAAACACAGAGGTATAACCTGTGAGAAATGTGGGGTTGCGGTTATACCATCAAAGGTCCGCAGAGAAAGGCTAGGTCATATTACCCTGGCTTCTCCCGTGGCTCATATCTGGTTTATAAAAAGCCTTCCCAGTCGTATTGGTAATATATTGGATCTAACTCTAAAAGAACTGGAAAAGGTACTTTATTTTGAGTCGTGGATTGTGCTTGATCCGAAAAATACACCTCTAAAGATAAAAGATATTCTATCTGAGGACGAGTGTAACGAGTGTAAAGAAAAATACGGTGATAATACATTTGAGGCTGGAATTGGGGCTGAGGCTATTAGAAAACTGCTTGCGGAAGTTAACTTAGAACAACTGGATGAGGAACTGCGAACAGAGATAAAAACAGCAAGTTCCGATACTAAAAAGAAAAAGCTTATCAAAAGGTTAAAGGTAGTCGAAGCACTGAAAAAATCGGGGAACAAACCTGAATGGATGATTCTTACCGTCCTGCCGGTTATTCCACCCGATTTGCGACCTCTCGTGCCACTCGATGGTGGACGCTTTGCCACGTCAGATCTCAACGACCTTTACAGGCGCGTCATAAACAGGAATAACCGTCTAAAGCGCTTGCAGGAATTGAACGCGCCGGAAATAATATTGAGAAATGAGAAGCGGATGCTTCAGGAAGCGGTGGATGTCCTCTTTGATAATGGCAGGCGAGGTCGGGCAATTACCGGATCCAACAAGAGGCCCCTGCGGTCTCTGTCTGACATGTTGAAGGGGAAGCAGGGTAGATTCAGACAGAATCTTTTAGGTAAGAGGGTGGATTACTCCGGGCGATCAGTAATCACCGTGGGTCCCGATTTGAGACTGCATCAGTGTGGCCTCCCCAAAAAGATGGCACTGGAACTTCTTAAACCCTTCGTCTACAATCTGCTTCAGGAAAAAGGTTATGTCACTACCGTGAAGTCTGCCAAGAAAATGGTTGAAGGGGAAACATCTGAAGTGTGGGATGCCTTAGATGAGGTTGTTCGTGAGTATCCCGTTCTGCTCAACAGGGCGCCAACTTTGCACAGGCTTGGTTTTCAGGCTTTTGAGCCTGTCCTGATCGAAGGAAAAGCCATACAGCTTCATCCGTTGGTTTGTACGGCATTCAATGCTGATTTTGATGGTGACCAAATGGCCGTGCATGTGCCTTTATCCATTGAGGCACAGGCAGAGGCTAGAATTCTGATGATGTCAACAAATAACATACTGTCTCCGGCAAACGGCAAGCCAATTATTAACCCGTCTCAAGATATTGTTCTGGGTATTTACTATATGACCAGAATGGGTTCCTCTGACAAAGGGGAAGGCATGATCTTTTCATCTCCGGAAGAGGTTCGCTGTGCTCTTGATGCAGAGGTAGTAGATCTTCATGCAAAGATAAAAGTTCGCATAGGAGGGGGATTAAAAGATACTACCGTGGGAAGGGTCATCCTTTATGAGATTATTCCCAAAGAGATTTCCTTTGATGCGGTTAACAAGGTAATGAATAAAAAAGAACTGGCCAATCTTATTGATTATTGTTACAGGCTGTGTGGCGATAAGACAACGGTTTTACTGGCAGATAAATTAAAAGACATCGGATTTAAATATGCTACAAGCAGTGGTATGTCAATTGCCATTCATAATATGGTTGTTCCCGGCAACAAAAAGGAAATTGTGGGTAGGGCCAACAAAGATGTGCTGAAAATACAAAAACAGTATATGGAAGGTCTTATCACTGACGGGGAAAGGTATAACAAGGTTATCGATATCTGGGCCCAGGCAACAGAGAAAATTGCCTCTGAGATGCTCAGCGGTATCGGAACGGAAGAGGTAGAATTACCTGATGGGGGAAGGAAAAAAATAGAGAGTTTCAACCCCATTTATATGATGGCCGATTCCGGTGCGAGGGGAAGTGCCGTTCAGATCAGACAGCTTGCTGGGATGAGAGGATTGATGGCCAAACCATCAGGGGAAATTATAGAAACTCCAATTACAGCAAATTTTAGAGAGGGACTGACGGTCCTCCAGTATTTTATATCCACCCATGGTGCCAGAAAGGGTCTTGCCGACACAGCATTGAAGACAGCCAATTCAGGATATCTGACACGGAGACTTATTGATGTAGCCCAGGATTGTATCATTTCGGAGGTGGATTGTGGTACCATTGGTGGTATTTACGTATCTGCCCTTATGGAAGGGGGAGAGATCATCGAAACGGCTGGTGAGCGTATCCTCGGAAGGGTTGTTCTGGAAGAAATCAAAGATCCTTTTACAGGCGAGGTCCTGGTAAGAACGAATCAGGAAATTGATGAATCTCTTGCAGATAAGATTGATCATGCAGGGATAGAAAAGGTCAATATCAGATCTGTTCTCTCCTGTAAATCAAAGCATGGTGTTTGTGCTATGTGCTACGGTAGAGACCTGGCTCATGGACATCTGGTGAATATTGGTGAAGCTGTAGGTATTATTGCCGCCCAATCCATTGGTGAACCGGGGACCCAGCTTACTATGAGAACATTTCACATAGGAGGTACAGCAAAATTTGAAGAACACTCCACCCTTGAAGCGCGACATGATGGCACGATAAGGTTTGTTAATCTAAATACTGTTAAAACTAAAGGGGGAGAACTCGTGGTCATGAATCGAAACGGGGAGATACACGTCTTGGATGAACAACAGAGAAACCGTGGTAAATACCCAGTTCCTTATGGAGCGCACTTGAAAGTCGGTGATGGCAGTGTTGTCAATAAGGGCGCCCTGGTTGCGGAATGGGATCCATTCTCCATACCAATTCTTGCCGAGTTTGGTGGTATTACAAAATATGGAGACATTATTGAGGGGAAAACTATGCAGGAACAGGTCGATGAGGTGACCGGTCTTTCCCGAAAGGTGATTATTGAATTCAAGGGAGAGGATCTTCGTCCACGGGTTTCTATAAAAGATGAAAAGGGAAAAACGGCAAAGATACCTGGAACAAATGCTGTGGCAAGGCATTTCCTGTCGGTAGGAGCCAATATTGTTGTTACAGAAGGTGGTACGGTCAGTGCGGGCGACATTATAGCTAAAATTCCAAGGGAAACAACTAAAACAAAGGATATTACCGGAGGTCTTCCGAGGGTAGCGGAACTCTTTGAAGCTCGAAAACCAAAAGAATTTGCCGTCATTAGTGAGATTGATGGTATTGTTTCTTTTGGTAAGGAATCTAAAGGAAAGAGAACAGTGGTCATTACCCCCGAGGTAGGAGATGAAAAGGAATACCTGATTCCCAAAGGGAAGCATGTTTCTGTCCAGGAAGGAGACAGGGTCTTGGCAGGTGAAGCCCTGATGGATGGAGCTCACAATCCCCATGATCTTCTGATGATAAAAGGGGAGAAAGAGTTGGCCCGGTATTTAGTTGATGAGGTTCAAGAAGTATACAGGTTACAGGGAGTCAAGATCAATGACAAGCATATAGAGGTGATCGTTCGCCAGATGTTGCGGAGAGTAAAAGTGGTAAACTCGGGTGATACATCTTTTATAGCCGATGAGCAGGTGGAAAAGCACAGGTTTCAGGAAGAAAATGAAAGGGTGATTGCGAAGGGTGGAGAACCAGCCACAGGAGAACCAATACTCTTAGGTATTACCAAGGCATCTCTATCTACGCAGAGTTTTATTTCTGCTGCATCTTTTCAGGAAACTACCCGTGTTCTTGCCGAAGCAAGCCTTGGTGGAAAAGTTGACTATCTTAGAGGGCTTAAGGAAAACGTCATCATGGGAAGGTTGATTCCTGCAGGAACAGGTCTGGTTATGTATAGAAAACTTGGGATAAAGACTGAAGATGAACAGACCCACTCCTCCGAGCATGAAAATCAGGAAATAGCAGAAAAAAAGCTTGACAGACAAGCTGTTAATTGATAACTAGTATAGGTTTCCATGTACAATAGTTAGTACCTCTTTCAGGAGGAAGAATGTCTACGATAAATCAGTTGGTACGTAAAGGAAGAACTAAGATTCGGAAAAAAGCTGCCACACCGGCACTTGCCGGCTCTCCACAGCGAAGGGGAGTATGTGTCAGGGTATATACCTCAACACCCAAAAAACCAAATTCTGCCCTGCGAAAGGTGGCCAGAGTTCGTGTCACCAGCGGTTACGAAGTGACTTCGTACATACCTGGTGTAGGCCACAATCTTCAGGAGCATTCTGTTGTACTTGTCAGAGGGGGAAGGGTAAAGGATCTACCTGGTGTTAGGTATCACATAATCAGGGGTACGCTAGATACCTTAGGTGTTCAAGACAGGAAACAGGGTAGATCAAAATATGGTGCTAAGAGACCAAGCTAAACAGGGATGTTATCATGTCGAGAAGAAGAGTAATAGCCA
>JBAZOY010000021.1:0-34947 GCA_041648505.1 Syntrophales bacterium | reverse complement strand
TTCTCGGCGTCCTGACATTACTTGCACCATATAAGGGGATGTAGCCGTGTTCCCTGCCCTTCTAAATTCCGTTGCCTGCCCTGACTATTGCATCGGCCATTGCTACAACCTTTTTCATGCTCCCGACATCATGTACCCTTACTACATGACCCCCGTTCATAATAGCAGCGGTTACTGCCACGGCAGTTCCTTCAATACGATCCCGGGGATCACCGCCTGTTACTTTGCCGATAAATGATTTTCGTGATGCTCCTGTTATGATAGGCCTTCCCAGAGTACTGAAGGCGGAAAGATGCTTCAGCAGTTTCAGGTTATCCTCCGCACTCTTTCCAAAACCGATGCCGGGATCAATCATGATGCGCTCAAACTCTATGCCGGCGGACTGTGCCGCCTCCATTCTATCTACCAGAAAACTAATTATGTCAGCCAGAAGAAACCGGTAAGTCAAGTCTCCTTCCTGCATATTATCCGGTGTCCCTCTCATATGCATAAGAACAACAGCCGCTCCGGTATCCGCCACAACCGCAGGCATTTGATCGTCAAATCTCATCGCGCTGATATCATTGATTATCTCTGCCCCGGATTTAACAGCCTCTCTGGCTACTTTTGCTTTGGTGGTATCAACAGAAACGGGCACGTCGACTCTTCTCACGATACCCTTTATTACCGGGATCACTCTTTCCAATTCTTCTTCAATGGATACTGCTTCTGCTCCCGGCCTTGAAGATTCTCCTCCCACATCAATGATATCCGCACCTTCACTGACCATCCGGACAGCAGATTCAATAGCCTCATCCGGCGATTTGAAACATCCATCATCAGAAAAGGAATCGGGAGTTACGTTCAGAATCCCCATGATCTGTGTGCGGTTCCCCAAAATCAGCTCTCTTTTACATGTCCTGAGAATAAAGGAATTTTCAACGTTCTTCATATTTCTTCTCAAATTTCTAAGTCTTAAACAGTTTGTTCAGCCGCTGTTTGCTTGCCGTCCGCTTCCGAATCATCGGATGTTTTGTTTCCCATTATCACATCGATTTCCTGGGCATTCAGAACTTCTTTTTCCAGCAACGCAGAAGCCAGCTTATTTAAAATATTTAGATTATCCAAAAGAAGCTTCTTCGCTTCTTCATAACCACCTGAAACAATCTTGGTTATTTCGTTGTCTATTTTTTCCGCCGTTCCTTCGCTATAATCTTTATGTGTCGCAAATTCACGTCCTAAAAAGATCTGCTCGTCCTTTTTCCCGTAACTCAAGGGACCCATTTCATCACTCATCCCCCACTCACAGACCATTTTTCTCGCTAGGTTTGTTGCCCGTTCAATATCGTTTCCCGCACCGGTAGTGAAATCCTTTAAAACTATTTCTTCTGCTGCCCTGCCTCCTAAGAGGATTGTAATACTGCTCAGAAGATATTTCTTAGGGTAGGTATGTTTTTCATCTATCGGTAATTGCTGGGTCAGACCTAATGCCCTCCCCCGGGGAATGATCGTCACCTTGTGGATCGGGTCAGTCCCAGGCAATAACTTTGCCACAAGGGCATGACCCGATTCATGGTAGGCTGTGTTTCTTTTTTCCTCATCACTGATGACCATGCTTTTTCTCTCTATACCCATGAGGACCTTATCCTTGGCATGCTCGAAGTCACTCATATTAACTTTATCTTTATCAAGCCTTGCCGCATTCAGGGCCGCCTCATTGACCAGATTTTCTATATCGGCCCCCGAAAATCCGGGTGTTCCCCTGCTAATGATGGCAAAATCAACATCTTCGTCAAGAGGTTTCGTTCTCGCGTGTACTTCTAAAATCTTTTTTCTACCCCTGATATCGGGAAGTGGAACATATACTTGCCTGTCAAACCGTCCCGGTCTCAACAGAGCGGGGTCAAGGACATCCGGCCTGTTAGTTGCCGACACGAGAATTACTCCCTCAGTTGATTCAAACCCATCCATTTCAACAAGTAGTTGATTTAGAGTCTGTTCCCTCTCGTCATGTCCACCACCCAGTCCGGCCCCCCTGTGCCTTCCTACTGCATCTATCTCATCAATAAATATTATGCAGGGGGCATTTTTCTTCCCTTGGACGAAAAGGTCTCTTACCCTGGATGCCCCCACCCCTACGAACATCTCAACAAAATCAGAGCCGCTGATACTGAGGAAAGGAACGTCTGCCTCACCGGCAATTGCCCTGGCCAGCAGGGTTTTCCCTGTGCCGGGTGCTCCTACGAGAAGCACTCCCTTGGGTAATCTCCCTCCCAGCCTCGTAAATTTTTTGGGATCCCTCAAAAAGTTAATTATTTCCTCCAGCTCTGCCTTCGCCTCGTCAATACCGGCAACATCCGCAAAAGTTACCTTGTTGGATTTATCCGTTACAAGCCTTGCCTTGCTTTTTCCAAAGGCCATAGCCTTGCCCCCACCCGACTGCATCTGTCGCATAAAGAATATCCATACACCAACCAGCAGGAGCATGGGAAACCAGGATATCAGGATAGTCATGTACCAGGGAGAATCATCTACGGGCTTGGCTGTAATCTGGACCTTCTTTTCCTTCAAAAGGGGAATTATCCCCGCATCTTTTGGGATATAAGTCTTAAACTTTTCCCCACTTTCCAACCTGCCGCTAATACTCTCTCCCTGTATTATAACCTCGGGGATCCGCCCCTTCTCCACCTCGTTTATAAAATCACTGAAAACAAGATCTCTCTGTGGAATCTCCGGCCGGTTAAAAATATTAACCAGGAAGATAAACACAAGGCTGATGACAAGCCATAACGCGATATTCTTTTGCAATATTGTTCTCCTCTAATTTCTATTCAGACTTTTTTGGTACTCTTATAATATCCATTCCATTATTTCAAATAATTTCTACCTTTACCACCCTTCTCGTCTTATCGGTAATTTTTACCCGCTCACTTAATCTCATTCCCCCAATCCAGAGGACAGATTGTCCATTTACCAAAAGGGGTATTTTCTTTCTCATGCGCGGCAAAACCTTATTATCAATAAAGTAATCCTTTAACTTTTTTGTTCCCTTCATACCGAGAGGCTGTATATTATCTGCCGGCCTTAAATTTCTTACGACCAGCGGAAATTTTATCGCTTCAAAATCCATATAGGCAATATTTTCACCGTTAAAAACGATATTGTGTGAAGGTTTATCCATAATATCAAAGACCATCGTCATATCTAATTCAAGAATTTTAACCTTGCCCGGTATCGTAACATCATAAGAAAATTGGCTTATGTCTCCCTCCCCTGCCCTGCCCTCCGGTCTATTCCGCCTGGAAATGATAAGTAAATTATACTCACGCCTTACCTCAACGTTGAAGGGAAGATGCAAACGACCGCAAGAGCGAACACCACGGATAAGGTCTATCACCGACTTGACATGAAGATAACCGATGCCGCCCTTTAGAAGGGAAAATCGCTGGAGAAGAGTTTTTATTGCCCGGTTTTGTATCGCCTCGTGGAGCGTGAAAAATTCAGGAATATTAATCCTGATTCCCTCCTTGCCCTCGTCAAACACGCATTCTGAAAGGACACTCTTGAGAACTGTTTTTATGTAGTCATCCTCCAGACGTATAATCTCTGCCATATGGGCAAGGTTTTCCTCTATCTTGGGATTGTAATGCTTTTTCAATTCCGGTATCAAATGATGCCGGATCCTGTTCCTGAAATAGATGTCATGGACATTGGAACTGTCCGTCATAAATCGGAGACTTTTCTTTTCGAGAAAGTCCAGTATATCTCCTCTGGTAGCGGCAATAAGGGGCCTTATATACATACCCTCCCGCATGGGAAGAATCCCCTTCAAGCCTTCCATACCGCTGCCGCGGATAAAATTCATCAATACTGTCTCAGCCTGATCATTGAGGTGATGTCCCAGGGCAATTTTTTGTGCGTTGTATTTTCGGGCTACATCAGTAAGAAATTTATATCTTTCTTCTCTCGCAATCTCTTCCATGGATAGTCCCTGCTCCTGCCGGAGAGAGTAAATATCCGCATATTTGCATTCAAATTTAATATCCATGGCTCCGCTGAACTCACGCACAAACTCCTCGTCCCTGTCGGACTCCTCATCCCTTAACCCATGGTTGAGGTGCGCGGCAATTAATGTAAGGATATATTCGTGAGAAAAAATACCCAGAGCTTTCAAAAGCGCTACAGAGTCCGGCCCACCGGAGACCGCTACAATTACCACGTCTCCCTTTTCGAGCAAATGATATTTTTTTATGGTCTCTCTTACTTTTCTTATCATTATAACTTAAATAATAGCTTTAACTATTTCAGCAACCTCATCAGCAAAAAAGGGACCTTAATTCTAAAAGACTTTCATAGATAAAATCCGGCCTCTGGGCGAGAAGAATATCTCTGTGCCCCAATCCGTTTAAAAAGGCACAACTTAATACTCCTGTATTTTTGGCAAGGAGAATGTCATTAATCCCGTCACCGATGACAACCGTTTGATCGCACCCTGCACCAAACCGCTCCATAAGAGGAGACAATAAACGTAAATCAGGTTTCTTATAAGGTGTACTGTCTTCCCCGATAATATCGTCAAAATATTTTTCCATGTCAAGGGCTTCAGCAATTGTTTTCGTAAAGCTGTACCTTTTGTTTGTGATAATCACTTTCTTTTTATCTTGGAAATGTTGAAGGATGTCAGTGACTCCGGGGTAAAAAGTTGTCGTATCCAATATATGTTCGCTGTAATAGGCCGTAAATATTTTCATCGCCTCATCGAATTGATCCTGACAATCATGGCCGAGAGATCTCTCGATCAACTTTTTAACACCATCTCCCACAAAATCAATAATCACCTCCGGTTCCATCGCTGGAATACCAAGATTTTCAAGGGTGTAGTTGACTGAAGCAGCAATGTCTCCCCCTGAATTTACAAGCGTCCCGTCAAAATCAAATATCATGAGGTTGATCTGTTTCATATGTACCTGACTCTTTACTGAATTTCGGTTCTTACAGTATCCTTTATCAAGGAAATGGGGATGACTCCCTCACGAAGAACCACTGGAGGATGGACGGTTACATCCAGGATGGTCGTTCCGATTCCCCCTGGTGTCGGCCCCCCATCAATGACAGCATCGATTCTATTCCCGATACACTGGATGACTTCAGCGGCTGATGAGCATTCCCCTTCCCCGGAAAGATTGGCACTGGTAGCCGTAATGGGAGAAAAGAGAGTCTGTGTCAGAACTGTTGCTATTGTATGACTGGAAATACGGATGCCAATCTTACCTGTACCTCCCGTCAGCCGGGAGGGTATGTTCGAAGAAGCTCTGAATACGAGGGTAAGTGCCCCCGGCCAGAATCTTTCCATAAGCAGGCGGGCAGTATCGCTCATTTCCTCAACCAGACCGGTTAAATCGCTGTGAACCCCTATGATCAAAGAAATTGGTTTTTTAAAATTTCTTCCCTTGATCAGAAAGACCTTTTCCACAGCTTGTACGTTTTTCCCGTCAGCACCCAATCCATAAAAGGTCTCAGTGGGATAGGCAATAACCCCCCCCTTTCTCATAATCCGGACAGCTTCAGAGATCAAAGCCATATCGGGATTGGACGGATCAATTTTCAAGATTTCCGGCATGAAATATTTTCTTGTTTTTTTTCGACTTCCCGCGCCATGTCCTCTATGCAGCCCTGCAATTTTTCGCGCAAGTCTTGATCAGTTAGAGCAAGAATTCTAATGGCCAGCAGAGCCGCATTTTTAGCCCCTGCCCCCCCGATGGCCATCGTAGCAACAGGCACCCCACCGGGCATCTGCACTGTGGAGAGAAGGGCGTCCAGTCCCAGAAGTGATGTGGCATCAAGAGGGACACCGATAACCGGAAGAATGGTCCGGGAGGCGATTACCCCGGCGAGATGGGCTGCCGCTCCGGCCCCGACTATAATGACCTTGATACCTTTTTGCGCCGCTCCCCCGGCAAAAGAGGAAGTCCTGTCCGGTGAACGGTGGGCCGAGGTCAGAAAGACCTCGTAGGGAATATTAAAGAGGTCAAGTATCCGCGTGGTCTCACGCATGACAGGAAGATCAGAATCACTCCCTACAACGACACTGACTGAAACCGGTGCTTTTTCTTCCATATTTTTATCTCCCCTCAGTGTTTAAAATGCCTCTTCCCGGTGAAGATCATGGTCATCCCGTGCTCGTCAGCAGCCTTGATTACATCTTTATCTCTTATTGATTCGCCGGGTTGTATAATGGCCGTGATACCAGCCTTGGCGGCAATGTCAATGCCGTCCCTGAAGGGGAAAAAGGCATCCGAGGCAAGAACACACCCTTTCGTCGGTAGTTTCGCCTTCATACCGGCAATGTTGACCGAGTCCACCCGGCTCATCTGCCCTGCCCCCACGCCAACCAGTTGATCTTTAACAGCAAAGACAATGGCATTTGATTTGACATGCTTCACCACCCGCCAGGCAAAATCGAGAGCCTGGTACTCCTCTTCCGTGGGCGCCCTTTTGGTGACGACCGTAGACTTTCTTATATCAAAGTCTTCATGATCCCTGTCCTGGATGAGTAGCCCGCCCATGACTCGCCTGAAGTCGTAGCCGGCATTCTGTTTTCCACCCTCTGCCGGGATTTCCAGGACCCTCATAGCCTTTTTCCTGCTTAATACAGCAACTGCATCCTCGTCAAACGCCGGGGCAATGATGACCTCGAGAAAAGTCTCTGTTATTTCTTCCGCCGCCTTCCTGTTCACCTGCCGGTTAAAGGCAACAATCCCCCCGAAGGCAGAAACTGGGTCTGTCTCCCGTGCTTTCCGATAGGCCTCTGAGATATCATGGGTGGAGGTTGCCGCACCGCAGGGGTTGGCATGCTTGATAATCACCGCAGCGGGCAGCTCAAAATCGGATACTATCTGCCAGGCCGCATCACTGTCCATGATGTTGTTATAGGATAGTTCTTTCCCCTGGATCTGCCGGGCATTGGATATACCGGAAAGAGATGGACCCTTCTCCTTATAGAAAGCTGCCTTTTGGTGAGGGTTTTCACCGTAACGGAGTTCCTGGGCTTTGGCAAATTGAATGGTGAAAGTATCGGGAAATACCTTCACTTCTTCCCCGGGGACAATCTTACCAAGGTAGTTAGAGATAGCAGCATCGTATTTAGCGGTCAATTGAAATGTCTTTACTGCCAGGGAATAATTAGTGGCTTCCGAAATCTTTCCGCCATTTTTCTTCATTTCCTCAAGTGTTTTCCGGTAATCTTCGGGATCGGTCACAACGCTGACAAAGCGGTAGTTTTTCGCTGCAGCCCGGAGCATGGTCGGCCCGCCTATATCTATATTTTCTATAGCCTCGGCAAGGGTGCAGCCTTTTGCCACAGTATCCTCGAACTGGTAGAGATTGACCACCACCATGTCAATCAGTCCTATCCCGTGTTCCTTGATGGATTTAATGTGCTCTTCATTATCCCGCAGGCTTAGAAGACCTCCATGTATCTTCGGATGAAGAGTCTTCAACCTGCCGTCCATCATCTCGGGAAAACCAGTGTAATCAGAGACATCCGTGACTTTTATGCCCTCGCTTCTCAGTTTGGATGCTGTCCCTCCCGTGGAGAGAAGTTCCACAGAAAATTGCGAGGAAAGTTCCCTGGCGAATTCCACAATACCTTTCTTGTCTGTGACACTGATCAGTGCCCGCCTGATTTCATTCATTCCCATATTATTCTCCTTACTTACCTCTGATCTCCTGCATATGTTGAATTCTCTTTCCTATCAACTGCTCTGTTCCAATATCGGGCCTGTGGTCCACGGGGCCCGTGATAGCCGATACAGCACCTTCTGCAATCCTCTCCGCCTCGCTGAGATGGTTTGCTATACCTACCACACCAAGCGCCCTTGATTTAGTCATATATAACCCATCTTCTCTTTTATCAATAGAAGAATAGTACAGTCGGGCAGCTCCCACATCGCCGACTTCAATTTTTGAGGATGTTGATATTGAATCAGGATGCTCATCGGGAAGACCGTATCCCTTTGGAACGATATACTTACAGACAGTTGCCTTTTTCTCAAATTCAATATTCATCCTGTCGAGAGTACCATCAATAATGGATTTACAGAGATCGACAAAATCTGTTTTCAAAAGGGGCAGGATATTCATCGCCTCGGGATCACCAAACCGGGCGTTGTATTCAAGTAATTTAACGCCGGAGGCTGTAATCATGAATCCACCGTACATGACTCCTTTGTAGTATTCTCCTGTCTCTCTGTAGAGGGCATCGGCTACCTGTTTCGTAATGGTAAGTCCTTCTTCAACTTCCTTTCTGCCTAAAAATGGCAGGGTATGATCCTCGCAGGAATATGACCCCATCCCCCCGGTGTTCGGACCTTTATCGCCGACGAACCGTCTCTTGTGGTCCTGGACAAGTGGTGTTGCCACCACGGTTTTCCCGTCACAGAGACATTGGAGAGAAAATTCTTCCCCCTCAAATCTCTCTTCAACGATTACTGTTTCATGTTCCCTTAAGATACTACGGCAGCAGTTCATAGCCTCTTCTCTTGTCTGGAAGTGATCCCCCTGCACCATAACCCCTTTTCCCCCGGTCAGGCCGTCAGGCTTGATGACAATACTGTCCAGTTCACCAAGAAAATCCTCTATACCATCCAGAGATGAAAATGCCTTGAACCTTGGATTGCCTGGTATCCTGTATTTTTCGAGTAAACTCCTCAAAAATGATTTTGAAGTCTCAAGACGTGCCAGATCTTGTGTGGGGCCCACAGCAGGAATTCCCGCCTCTTTCAGGGTATCAACTACTCCGTTATTCAGTGGTTCCTCGGGACCAATCACGGCAAAATGAACATTGCACTTCCTCGCGAATTCACTGATCGCTGAAAGTTCACTGTAGCTGCCAATGGCAACTTCTTCTGAAAGTGAAGCAATCCCGGGGTTATTGGATTTCATGTAGGAGAAGAGCTTCGGCTGCCGGTTCGACCGGGTAATGGCTTCAGCAATAGCGTGTTCACGGGCACCATTGCCGACTAAAAGTACATTAATAAGCATCTTGGCATCTCCTTTCAGGGATCAGAAATCAGGGGCCGGAATCCAGAATAGAGGCATTATACGCCTTATGCAACTTAATGCCTTCTTCAAGATGCGCCTTTTCATACAATCAAGACTTGAAAATCCTTAACGGAATACCTTTTCAATCCGACTCCTGAATATTGAATAGTTGTATTTAATATAGGAAAAAATTCTCCCCGTCAAACAAATCTGATAAAAATTTCTTTGTCTTTTCCGTGTAAAATCTGATATATAATTACAAGGAAGCTCAAAGAACTGTAAACACCGGATAAAAAACAATCATTTTAAAAAAGAACCGGTCGGGAATCATTCAACTCAAGGCTTTATAAGCTTGGCTCATCAAATTATATTCGAGTTTGTCTTTTTGTTTTTTCTCTTTATCCTCTCGGGATTTTTTTCCTGTTCCGAGGTTGCTCTCTTTTCCCTGACTTCCCTTCACCTGCATAAAATGGCAACGGAGCGCTCCCCTTTCCTGCCTTATGTCCTCCGTCTTCTCAAATACCCCAGGAAACTCCTGATAACTATTATCGTTAGTAACGAGGCCATAAATATCACCATATCTGTTTTGGTGGCATCAATTTCCATCCATTTTCTCGGCATAGAGGGAAAATGGGTTGCCATTGCAGTAACGTCCCCAATGCTTCTCATCTTTCTGGAAGGTATCCCGAAAACACTGGGCGTTACCCGTCCCATACCGGTCTCCTCATTTGTGTCCCCTTTTTTAATTGTCCTGTCATGGATTGAACGACCTCTTGTCTGGATCTTAGAAAAGATATCCGGATTGTTTGTATCTGTTTCCCCGCAGGGTGGGGAGAATGATAGTGAATCTCTTATGGAAGATGAATTCAGGACCCTCATTGATGTGGGTCAAAAAGAGGGAGCGCTGGAAGAGTCACAACGAGCGCTAATCCATCGGGTGTTCGATCTGGCCGATAAGCCTGTCTCAGAGGTTATGGTCCCACGGGTAGATATATTTTGCCTCCCCCTTTCCCTGAGCATAGAAGAGATAGAAAGGGAAATTGTCAAGGCGGGGCATGCGAAAATACCCCTTTATGGAACTGATAAGGATGATATCCGGGGGATTCTGTTCGCTAAGGACCTTGTAGCCAGAATATCAGAAAAAAGACGATTTCGTGTCGAAACTCTTTTAAGAAAGCCTTTCTTCATTCCCCTGGAAAAAAGTGTGGGCAGTCTGCTTTTAGATTTTCAGGTAAGAAAGATGCAACTTGCTGTTGTGGTCGACGAATACGGCGGCGTTGCAGGTCTGGTGACCGTTGAAGATATTATCGAAGATATGTTTGAAGATATCTATGATGAATACGGTATCAGGGGAAAACTCTGGGAGAGGCTTGATGATAATACCTTCGTTGTATCAGGTAAGTTATCAACCGATGATCTCAATGACCTTATGGATATATCCATGCCGGTGGAAGATTATGAGACGGTTGGCGGCTTTGTTTTTCATCTTTTCGGAAAATTGCCCTCACCAGGGGAAGAAGTCTATTTCGAGGAGGGAAATTGCATCTTCAAGGTAGAAAAAATGGGTAAAGCCAGGATATTAACAATAAGGATAGAAAAGAAAGTTAACCATGATGAGCAATAACCTCTTATCTATCTCATTGATAATAGTTTGTTTAGGACTGGAAGGTTTGTTTTCCGGGGGAGAGATTGCCTTCGTAAGCTCTGACATTAACAAGATCAGGCAGAGGGCCAGAAACGGATCACGATCTGCCGCTCTTACAATTAAACTTTTAGAAAGACCTGCGTGGTTTTTCTCCACTGTCCTGACGGGAACAAATTTATGCGCTGTTGTCAGCACAACACTTGCCACCGCGCTGTTTATATCCATACTGGGACCGGTTCGTGGTGAGATAGTGTCCATTATGTTAATGGTGCCCGTAATCCTCATTATGGCCGAGATTATTCCCAAGAGTATCTGCCAGCAACATGCGGAATCTATGGCCGTAAAACTCTGCTGGTTTATCTGGACAGCATCATGGGTACTTTTTCCTGCGGTCTATATCATTTCGAAAATATCCCGGGGAGCTATTCGTATCTTTACCGGAGAAAAAAACGTGAGCCCCTCTCCATACATAACGACAGAGGGGTTAAAGGCCATCCTCGCCAACAGGGGTTCTCAAAGTGATATTATGAGCAGGGAAAAAGAGATGATCAAGCGCATATTTGATTTTACCGATGTGACTGTAGGTAGAATTATGGTCCCCTTATCTACGATGACTGCCCTGCCGGTCACGGCCACCCTCCACGAAGCTGCTCTGCTTGCAGCAGAAAAAAAATACCTCCGTATTCCTGTTTACCAGGAACAGATATTTAATATCATAGGAATTCTTAATTATTTTGATCTCCTCAGAGAATTACGTGGACACAACAAGGATCAGTCCCCACTGTCTGAAGACGACACCATCGCCTCATGTCTTAGACCGGCAGTATTTTATGTTCCCGAAACAAAACCGGCAAAAGAGCTTCTCGTAGAGTTACAGGGCAAAGGTGAGCGAATGGCCATTGTTGTTGATGAATACGGCGGCGCTGTAGGTATTATAACGACCGAGGATATCCTGGAAGAAATTGTTGGAGAAATTGACGATGAATACGGGGAAAAACTCTACAAAAAGATCGCTCCGGGGAAGTATTTCTTACATGCACAGATCAGTATAGAACAGATGCGCCAGATAATCCCCCTGAAGATTCCGGAGGGAGACTATGAAACCCTGGGAGGATTTTTGCTTTACAAGATGGGGAAAATACCTAAAAGGAAAGAGACATTTAGATATGGCGACATATTCTTTGTCATTGAAGATGCAGATGTAAAAGCTATAAGGGAGGTTATGGTTGTGTTTCCTCCTGAAATGGACAAGGTCAAGAAAATATAAGGTACCTTGTCTATTGGAGAAACATTTTCAGCTAATATATGATGGAGAAAAACAGCCTGTGTACTATAATCCTTGCCGCCGGTAAGGGAACAAGAATGAAGTCTGATCTGGCAAAGGTGCTCCACCCCCTTTGCGGAAAGCCCTTGCTGAGTTATTCATTGGACGTTGCCGGAACAGTCGGTTCAGAGAAGATTGTAGTCATCATCGGTCATCAGGCATCCATTGTCAGAGAAATCTTCAAGGATAAGGGTTTAATTTTTGCCGAACAGCGCGAGCAATTGGGTACAGGCCACGCCGTACTTCAGGCTCGAGACTCGTTTCTCGATTATGACGGCACCATTCTCATCCTTTGCGGGGATGTACCTCTCCTTCGTCCTTCCACGATTCTTGCCCTGTTTGAATATCATAACTCAGAAAAGGCAACAGTCACTGTCCTTACGACTATTCTTGATAATCCCTCGGGTTACGGCAGAATAGTTAAGGGAGAAAGAGGAAGGGTTTTGAAAATTGTGGAGGAGCGGGACGCTACGGATAAGGAGAAAAAAATCAGGGAGATAAATAGCGGGATATACTGTGTGGAAAGTAAATTTCTCTTTGAGGCAACGGCAGGAATTGGCCGTGACAACACCCAGAAAGAGTATTATTTGACGGATATCGTTGAAATTGCATGCAGGAAGGGCTACCCCGTCAGATCGTTTATCGCAAGCGACCACGGGGAAGTTATGGGCATCAATACACTTGGCGATCTTAACCGGGCCGGCAGACTGGCAGCGGCTCAATTAAGCACAGAGTAAAAACAAATACGCATCAATTTTAACTGCTGATCAGACTTTGTGCTTCTACCCCTGTTACCCAATTAGTTACAAGAAAATTATCTATCCTCCCAAGCCCTCAGGAGCTTTTAAGGGAACTATTACAGGTTTTACAAATCTCTTGGTCGTATCTTCCGTATTTATGACATTCAGTTTATGGAACAGGAAGGAAAGCTTGTCTTCCAGTTCTTTGCCAAGGGATTGCAATGTATCCGACGGGAGATGCCATAGTTCCCTTTTGAAGGAACCAAATCCTTTTTTTCTGGTCTTATAAATGAACTGTTCCTCTGTATCATTCCCTTTCTTTTCACTGATGAATTCCGTTTTCAAGTGGTGGTAAATCTTATCCCTGAACCTGGCAGGAAAGTTTTTGCTATCGTAAATTATGTTTTGAAAGCCTGTCGCCAGGTGAATCTCTGCCGTTTTGATGGCGGGAAACTTGTCAAAGACCTCATCAGGAAGGGTAGAGGCTCCATGTTGAACAGCGCCGGCAAGGCCATATTCTGTTCTTGCTATCTCGGATAGTTTTTCGAGGGTGCCAAAATCAAGTTTTACATCAGCAACACTGCCGTCAGGAAGGGGAACACCGCCATGGGCGGTACCGGTCTGGACACTTATCTTGCTGATACCTTTTAAATCTTTGCCGCCTTTTCCCAGTTCCTCAATGTAACCATCCATGAAAGACCTTAACTCTTCGACCGTACTATTTTTACCCCCTACCTCACCGATCTCTCCCCCCACGGAAATTGTCACCCCGGCAGGTTCCAGGTCTCGAATCATGGCCGTCAAGTCAGCCGCCAGGGTACAATTCGTCCTCTGCTGTTCCTTAACTGTGGTTTTCGTCAGGTCAACCAGTGTTGAGGTGTCAATATCAATATTATAAAATCCGCCTTCAATAGCTTCCCGGATCAGGTTTTTTACCGCCTGAATTTCCGTTGCCGGGTCTTTGGCAAATTTTTTCGCACTCACCTGAAAGTGGTCACCCTGCATGAACAGGGGGCCGCGGTATCCAACTTTTATAGCGGCAGCCGTCGCCGCGCTGGTGTATTCCGCCGGAGACTGGAAGGTATAAACGATTTCCGAACGTGCTATTTCAAAGATTACGGGCCCCACATGGTTCTTCATGGCAGCACGCATGACGGCTTGGACAACATCATAGGTAAGACCACGGATGTTGATGGCCGGTACCGTAAAACCGGACACCTCCTTGCGGCCCATCGCTTCATAGAGGGATTGGATAGAGGAAGAAACAATACCAAGAGATGTCCCGCCACTCCTGATCAGCCACTGTGCAGCTTTTTTTGTCTCTCCACAGGGGCTGAAGACAGCGGAATAAATCAGGGCATCGACGAGAGAACCACGGAACTTCTCCTCATCCAGTACCGTAACATCGCTGCCTGTAATCTTTAATATTCCCCTTAAACTCCTGTTTAACTGATCCATATTTTCATAAATCATACTTCTCACCCCCTTCTTGTAAACGTCTCAATCATTAATTATTCAGAAACCGGAACCCAGAATAGAAGCACTATATGTTTACCGCAACTTGCCGACTTCCTCAAGCCCGTTTGCTGACATGCAGGTTGAAACCTCACCCCCCAGTCTATCAGCATAATTATCCTTCTCAAGTATTAAAAACATTAACACAGAGTAAGTACGACAGTTCAAGATCAACTATCACATACCCCACCACTTTTAACTAGTCTTGCCTTTGACACGCTCTAAAATGAACAGTCCCTGTTCAGGTGGAAAATGAGTAATTGGTGCGAAAGATCGCCAGAACAGTTCCGGCCGGGAAACATCAGGCCCCATAATGGGAAAGGCGTAAATTTTATAGTTAGAAAGATTCAATTTACTCAAATGCTTTGCTGTATGCGGCATATCCACACCCAGACCGAATAAAACAATCCAGTCGGGAATTGTATCTGTTGAATAAATATATTTAGGCAATTTTACACCAGAAGCCAGCAAATTTTTATTATCTTCCCCGATGACATTGCAAAACAATACATTGTCACCCAGATAAAACTCCATACTCCCCAGCATATGGTTTGGCGTTACCAAGACAATGTCGTTGGAACGGATACGGTTATTAAGAAAACGAACTGCCGTTTTTACGGAGTTATCGAAAGGCGAAACATTCTCCCTGACGTACTCAAAAATATAAGAACGAAAAGGTGTGAAAGTCAGCAGATTCGTTCCCACAAGGACTGTTAGTAATACGTACGCCGCCAACCTTCGTTGGATATAAACTTTCTCGACGACGAAAGCCTGCAGGAGAAGAAGAAAGGGAAAAATCGCTGTAGCATAGCGAATATCGGAATTATCAGCCATGCTTACCTGCGGTGATAGGATAGATAGGATAATGGTAAACAAAATAACGATGGAGAGGATAGATAATTCTCTACGCGCTTTTAAAAAAGGCTCGCCTCCCTTAAATACCCCTTCCCTGTACCAAACAAAAGCCAAAGCGAATATAATTCCGAACGGCAATAGCTGTGCAATATTGTAGTCCTTGAAATAGAGCCAGATAATTTTCAGGAAATCTGCGGGATGGATGTTTCTCAGAAAATTAGGGTCCGTAATGCCCCCTTTCTGATATAAACAAAGCAAGAATCCTCCCAAAAATGGAACAGCGATAAGTAATGGAATCATAAAAAATTTAATTGTCTTAAGTCTATTATCGAAGAAAAAAAATGAAATACTTGAAGACACACAAAAAGCAACAGCGATAAGGGCATTAGCAAGGAAAAGTAAGATGAAAATAAAGGAAACGATGAAATACTCACACTTCCGTTCTTTAAATAAGCAATACAAGTAACAGAGGGTAGGTGTTAAGAACATCACGAGGGCATAATATCTGCTCTGACGTGAGAAAAGAATAAACGAAACAGACGTTACTAATAAAGCAAGGCTAATATAAGCAAGTCTTTGATTTTTGAAGTAGTGCGAGACAAAAAGAAACTGTGTAATCAAAGCCACCAGAGATAGAAGAATGAAGAGTGCTCTTGCGCCAAAACTACTGCAACCAAATATTTTCATTGACATGGCCGCAATATAAAACTGAAGCCAAGGACTTATTGTGGGTAGAAAATCTCGATTCAGACTATAACCGTTTCTGAATTCGAATAAATTGCGTCCATCGAAACCATAAGGTAACCCATGTTTTAAAATTTCTTTCCCGTATAACGCAGTTTCTCCCTCATCACCCCACAAATAATAATTTCCAGCATTAGTAAAAAAAAGGATGCCTCCTACACCCAACATAAACACAAAAAGCACACCACATTTTTGCAAATGGTACCTTTTCAAGATAGAGGGCTCCTTACTTTCCATTAATCTATCAAACCTTATACTAACGCTGGTGAACCAAACATGAATTCAAAATGCTGATAATGGTTGACGGTTATACTCCTGTTCCTCTCTTAAGGCTTTTTCTTTTTTGCAGACAACTCTGCACCTTGTCGTAGACCTTCTCAACAGATATCATCTGCATACAGACATTATTTGTGCAGGGAGAAAAACGGTGATTAAAAACATTAACACAGGGACTGCAGGCAAACCCTGCACAGATACTGTGAAAATGACCACCTGTGGCACCAAATAATTTTGGTGTTTCCGGCCCATAGAGAACTACGGAATCAATCTGAGTCATGGATGCAAAATGAGACGGCCCACTGTCATTGGTAACTAAAACATCTGCAAGTGTGTAAAGAACCAGCAATTCTCTCAGTGTGGTTTTACCGGCGAAACTTACTGCCCTTGGTGAATTGATTTTACGGCAGATGACATCTGCAGCCTCCTCTTCAGAGGGAGCCCCTGTTATTACAATAGAGACATTGCTATGATCGTTAAGAATTCTCTTTCCCAAGTTGACGAAATTTTCTGCCGCCCATTTCCTGAGCGGTAACATATCAGAGGCATTGGGGTTCAATAGTACTACATGGCCTTCTGCCACTCCCTGTCCGAAACTTTCCCTCAGTAACTTTCCCACACGGCTTTTTTCCTCAGCCGTCGGTACAAACCGCGGGGGAGGATCTGCCGCCATCTGTTCCACAGGGATTTTTAACAGTGGTGTCTCCTCTGCTCCTATCTTGAGCGCCTCTACCAGAGAATTGTAAGTAATAGAAGTATGCAGATAAGGGTTGTATTGAACACGGTGGGTCATCAGGTCACCGCGGTAGGGTGTCTCGCTGGTAAAGCGATGTAAACCGACGCGCCGTTTTGCTCCCGTCAGATATGATAGGATGGCAGGTGCACGGGCGAAGAACTCCATATCTACGGTAGCATCAATGTTGTGCCGGCGAATCTTAATGAGCAGTCGCAAAACATCGGACAGAAAAGTGAAGAAGTCGCTGTTGCGAATAACAAACACATTCTCCGACGGCAGGACATCCATAATATCGAGAATCTCACGATTTTCTTCAAAGACACAAAAGAAAACGTTCTCTCTGCCGACCATCTCTACAGCACGGTAAATCGCACCGTAAGCGATGACCGTTGCCCCCTGTTCGATCAACTTTATAAAGAGGATTTTCTTTATCGGTGGAGAAGTTGTTTTTTGAAGATCGAAACTATCAACGATCCGGCGAAGACAGGTCATAAAAAAACAGGTTGCCCTGCCGATTGAAATGTCAATTTTCCTTATCGTTTCCGGTTTCAATGGGCCTTCCTTTCTCTATGATGTTTCCGCCGGTAAAAGACAAGTAGAGCAAGGTAGATAATAACAGCGGCAATCGAAATCCAGGCCCCGACGCGAAAAGACAGTGGAGAGTATTCAATACGGAGGTGATGCTTCCCTGCCGACAATGGAATGGCCATCAGGGTATAGTTGGCCGGCATAAGATGATAATTTTTCTGGACACTCCCCGGCAGGGGCCGGGCATGCCACCCCTTGCTGTAGGCATCGGTCACCAGCAAAATAGCGGGGTGCGAAAGTTCGGCTTTGATTGTGAGATGATCTGTCCCGGAATTCTCAACAAACATGGATCCCTCATCTGCTGATTTAACTGGTTTTGGTTCCGGGGATTCTTCCAGAATGACCACCCGTCGGGGATCAAACGTCTCTCGTTCCATCGCTTTGAAGATATCATCCCTGTTGTCAATCACCTGCCAGTCCTGAATCAACAGGAGCCGTGGCATTACATCCACGTTCTCCTCGACACGAATTTGGTCTTGATCGGACATGATAACATACTTGCACCGAAGCATATTAAACAGACGATGATACCGATGGAAACGAATATACTGCGTCGCCTTTTCGGGATCCTGGTTCTGGGTGAAGGCCATGAATTGTGTATATCTCTTCAAAACCCCGGGATCATATCCCCAGATATCCTCCACACCCATGCTCATGGCACTGTTTGGACTTGAAAGATTCAGGATACGATAGTCTCCAGGATGAGCAGCATAAAACTTTGTCAGCGCCGGAATCTTCTGGGAATCGAGATCAAAGGTCGGCCTGGCCATTTTAGCGAACGTAATTATTTCAATAAGTGCCAATATAGCAATGAGATAAACGACTTTTTCCGAATTTTTCCGCAATAAAAATAGGACGGATAAAAAAAGACATATAGCTGCGGATAAAAAAAGATTCTTTGAAGCAAAGTACCCTGCCATGGGAATAAAAGCGGGTTCCGTATATATCTGCGAGGGCATGTATGATTCGCCTGAAGATGAGACAGCACTGATCATTTCCGGCCAGATGCCTGCCGTACCGGATACCTGGGTGGAGGTAAGAATCCAGAAGGCCACTCCTCCTATTATAGCTCCTGACATCAGCAAAAAAATAAAACTCTTTGCCAGGTATCTCCCGTATCTTATCAGATGATCAAATCCTATACCTGAGAGCATGACAAGAAAAAGAGAGGCGGGAAAAATGAATTTCGACGTACCACGAAACTTATCGAATCCGGGAAGCCAGTTATAGAGTATCCGGAAGAGGGGAGTGTGGGCACCAAGAGCCAGCATCAACAGAATCAGAACCATGGTTACCGAAAAGCGACGGATCTTGTGATCTCCGGAAAACGCACCATAAACGGCCAACGAAAGACCGGTAACACCGACAAATAGTGACATCTCCCACAAATAACACCGCCCCCAATAAGGAAATTCTTCCATATCACCAAAAAAACGCGGGGCCACAAGGGTAAGGAAATTTTCCGGCGGAAAAGAGAACATGGAGGCAAACTCGAGGGAAACACCAGAACTGCGGATACTTTCTCCTGCTGCTTCAATACCGCTGAGGATCTGTACAGCAGATAGAGCAGCGGCGCCTATATACATACCCAAAAGCCCCAGAACAAAAGCTGTCCACCGTTCAGATTTGAAGAGAAGAAGTCCCGCATAGATAAAAACGGCAATAGCAGTATAATAAACGTACTGAGGATGACCGGCAAGAATCTGCATGGCCACTGCAAAAACACCGAGGAAACACCAGCGGAAGGAGCGGTTTTCAAATAATCCGTCAACAGCAAGAAATATAAGGGGAACCCACACCATCGCGCACAGATTGGATAGATGACCGGCATAAATATGCATAAAGTGCGCCCCGGAAAACATTATGAGCACCGAAGCTAAAAGACAGGCCAGTGGGTGTAAATTTCTTTTTATCATCCATAAATACATAAAAAAGCCGAGCAGAAACACATGCAGGGCGATACCAATATTTATGGCCCGGGAAAGAGGGAAGATCAGATAAACTAAATTAGGTGGATACAACAGTGCAGACTGAAACCCTCCCAAGAAGGGAACACCGGAAAAAATGTGGGGGTTCCATAACGGCAGGTTACCCATTTTCATTTGACCGAAGCCAAAATCACGCCAGTATATGAACTGCTGGGAGAGATCTGTGCCCTCCTTTGAAAGGACTACATCTTTAAAGGAGAAAAGGACATCGCCAAACATCGCCATGGTAACGGCCATGAGAATTATAAAGGCAATGGTGCAGGAAAACTTTATGGTAGATGGGCTCTCGTTCATGGTTATATAAACCTTATCCGAGACTTTTGAAAATTTACATTCTCATTATAAGGACCATAAGTTCCGAAGAATCTCAAGCAATATCAGGAAATAATAGTGAAAATTGGCTTCAGAAAGAACTGATATATATGATAATGTTTATCCATGGCGTGGTGGGGTTATATTAGCAGTTCTCCCGAAAGAAATTCTTTCGGGAGAACCAATGCAATGGATCTAAAAGAAATATTTAAAAACTGCTTTAGCGTTTTCTCAGGTTATGTTGCAAACCTGTTTAACACGCGTACATCTTATTACTTCTTCAACAAAAAGCGGGCAATATTCACGCGTTGAATCTCCGCTGTCCCCTCCATGAAAAGACAGGCTACTGAATCTCGAAACCTTCTTTCCTGTGGGTAATCCTTCATATAACCGTATCCGCCTAAGACTCTAACCGCCTCAAGGGTAATATCCACAGCCGCCTCGGTAGCAAAGCATTTCGCCATGGAAGATAAACCTGCTACTTCCGCCACACCCTGATCGGCCATAAAAGCGGCTCTATATATCAAGGACCGGGCTGCTTCCAGCTTCATCGCCATATCGGCCAGTTTAAATTGCATACCCTGGAAGGTAGCAATAGGTTTCCCAAACTGGACTCGCTCTTTTGCATATTGTATAGCAAAATCGAGCGCCCCCTGAGCAATTCCGACAGACTGACTGCCTACCGTAAGGCGCGTCAGATTAACTGCGGCAAGTGCTATCTGTAAGCCTTCTCCTTCATTCCCCAGTAGATTCTTTACAGGGATTTGAGCATCCTCTAAAATAAGTTCATAAACAGGCGCCCCTTTCGCACCCATCTTATCCTCTTTTTTCCCAATCTTAAACCCGGGAGTGCCTTTTTCCAGAACAAACCCTGAGACACCTCCTTTTAAACCCTTTGATGGATCGGTCATGACAAAGAGGGGAAGAAGATCGGCGACACCACCGCAGGTAATAAAACACTTTGTGCCGTTTACTACATATACATCACCGTCGCGTACTGCCTTTGTTTTCATTGCCCCGACGTCTGAACCTCCGCTGGCCTCGGTTAGCGCAAATGCGGTAAGCTCTCCATTACCTAATCTAGTGAAAAATCTTTCCTTCTGCTCTTCATTTCCACCTCTGTTAATAACCTTAATATTTGAGCCTTGAATACACACCAGAGTAGAGGAAGTGGTACAATGTTTCGCTAACTCTTCTGCAACTAAACAAAGAGTTGTATTATCGGCTTCTATTCCACCATACTTCTCCGGCAACGGCAACTGAAGTAGACCGTTCTCCCCGAGAATCTTCACAATATCATAAGGGAATTCCCCGGTTTTATCAATTTCCTCAGCCCTCGGCCCGAATTTCTCCACCCCCAATTTTCTTACCGTTTCCTTAATCATCATTTGTTCTTCTGTAAATTCAAACATCTCTTCCTCCTTAGCATGTTTATTTCTATTTTATTTATAACTATTCAGGTACCACATTTTAAGGAACGACAATTGATTTCGCAGCCGAATCTTAATTCGCACCCGAAACATACTTCTTCACATATTTTTTTTCTTTTCCGTAACCACACGAATTGATTCACAGGTAATATCACACATTCTGTCAATCTCATCTGTAGTAATGCTCAGTGGAGGCATAAGGATAATAACATCACCGAGAGGCCTTATGATAAGACCTCGCTTTCTTGCCTCCAATATCACATGATGGCCGATTCTGTCCCTGACAGGAAATTGTTCTTTTGACTCCTTATCTGCCACCAGTTCTATACCAACCATGAATCCACACTGCCTGACCTCCCCGACATGACTAAGGGAGTTAAAGGGTTGCAACCGGTTCTTGAAATATTCAATCTTTCCCTGGAGCTTTTCTAAGGTACGTTCCTCTTCAAAAACTTCGAGATTGGCAATGGTCGCGGCACAAGCAAGAGGGTTTCCTGTATAGGTGTGCCCATGAAAGAAGGTTTTAAACTCTTCGTATTCACCAAGAAATCCTTCATAGATTTTCTCGTTCGTCAACGTAGCCGCAAGTGGCAGGTAACCCCCTGAAATACCCTTGGCAAGAGCCATGATGTCAGGAGCTACACCTTCGTGTTCACAGGCAAACATCTTCCCTGTCTTACCAAAGCCCACTGCAACCTCATCGGCAATCATTATGATGCCACAAGTTGTACAAAGATCCCGGATCCTTTTTAAGTATCCAGGGGGATGCACCAAGATCCCCGCTGCCCCCTGAACCAGGGGTTCAATCACCAGGGCTGCCACCTCGTGTGCATGTGATTTCATAAGTTCTTCCACCTGATTTAAGCAGTCAAAATCACAGGAAGAATAAGTTTTTCCAAAGGCACAACGATAACAATATGGAGATTCAGCCTTAAATGACTCAAAAAGTAAGGCCTTGTAAGTTGCATGAAAGAGGTCAATACCTCCGATACTTACCGAACCAATGGTATCTCCGTGATAGTCATTCTTAAAGGAAATAAATTTTGTCTTACCGGAATCACCGTCGGGTGACTGCTGGTGATACTGGAAGGCCATTTTAAGGGCTACCTCCATGGCTGTAGAACCATTATCGGAATAAAATACTCTGGTCAGTCCTTCCGGGGCAATTTTTATCAGTTTTTTAGCACATATTATGGCTGGAACATTAGACAGCCCAAGCAAAGTTGAATGGGCAATTTTCCCCAGTTGTTCTTTGATAGCACGATCGAGCTTTTCTTTTCCATGCCCGTGCACATTTGTCCACAGGGAAGAAACCCCGTCTAAATATTCATTTCCGTAAATATCTCTTAAGATAGATCCCTTTCCCTCTTCAATAATAAGCGGTTTTTCCCTCACGTAACCCTGCATCTGGGTAAAAGGATGCCAAATATATTTTATATCATCAATCTCCAATTGTTTATTGCGTTCCTCAATCGCTTCCACTTTGAACACCCTCAATCAAAAACGCTAAAATCACAGTCCTTGCTATCAAAGGGGGTAACCATTGTCAAGCACAATTTGGTTCTTAATGTACCCTCCCGCTTGACTCTGCGGGTTGTTATAAAGGAACCATTATGATATGATAAGCCATAATTAAGGAGCGAATTTATGGTTGCAAATGATCCTACAGAGACAAAACCGGAAGTGAAACGTCCCCCGGATAAAATTCTCAGTAAACAAAAAAATAAAGGTACAGGTATGGTCATTGATGTACACGTGCACATCTTTCCCCGTGAGGTACGGAATGAGAAGGAGAAATTCCTCGATGGTGAAACATTGTTCACCTATATGTATAAAAGCCCGCAGGCCAGGCTTGCGGGCGCGGATGATGTTATTGCCATGATGGACAGTGAAGGTGTTGATAAAGCTGTTGTCTTTGGCTTTCCCTGGAATCACGAGGAATATTCCAGGCTTAACAACGACTATGTATTACAGGCTGCTGCCCGTTTTCCAGGGCGTCTTATACCCTTTGCTTGTGTAAAAGCAGATCATCCCAAGGCATCTTCCGAGGTTGAACGATGTCTCGGATCGGGAGCCAGGGGGGTAGGCGAGTTGGCCTTTTATACAAGTGGGCTGGATGATGCAGCGATAGAGAGCTTAAAACATGTAACGGATCTGTGTCATGAAGCGCAATGTCCTATACTGTTGCATACCAATGAGCCTGTGGGCCATAACTATCTGGGCAAAAGCCCCATGACTCTTGCCCAGCTTTACAGACTTCTGAAAATATATAATAAAACAATCTGGATTCTCGCTCACCTGGGTGGTGGACTGCCTTTCTACTGTTACATGAAAAGGGAGGTGCGGGAAGTGCTATCTAACTGCTGGTTTGACACAGCCGCCCTACCCTATTTATATCATCCTCGGGTGTTAAAGGTTTTTGCGGATGCTATGGGAATAGACAAGTTGTTGTTCGGCTCAGACTTTCCCCTTCTTGGCTATACAAGATACAAAAACGAGTTTTTACAGGCCGGCTTCAACCATGCAGAATTGGATATGATCCTGGGCAAGAATGCACGCTCGCTACTATCAATATAATGGTGTAAGGATCAGGAAAAATGATTTTCGTACTCGCCTGATGATTACCACCGTCATCTGACTGGTTATCACCATTAGAGTTGTGCTCTACTTTGAGCCTTCCATAGTGTGAAAACACATTGATGGAAACAGACAAATCGAGACCAGCGAAAGGTCAAAGGGGAAATATCTTATGAGATAAAATTAGCTTGATAACAATATCGCACGTTACGATACAAACTCAATGCCAAAATATATTAAACCATTACCTGAAGATCCCGCCTAATAGTAATTCCTTTTTCCAACAATCAGAGAGCTTTAAAGTTACCATAAGGTTACTTCTTAAGTGTGCCTTGTATTATTGTCCTTTGAGCGAAAAACATTATATGCCTCTCACAAGTACCTGACTAACGATATTCCCTTCTGGATGAAGTACAGAATTAGAGAAAACTGACTATACTCTCTTGCAGTGTGTATGGCAGGAAATGTATAATTTTAGCAATCAAAAAGGTGATATATTTTACTGTTTCATCAAATCGATTGCCCCAAATATAGTAAACGTGGTAAAATGAAAAATTAACTCGATCTTCGCAAGATTGGTAACCAACTATATTGGGTAAAAATACATTGATTAAATGCAATACAGCGAGTAGGAGTGCGGAACCAGGTAACATGCCCCATATTTGGGATATAAACAGGAATCTTCCGATGTAATGGCGGCGGCTAAACACTCCCTGAATCTGAAATTTTATTCTACAAGAGAACTAGATGAAAGCCATATTCCTGGCTGATGCCCATCTGAAGCGGGAAAAAGACACGGGTTATCGTTATCTCATGCGTTTCTTTGACCTTCTTGAGGGTACGGTTAAAATTGATAAACAAGAAACTGAGCCACCATGCTATGAAACCGCAGGCCATCCAATTAGCATTGACAACCTTTTTATTGTAGGAGATTTCTTTGATTTCTGGTTCTGCAAAAATAACCATATATATCCGGAATTCAGAGCGATAATCAGTAAGCTGATAGAGCTGAAAATGAGGGGGATTCGTATCCACTTCTGTGAAGGAAACCATGACTTCTTCATGAAAAATTATTTCTCAAGGATCCTTGGTATGACTGTTTCTACTGAGTGGAAGGTCTTTGATTTTGATGACCAGCGGGTTCTTGTCTCCCATGGCGATACGATAGACAGATTAAATATAAAATACCTTTTGTTAAGAAAGATTTTGCGAAGCACTATCTTTTACCGGGTACAACAAGTTATCCCCTCTTCTCTTCTCTGGGGTCTCGCCCGAATAAGTTCTAATATTAGCAAAGAACTCTCCAGTGAAACAGAGGATAAACTTGTAGAAAAAATGCTTACATTCTCTCTGAAAAAGTTCAGAGAGGGATTTGATACAGTCATTCTGGGACATTGTCACAAGCCCTTTTTGAAAGAATATACGATCGATGAAAGAAGAAAAACATTTGCCACTACCGGTGACTGGATCAAACGTTACTCTTACCTTTATTATGAAGATGGCCGTTTTACACTTTCCTATTATAAACCTTGAGCTTTAAAATATTTGCCATAATAACCGAATAGACCAGGATAAATTATGGCATAAGTGATTATTATAAACGGATATTATCTCATTGGAAAATTCCCGTTATATTAAAATCAGGGGAGCATCCCAGCACAATTTAAAAAATATAAATATAGACATACCGAGAAACAGGCTTGTTATCATTACCGGTGCCAGTGGTTCCGGCAAGTCATCTCTTGCCTTCGATACTATTTATGCCGAAGGCCAACGGCGTTACGTAGAATCACTATCTACCTATGCCCGTCAGTTCATCGGGCAGATGGACAAGCCTGATGTTGAATCCATTGAGGGTCTTTCTCCCGCCATTGCGATAGAACAGAGAACGGCAAGCCATAATCCCCGCTCAACCGTGGGAACGGTTACCGAGACATATGATTACCTGCGCCTCCTTTATGCCCGTATAGGCGTACCACACTGTTATCAATGTGGAAAGGAAATCAGGTCTCAGACTATAGAAGTAATGGTCGAAAACATCCTTGCCTTTCCCGAGAATACGAAGCTTTCTATCCTCTCACCAATCTTAAGGGGGAAGAAGGGAGAATTTCAGAAGGAACTCAAAAAACTTCTCAAAGAGGGCTTTTCCCGTGTTCGCGTCGATGGAGAGACGAGGGATCTTGCCGAGGAAATTGTCCTTGACAAAAACAAACGCCATAACATTGATGTTGTCGTGGACAGACTTGTTGTCAAGGAAGGGATTCGAAAACGCCTGCGAGATTCCCTTGAGATTGCCGCCGGCCTTTCCGATGGGCTTGTCAGTATTGATCTTTCTAAAGGGAAAGAGAGACTCTTCAGTGAAAAATATGCCTGTATCGACTGTGGTATCAGCATCTCCGAGTTGAGCCCACGAATGTTCTCTTTCAACAGTCCTTACGGCGCCTGCCCGGACTGCGGAGGACTGGGCACCAAGACGTATTTTGACGAAAATCTGGTTGTTCCTGATCCGGAACTTTCTGTCAGACAGGGAGCCATCGATCCCTGGGCAGGTCGAAATTCCATCCATTACTATCAGATGCTGGATGCCCTATCCCAACACTATCAGTTCGATACTAATACACCCTACAATAAATTACCTGAGAATGTTCAGGCCGTTTTTTTACATGGTTCGGGTAACGAAAAGATCAAATTTTATCTGGACAGGGACGGTAAAAGATTTTTTTACAGCAAGCCGTTCGAAGGAGCCCTCAACCAGCTTGAGCGCAGGTGGCAGGAAACAAACTCCGATGCAGTGAGAATGGAGCTGGCACGATATATCAATCTAAGGGCGTGTTCCACATGTTCCGGAGCCAGGTTGAAGAAGGAAAGTCTATCTGTAACCGTGGCGGGCAAAAATATACATGATGTATGCCGGATGTCAATCGGTGAGTGTCTTGAGTTTTTTGAAACGGTTTGTCTTTCCCCGCAGGAGGCTCTTATTTCGAAGAGGATTCTTAAAGAAATAAAAGAGAGACTGCGATTTCTATTAGATGTGGGAATGGACTACCTCAGTCTGGATCGTTCAGCTAACAGCCTTTCCGGTGGAGAGGGACAACGCATCCGGCTTGCAACCCAGATAGGCTCCGGGCTGGTCGGAGTGCTCTATGTGCTTGATGAACCGACAATAGGCCTGCACCAGAGGGATAATATGAGACTCATATCAACTCTCAAGAGGCTTCGGGATATGGGCAATACAGTATTGGTCGTGGAACATGATGCAGAGATGATGTTGTCCTCGGATAATATCATCGATATGGGACCGGGTGCAGGATTAGCTGGAGGAGATGTTGTTTTCCACGGAACACCGGAGGAGATATGCAGGAGTGACGAATCGCTGACCGGAATGTATCTGTCAGGAAGGATGTCTATCCCTCTTCCGGAAAAGCGAAGACCCGTTCCCGATCGGTTCATAATTCTTGAAGGGGCATGTGAAAACAACCTGAAAGATATAGACATAAAAATCCCTCTATACCTTTTTACTGCCGTAACAGGTGTCTCCGGTTCGGGAAAAAGCACCATGGTTATTGAAACTCTCTACAAAGTTCTCGCCCGAAGACTGAACAGGCATACGGGTGGTATGGGAAAGATCAGAGGAGTCAGAGATTTAGGAGGAATCGAAAGGGTTATCATGATGAACCAGCAGCCTATAGGGCGTACTCCCCGTTCGAATCCTGCCACCTATACCGGAATATTTACCTATATCCGGGACCTTTTCACCGGTCTCCCCGAATCACGGATGAGAGGCTACAAGCCCGGTCGGTTCAGTTTTAATGTCCGGGGCGGTCGCTGCGAATCCTGTGAAGGAAATGGTTTACTCAGGATCGAGATGCATTTTCTTCCTGACGTCTACGTAACCTGTGACGCATGCCAAGGCAAAAGATTCAATACGGACACCCTTGAGATCAAATACAAGGACAAAAGTATTGCAGATGTCTTAGAGATGACGGTTAATCAGGCACTTTCTTTCTTTGAGAATATCCCCGCTATAAGGTCCAAGCTTCAACTTCTGGTCGATGTTGGTCTCGGATATATAAGGCTTGGCCAATCTGCAACTACCCTGTCAGGAGGAGAAGCCCAAAGAATAAAGATTTCCAGGGAGTTGGGGAAACGAATGAACACCAACACTCTTTATATTCTTGACGAACCAACCATTGGTCTTCACTTTGTCGATATTAAGAAACTGCTCGATGTCCTGATGCGGCTGGTGGATATGGGAAATACAGTAGTCGTTATCGAACACAACATGGACGTCATTAAATCTGCCGACTATATCATTGATCTCGGACCTGAAGGGGGACCGCGCGGCGGTCAGATTGTAGCCTCCGGTACGCCCGAAGAGATAGCAGAGGCAAAAGAATCCGTTACCGGTCAATTTCTCCGCAGGGCCCTGTAATTTTCCTGTCTACCAGAAACATCTTGGGTTAATCTTTCCGCTCTCATCAAATGCCACACCCTCCATTTGAAGGAGAGCAATCTTCATCTTCAAACCACCGCCATAACCACCGGATGTGCCATTTAGTCTCACGATACGATGACAGGGAATGATTAGAGGAAAGGGATTTCCGGCCAGGGCACAACCCACCGCCCTGGCACCTTTCGGGATGGAGAGTTTATCCGACAGGAGGCTGTAGGAACTGACGAAGCCTCTTGGAACCCGCATGTTCTGATGGAGAACCTTCTGCTGAAATTCGCGGCAAATACTAAGGTTGATGTTCTCCAAAGAAAAAACAACCGGCGCACCACACAGGTACTCCAGAATCTGCGAACAAAACTGATCTATGATATCGTGCGTTCCCTCTATAGCACCGGGAAAGTATAGATGAATATTGGCCTTTGTCGTCAGATACTCCACGGGAAGAAAGATACGTACAACGGAGGGGGCGTTTTTTCCCCACGCCCAGACAAGACCCACCTCTCCAAATGACGTGAGAATCAATACATAAGATACCGTTTTCGTAAGATGAATTTCTTAACCTCCTCTTCACGGTTTCTTAAAGCAGGCTTAAGACCTCACTCAAAGTCGGGTGAGGGATCATCCATTTTTTCAATTCCTTTTTACCCATGCCATTGGCTACGGCAAGACTCATCGGAGCAATGAGTTCGCATGCCTGCTCGCCGACAACCGTAACCCCGACGAGAATATCATTGTGAAACAGAGCCTTCACAAATCCATTACCACAAAGTTCCACACGGGCCATAATATTGGCACCATACTGGGTTCTTGTCACCTCAGTTTCCATACCATCCGCTTTAGACTGTTTTTCTGTTAACCCGACCCGGGCAACATTGGGGTGAGTATAAACAACGAAGGGGACAGCTTCCTCTCTATACGTCACAGAGCTGTCCCCGTAAAGATGACTGGCCGCAGCCTTCCCCTGATGACTTGCACAGTGGGCAAGCATGATCCCTCCCGTCACATCACCGATAGCATATATGCCTTTAACATTCGTCATCTGACGTTCATCGACGAAAATACCCCTGTGATCATATTGAATACCCAGTTGATCTAATTCATCGGTTGCCAGTGTTGGTTTTCTGCCCGTGCAGACAAGGGTATATTCAGCTGCCAGTTCGAACGTTTGAGCCTGATGAGATGCCGTTACCAGAACCCTGTCAGGAAGCTCACGAAATTTCCCCACCTTCGTCGCTGTATGGACATCAATACCCATACCGGTCAGGTTCTGTTTTATGAAACCGGCGACCTCCTGGTCCTCGGAAGGAAGCAGTTGATCCATAAGCTCGATCAGAGTCACTCTTACGCCAAGCTCGGCCATAAATGTGGCAAATTCCAAACCTATGGCGCTTCCCCCTACGATGGCAATGGTTTCGGGTAACTTTTCCAGCGCTAAAAGTCCGTCAGAAGTTAAAATGCGTTCCGAATACTTCACGCCGGGCAAGAGCAAAGGTTCTGAACCCCAGGCAATAATTATATTCTTTGTCTTGAGACTGTTTATCTCCCCTTCTGCTGAATTAAATTGTATCTCATGAGGGGAAATGATTCTTCCCTCTCCGACTTTCAGTTCAACTCCGGCTTCTTTTAATGATCTCTGCACACCGAGTGCGGAAATATTAACCGCCTGTTGCTGATGCCTCTTTATCAAGGAAAAATCAAAGGATGTCTTGCCCGTGGTAATCCCCATGCGCTTCCCCTTTTTAAGGTCTGCGTATTGCCTGCTGCAGGTCAGCAGGGCTTTCGTAGGGATACAACCCCGATGGGTACACGTGCCGCCCCAGAGGTTTTTTTCGATAATGGCTACCCTGGCCCCATTTCCGGCAGCATGTTCAGCCGCCGCGTGGCCACCAGGACCTCCGCCGATGATAACCAGATCAAAAGTTTCAGACATAGCTAATCCTCATTATTCATAGCCCTTTGCCCTGCATAAGCTGCACGATAAGACTGCGCACCAGAGGGCCGGATTCAACATGTTTAAACCCCATTTCGCAGGCCATTTTTTTGATTTCTTCAAATTCAGCAGGAGAGCATAGTACTTCTTGACCGGCAAGTGATTACGGGTCGGTTACTGGTACTGCCCGACTGTTAAACGTTCGCAATTAACCCGACTCAGATCGCCAAGCAGTCTCAGGATATCTTTCTTTTCATGCAATGAAAGTATCATAGGCGGCGGCATCCATGATTACACCCAGTTCGCCCGGATCATCCATTTTAAGCCTGACTATCCATCCTTCTCCAAAGGGATCCTTATTAATGAGTTCAGGTTGTTCGTCAAGCACTTGATTGATCTCGATCACTTCTCCGCTTACCGGAGCATAGACATCAGACACTGATTTAACCGACTCCAGCACGGCCAAGACCTCCCCCTGCTTCACTTTTTTCCCCATCTCCGGTAGCTCTATGTAAACAATATCCGTAAGCATCCTCTGGGCGTAATCAGTGATACCTGCCGTAACCGACCCATCTTTATTATCTAATGCCCATATATGTTCTTTTGAATATTTTCTATCTTTTGGATTTAGTTTAGACATATTATGCTTCTTTCAAATCTTCTTGAAATAACCAAGTAAAGAATTCCTCTCTCTCCCTGGGAAAGTATACCGTTCCCTCATGGTCAATAATTAGTTTACCTTCCAGATGGTCAAGCTCGTGTTGCACGATGCGGGCAAGAAAATCAGTATATCGTTTACTTATTTTACATCCATTAACATCGTAGGCCCGTACCTTGATCTCGGGAAATCTGCTGACTTCAACCTTTATTTCCGGGCATGAGAGACATCCCTCGGACGCCGGCACCTTTTCTCCCCGAAGCTGTGTTATCCGGGGATTCACCAGGACATCATAATCTTTTTCACCCTTTATCTCGCCTTTCTCGTCAAACCCCTTGTTTCTGAAAACTACGATTTTCTTGTTAATCCCAATTTGCGGGGCTGCCAGACCCAGCGCGTCATCCCTTTCGAGAAAGGCATTGACCAGCATTTTAATGTCTCTCTGTCCCTTACTATCAATAGGAATCGGTATATCCACGGAAGACTTCCTCAGGATTCCAGCCATCTTTTCATTCACCTGTTCATCATCCCAAAGAGTTAAGATTTTTGTCTTTGCCATAAGTATTTCTCCTCCTTAATTATATAACATCTCCGATGTATTTTTTCAATAATGAACAAAAATAAGATCAGATATCAGATAGCGGTTCTAGACCTTTCGTTAACCCAACATTAAAATACCCTTGATAATTTTCAGGTTCCCTGTTACTTTCCTTAAATTGAGACCATAACAAGATAGTAAGTGTTGGAGTAAGAAGACGTGGATTAAAGATTCGGATACTGTGCCGTTACAGTGCATTGCGGACAAGGGTGCCGGCCAAGCGCGCAACGTAGTTGTTTCTTTACAACAAATTGAGACTTCATTACCGAAAAAGATTTTTGAACGTCGATAAATACATTTTCATAACTCTCAAATCGCATAAACCAGCAAGGTATAATTTTGGCTGATGTTACTACCAGGAATTCATGATATTATCACCAGAAAAGTCCGGCGAGAGTTTGCCCGGGCGATGAGTTTCAAGGACAGTGGACAGACTGATATTTTCACCCCTGCCGTAAGAAAACCAAGACTTCTCTATATCCATATCCCCTTTTGCGAAAGACTCTGCCCCTACTGTTCTTTTCACCGCATCGTTTTTGAAGATACGCTTTGCCGAGATTACTTCCATGCCCTTCGTAAAGAGATACTGCTTTATAAAGAAAAGGACTATGACTTCCGTGGCCTCTATGTGGGAGGTGGAACCCCGACCATCCTGATTGATGAACTGGAAGAAACCATCGCTCTAGCGAGGGAGTGTTTCGAGATTCAGGAAATTTCCGTCGAGACAAACCCGAACCATCTGACGGATACAAATATGGCGGTTCTGAAGCGGGCCGGTGTAAATCGCCTTTCGGTTGGTGTACAGAGTTTTAACGATGGTCTCCTGAAAGAAATGGATCGGTATGACAAACATGGAAGCGGCATAGCCATTGCCGAACGGCTGAAGCATACCATTGGGCTTTTCGATACCCTCAATGCGGATATGATCTTTAATTTTCCCTCCCAGAGTGTAGCAGGACTTGACAGAGATCTGGAGATATTGATGGAAACAGGTATGGATCAGATCACTTACTATCCATTGATGGTTTCAGACTCCACACGATCAGCGATCAATAATACATTGGGAAAGGTAGATTACAACAAAGAAAAACATTTCTATCGCCAGATTGTAAAACGATTGGTGCCTGTATACCGCTTCTCTTCGGCATGGTGTTTTTCCAAAAAGGAAACATCATCCATTATTGATGAGTACATTGTTGATTACGATGAGTATGCAGGACTCGGCAGTGGGGCCATCGGATATCTGAATGGTACCTGTTATGCAAATACCTTTAACATCCGGCAGTATATCGCCGCGATCAACCGGGGAGAAATGCCCCTGCTGGCTTCCAGTAATTTTTCCCTCAAGGAAAAGATGCGCTATGATTTTCTGATGAAACTCTTCGGCATGAAACTGGATGTGCCTGCCCTGCGCAAAAAATATGGTGGGAAATTTTACAAATATATCTGGTCTGATATCCTGGCTTTTATCCTTATAGGCGATCTCCGTTATCGCCAGCCTCATTTTTACCTGACAGAACAGGGATATTATACCTGGGTGGTCATGATGCGGGAGTTTTTCATTGCGGTAAACAACTTCCGTGATTTTTGCCGGGCGAAGATCGTGCCTTGATACTACTACCTTGATATAACAGGAACTTCCCTTTTATTATAAACCGATTCCCAGACAAGGCATAATCATCATTAAAAATATAGGCAGGGCGGCATATAGATATCCCTGTCTATTTACAATCATGTAACGGTTATTTTATTGTGTTTCGATGCCTTATATGCTATCTCTCTACCCAATTTTTCAAAGACCTTAAAAAGAAAGACTGACGGATATGGAAATTATCACTGCCATCAAGGGGTTTAAAGATATCCTGCCCCAGGAAACGGGGAAGTGGCGGTATATTGAAGAGATGGCACGTAAAATATTTACGGACTTTGGTTTCAGGGAAATAAGAGTTCCGATCCTTGAAAAAACGGAACTGTTCCAAAGAAGCATTGGGGAGACCACGGATATTGTGGAAAAGGAGATGTACACTTTTCTCGACAGGGGAGGAGAATATCTGACGCTCCGTCCGGAAGCTACGGCATCAGTGATTCGGGCGTACCTGGAACATTCCATACATGCCGCTGATCCTGTAGCGAGATTGTTCACTATAGGCCCCATGTTCAGACGTGAAAGACCACAGAAGGGAAGATACAGACAGTTTCATCAGATCAATGCAGAATTGCTCGGCCTCGATGACCCGCGCGCAGACACCGAGATCATCCTCATGCTGATTCATTTTCTGAAAAGCGTGGGGCTGGCCGATTTGAGGCTGGAGATCAATTCCCTCGGATGTCCTGAATGCCGCCCTGCCTTCAAAGAATCGCTTATCGGTCTCTTGCAGGACAAAGAAGAGGGGCTCTGCGGAGACTGCCGGCGACGTCTTACCACGAATCCCCTCAGGGTATTCGACTGTAAAATGGAACAGTGCGGGACGATTATCGCCCAGGCCCCAAAATTGCTGGATTTTATATGCTCCACATGCAGAGATCACTTTGAAAGAGTCAAGGAATTTTTAAAAGACTTTGAGCTATCCTTTGAGGTCAATGCCGGAATAGTCAGAGGCCTCGATTATTACTCCAAGACAACCTTTGAGGTAACCACTGAATTTCTCGGCGCCCAGAACGCTATCGCAGGCGGAGGCCGATATGACAGGCTTGTGAAAGAACTCGGTGGTCCGGATATCCCCGGTATAGGATTTGCGATCGGATTTGAACGCCTGATTTCTTTATTACCCATAAAGGACGAGGATTTCATCCTTACACCTCAACTTTTTATCGCCGCCCTGGGCACTGAAGCCCAAAAGAAGGCATTCGTCCTGTGTAACCGTCTGCGAACAATGGGGCTAAGAACGGAAATGGATTATACGGGAAAGAGCCTGAAAGCTCAGATGAAACGAGCCGGCAAGTTAAAGAGCCGCTACACGCTGATCCTTGGAGATAGAGAAATTGTCGAAAAGAAAGCTGAATTAAGAGATATGCAAAAGGGAACACAAGAAACTCTGAGCCTCGATACCATGGAAGAGGCCATTATTAAAACATTAAGAGAGGGATAAACATTGTCTGACTTCATCACTGATAAAAAGAGGACACACTACTGCGGCACACTTACCATCTCCGACATAGGAAAAGAGGTAGTTCTTATGGGATGGGCGCACCGGAGGAGAGATCATGGAGGTGTCATTTTTATTGACTTAAGGGACCGTGAAGGTCTAGCCCAGGTGGTTTTCAATCCAGTATTCAATCCCGATGTCCATGCGGAAGCGCACAGAATCAGAAGTGAATTCGTCCTCGCCGTTGCCGGCAAGGTACAGAAGAGACCGGAAGGGATGGAAAATCCGGCTTTGAAAACCGGCGAGATCGAGGTTATGGTCTCTGCACTGGAGATAATGAATGAATCGAATACACCACCCTTTGCCCTCGATACAGCTGCTGCTGACGTTTCTGAAAATATCCGTTTGAAGTACCGGTATCTCGATCTGAGACGACCGGAGATTCAGAATAATCTGATCTTCAGAAGTAAG
>JBAZOY010000020.1:0-37846 GCA_041648505.1 Syntrophales bacterium | reverse complement strand
GTTTTGGGACAAAATATCCTTTTTCAGTAAGAAGTTTTTATATCGCAGCATAATTGGAACAGGGCTTTTTCAACAGCCCCACACAGCCCGCAGTGCAATTCCGTTGATCAGATTATCTGTTACCGCCCCAGCCACCTTGGGAAAAAACAAGAAAAAAATATTCTGTTAACAAGCTCCGTCTGAATTGTTAATGTATGTATAACCGCAAATTAGTATTACAGGTTCTTCAGAAAAAGGCATTATTTGTTAACCATTTCCCATATAAGATCACAAAACAGTTATTTAAGAAAGGGTCACAAAACAACACTCTGCCATAAAAAAGTCCACTATCTCTTAATCAAGATCCATCAGCATTGCGGGTTACCTGATCCAAGACTTACAACTAGAACACGAGAAGAAGGTTATTCTGTCCCTTTTCGTCTGTTTTATATATCCCGTAGTTTAAAACTTTATCTATCTAATAGATTTCAGACTACCTTTTAATATCTTGTAACGATTTTTAAGTATCAGTGCTTAAAAGTAAGGGGGGCTCCCAAAAGTATCCAATGGTAGCCGTTAAAATATCTTGACATCTGCTCCAAAATCGTATTTTAATAAACATTAATCTCGTACCAACAACAAAACATTGTTTAATCAACTAATATGTCGCCGACACGGGGAGTAGGATATGGAATTCTGGCGCGTGCCGTTTGATGCAGAAGCAATTAACGTTTCGCAGGGTATGGTTCACATTATTGAAGACCGCTGTAAAGGTTGCGGCTATTGTATTGAGTTTTGCCCCCGGAATATATTGGCGTTTTCCGCCCGCTTCAACAAACTAGGATATCACCCGCCAGAAATCCTTCGGCCGGAGGGGTGCGTAAATTGTCGTTATTGTGAAATTATTTGCCCGGAGTTTGCGATCTATTCCGTTGAAATACCTAAGCAGCAAACCGATTAGTTGCGTATCCTGAAAGCTTTGGGCGCAGACAAACTCAACACTTGTTGAGTTTAAAAAGTTCAATTTTCGCCACATAGTTCATAGCAAGTGCAGAGGTAACTCATTAATACTATTACATTCTTTGCATTCTCTACGACCTCTGCGTTTAATTGAACGGGGCAGTAAGATGCCATTGAATTTACGAGTAAGAATGCTTAGGGAGCCAAAACCTTTTATTAACTTATTGAATTAGACATCGTCAACTATAAACTATGAGAATAATATGAAACCAGCTGTTCTTACAGGAAAGCATTACATGACGGGTGATGAGGCCTGTGCCGAAGGTGCCTTGGCCGCCGGGTGCCTCTTTTTTGGAGGCTACCCCATTACGCCCGCAACGGAGATCGCCGAACACATGTCTGCAAGGTTGCCGGAGGTGGGCGGCACCTTCATTCAAATGGAAGATGAAATCGCGGCTATAGCCTCTGTCCTTGGCGCCTCCTGGGCAGGACGTAAGAGCATGACCGCAACGTCGGGTCCGGGCTTCAGCTTGATGATGGAAAATGTAGGACTGGGGGTGTGTACCGAAACCCCTTGTGTGGTGGTCAATGTCCAGCGTGCCGGGCCCTCCACCGGTCTTCCTACCATGGGCGCCCAGGGCGATATGATGCAGGCACGATGGGGATCCCATGGCGATTACGAGATCATTGCCCTCGCGCCGGCGTCGGCCCAGGAGATTTTTTTCCAGACCATCACAGCCTTTAATCTGAGCGAACGCTACCGTACACCGGTCTTTATCATGACCGACGAGATAATCGGCCACATGAGCGAAAAGGTGATCATTCCTCCTGCCAACCAGATCGAGATTGAGTGGCGCCCCAAGCCACAAGGCCGTAAGGACCGCTTTCTATTGTACAAGCCGGGTGAAAACGGCGTGGCACCAATGCCGGCGGCCGGTGAAGGCTACAACATCCATGTGACCGGTTTGACCCACGATGAAAAGGGGTACCCTGTCATGTCCGTGGAAGCCCAGCAGGAAATGATGACGCGTTTGAAGCGCAAGATTTTGGATAATCTGGATGATATCATCACGACCGAAGAACACCAGCTCAATGATGCCGAAATAGTTCTGGTTTCCTACGGCATCTCGGCCCGTACCAGTATGGCGGCCATGCATCAAGCTCGCGCCATGGGTTTGAAAGTAGGTTTTTTACGCCTGATTACCGTCTGGCCTTTTGCCCAAGCACAGATTCAGGCTCTGGCCGAACGGGTTAAAGGATTCATAACCGTAGAGATCAACCTGGGGCAGATCCATCTGGAGGTCTTGCGCGCCGCGGCCGGCAAAGTGCCCTGTCACCTGGTGGGTCACTCCGGCGGTGCAATTATTTCCCCCGACCAAGTGATTGCCACACTGAAGGAGGTTTTCTAATGCAAGCTACAGATCAATCCGCCACTGTCAAAAATCATGATCACCCTTTGGAGGATTTGATTCGGTCCGACCGTATTCCGCACATCTGGTGCCCGGGATGCGGTATCGGCACTGCCTTTGCGGCCTGCTTGACGGCCATGAAGGCCACCGGCCATGACCTTAAAAAGATGTGCATGGTGTCGGGCATCGGCTGTTCCGGTCGCGCCGCCGGATATGTGAAACTCGACTCCTTTCACACCACCCACGGTCGGGCTATCCCCTTTGCCACCGGATTAAAGCTGGGCAATCCGGAGCTCGATGTAATCGTGTTCAGCGGCGATGGCGATCTTTTCGCCATTGGCGGCAATCATTTCATTCATGCCGCACGGCGCAATATGGACCTTACTGTGATCTGCCTTAACAATCTTAACTACGGCATGACGGGGGGCCAGGTAGCAGCCACGACGCCGTTTCTTGCACGTACTACCACAACACCGGCTGGAAATCCCGAAGAACCCTTTAATTTACCACTGTTGGCGTGGGCCTCGGGCGCCATCTACGTGGCCCGCTGGACCATTTTACATACCCGTGAGCTGACCGAGTGCATTCAAAAGGCTATTTCGAAAAGCGGGTTCTCCTTTGTTGAAGTACTGGGGCCTTGTCCGGTGAATTACGGCCGGCGCAACCGTGAAAATCCCCTGCAGACACTTAAACTCTACCGCGAGCAGACCATTATCCGTAACAATGCCGACCCCTCCGACCTGGCAATCGATTTCAGCAAAAAAGTGGTACTGGGTGAGTTCGTTGACAAAGAGCGGGCCACCTGTATTGAAAACTACGACCGAATCTGTCGGCTACCCATGTGAGCCGTTTTTACAGCAACGAGGAACAGATTATGTACAAACAGATCACCATTACAGGATTCGGCGGCCAGGGCGTTGTGCTGGCTGGACGTATCGTCGGCCAGGCAGCCGCGATTGTGGACAAGCTGGAAAGCACCCTTGTACAGTCCTACGGCCCGGAATCACGCGGCGGCGATTGCAGTGCCCAGGTTACCATCGCCGACGGCCCAATCTACTTTCCCTACATTCAGAACCCTGATATTCTGGTATGCCTTTCTCAGTCCGGCTACGACAAGCAACATAATTTGCTCAAAGAGGACGGTGTGTTAATCATAGAACAGGACTTGGTCAAACCCGCTGGTAATAGAGATCACTTTGCCATCCCCTGTACCCGTTTTGCCGAAGAGTTGGGGAATAAAATGATGGCCAATATCATTATGGTCGGTTTTTTTGCGGCTATTACCGAGGCCATTTCAGTGGATGCGGCCCGCAGCACCGTGGAGAAATCAGTGCCCAAAGGAACTGAGGAGAAAAACCTTAAGGCTTTTGAAAGAGGCTGGGAATTTGCCCAAGCCATCCTTAAGGGACGCCGTCATAAAGCTGCCGGCCAGGCAGGAGTTATTTTATGAAAAATCCCAAGAAGAGGCTGCACAGTGTATTGATCATTGGCGCTACACCGTCCGGTGTGGTTGCGGCCAATAAGCTGGGTGAGTTGGGCGTGCCAGTTACCATAGTGGATAAAGCGACCAATCTGGATCAAAAGCTCGGGTCTGTGGACTATCGTCTTGAATCCGGACTGCCTTTTAATTTTGCTCACCGGCCAGGACTGATCCGTATCTTGCGCAACACAAACATTCGCTGCGTTATGCCGGCCACCATACGTTCGGCCAAGCACAGCCAGCAGGGGTTTCGCGTCCAGATTGATCGGCATCCGACCTATGTGGACCAGGAACGGTGCACCCTGTGCGGTAAATGTATTGAGGTTTGTCCTGTTTGCGGCAACGATGAACATCGGCCCATTAAAATCAACGATCGCATGGCGCTACCGGGGCAAGCCTTTATCGATAAGCGGCGCCAACCACCATGCCAGTCCAACTGCCCGTTGGGCGTCAATGTACAGGGGTATGTGGCTCTGGCCGCGGCCGGCCGCTACGCACAGGCCCTTGATCTGATTCGGAGGGACAACGTATTACCCGCCATCTGCGGACGGATTTGTACTCACCCATGTGAAGCATCCTGCCGACGCGGAGAAAAGGACGACGCTCTGGCGATCCGCGATATTAAACGGTTTATCGCCGACAGGGGTGCTGTTGAACAGAACATAAAGCCCAACAATGAGCAACTATCCGCAGATAAACCTGTTGCCGTCATCGGCTCGGGTCCATCTGGCCTGGCAGCAGCCACTGATCTGGCCCGGCAGGGCTATGCGGTGACCATATATGAAAAAGAAAAAGAAGCCGGCGGTTTGTTGCGCTATGGCATCGGCCCTCATCGGCTGCCCCGGAATATTTTGGATGCCGAAGTTGCGGCCATCCGGGCGGAAGGCGTAAAGATTGTCACCGGCCATAATGTAACCATGCCTCAGGGGCTGGTTGAACTGCAAAAAACTCATCGGGCGGTAATTGTTACCTCCGGTTCATGGGCCGATCGACGCCTGGGCGTAGAAGGAGAAAAACTTGATGGCGTCGAGGGGTGCGTCTCCTTTTTAAACCAATTCTACCGCAACGAGGTCCGCTCGATTGCCGGTAAAGTAGCTGTGATCGGAGATGGCAACGCGGCATTTGATCTGGCCCGCGTACTGCACCGAAAGGGCGCTAATGTGACGATCGTTTCATGGTTTGCTAAAGATCAAATCCCGGCCGATGTGGACGAAGTTAAAGCCGCTCTGGCAGAGGGCATTACCATTATGGATGGCTATAAGGTCGTCGGTTTCCATGGCAACAATGGTCAGTTGCAGGTCCTTAAGTTGCAACCGACCCGGCCGGGGCCACCGGATGATAATGGTATTCCCTGGCCTGAGATCGTACCGGACAGTCCGGTGAGAAAAGAAAACTTTGGCCGTGCTTTTGTTGCCATCGGCCAGACAGGTGCTTACGGCGCTCTCCGCGCTCAAGATGATTTACAAATTAATAATAAATGGCTGATCGAAGTGGATACCTGCGGCCACACCAGTATGGAAGGGGTCTACGCGGCAGGTGATGCCGTCAAAGGCGCTACCTCAGTCGTTCAAGCCATGGCCGACGGGCGCAAGGTGGCGTCCCAGGTGATACAGGATTTGTATGGAGACATAGATGCGGATGGGCGACAATGGCCAGCTACAACAAGACCGGAAGAAAATGATTTTGATCCCATTGACAAATATTTACCGTTTCAAACGCGCACACCCATGCCTGAAATCTCCGTTTCCCAGCGCCGGGATAACTTTAATGAGGTAGCTATAGGTTTTGATGAGGCTATGGTCCAAGCCGAAGCGTCCCGCTGCCTCCAGTGCGGCGTTTGCGCCCAATGCTTGGAATGTCTGTCGGCTTGCGGTGCCAACATGGCCATACTCCATGATGATAAACTCAAAACCATTCTGGAAAATGCGGGCGTACTGATTATTGCGGACCCGGATATGACACCGGAGATAAAAGGTGAGGATGTAATCCGGGCTTATGGCCCACCGAGTGCCAAAACAGATGTGTACGCCATGATGTTACGCGGCTATTCCGCCGCGGCCAGAACTATGGTGCTACTCCAGAAGGATAGTATGCGGGTGAAAGGTCATGGGATTACTTTTGTGCCACCCGACCCCAGCCTGGACCCGCAAATCCGCATCGGCGTGTTCGCCTGCCGATGTAATGATTCCTTTGGCTGGTCACCAGAGATGAACACCTTTTTAGAAAAAATGAACGAACTGCCTGATATCATGCACACCGAAGTATTGACATCGGCCTGCATCCCCGAAGGCATCCAGCAGATTGTTGACAGCGTAAGGGACAAGGGGCTCACCCGTCTGGTGGTAGCATCGTGCGTCTGTTGCCCTCTCAATTTTGTGTGCAGTGCCTGCACCGATCAACGCAGTCGGCTTAAACAGAAACTCTTCGAAGGTACCGGTATCAGTCGTTCCATGGTGCAGACCTGTAATTTGCGTGGCGAGGTGTTGCGGTATCTCGTCAAAGATGAAGACTTGGCCGTGCATCTTTATAAAGGAATTATAAAACGTAGCATTGGACGCGCCCGTAAACTTATGCCATTTCCGGCTCCGGCCCGGCCCTACAATTTTACTACAGCGGTCATCGGTCAGACACAGGCCGCCGAAAGTGCCGCGCTGACCATGGCCCAGGCCGGTTATGAAGTGCTGATGTTCGGCTCAGCCAAAAATCCTCTGCTCCATACACCCTTGCATCCTTCAATATTCGCCTTTGACGGATCCACGGTACAGGCGGTAAGCGGTACTCTGGGTAATTTCCAGATACAGGCCAATTGTAATACCATATCACGTACCTTTACCGTGGGTGTGGTTATTTTGGGTGAAAAATCTCGTAATATCGCCATTTACCATCCACATGACAACCTGCCCGGTGTACGTGTTCAGGCGCGGATGCAAAAAGATCAAGTGACGGATATTCCCTATATGTATCCGTGCAGCACCTCTATATCGGGTCTTTTTCTCGCCGACCCACCCGGCATTCAAATATCTAAGCGTACTAAAGGTGAGGCGGCGGCTGTTTTGGCTGCGGCAGCCATGCCTCGCGGGCCTCGTCAAAGCAGGGGTTTTTCAGTGGTAATCAACGAAACGCTGTGCCGTGGTTGCGGAAGTTGTCTGGAGGCCTGTCCATACCACGCGGTGAGCCTCAAACCAAACGCGGCTAATGGCGTAACTGCGGTCGTGGACGATGCCTTGTGCAAAGGTTGCGGCAACTGCATCTCGGTCTGTCCGTCTAATGCAGCCGACAGTCCCTTCAGGGATCGGGCTTACCTGGAACAAACTTTGGAAGAGCTGCTCGCAGTCGACAACAGGAGCTGATAAATGCAAGAGTTTAAAATTATACTTTTTCTGTGCAATTGGGGACCCCATGCAGCCTATCAAACCCTCCAAGAACAACGGGCCGACATTCCCCTGGAGATTAAAATGATTCGGATCCCCTGCAGCGGCCGCATCAGCAAAGCACTACTATTCAAACCCTTTGAAATGGGAGCTGACGGTGTCATTTTATTGGGATGTAACCCCGGTTCCTGCCGCTACGGTACGGGCACGGCAACGGCTCAGGAGAACACCACCGATACGCGACAAATCCTTGAGCTGTTGGGGTTAGGAAAAGAAAGGCTGCAATTGGGCAATTTCCTGCCTGACGAACCGGATGCCCTGCTATCATTTCTGAAGGCCTTTACCACCCGAATCCGGCAGCTGGGCAAAAGCCCCATTTCGGCCCCCCTGACCACCTTGACCCCGGAAAGTTCGTTGGAAGCCCCTGAATCTATTGTGGCTAACCATGATATTTTCGCCTGTCAGAACTGCGGCAAATGTACTTCCGCCTGTCCGCTGGCCCTGGCCGGCAAACCATTTTCGCCCCGCTTCGTGGCTTCCGAAATTATTGCCGGACGTGCTGATAACCCGGATGTTTGTGCGGCAGTCAACGCCTGCCTGACGTGCGGCACCTGTTACGAGCGCTGCCCCTCAGCAGTAAATTTTCCGGAGTTCATTAAGGACATGCGTGTTTACTACCGCAGTCGCGGAGTAACCAGTGCAGCCGCCCACGGCGGGTTTTTCCAGAGCATGATGCGCGCCATGACTTCCGAACTACTGTTGCCGCAACGCTGGCGGCAGCTGCCGGAAAACATTCGCACCAGCAAGCAGAGCTCCATCCTTTTTTACGGGGGCTGCGCCCCCTATTTAGATATATTTTTCAACAAATCCCTCGTAGTGCAAACCAATCGTATACTGGTAGATAGCCTGCGTTTGCTCAACTTCTTCGATGTGGAACCGGCAGTTTTGGAAAACGAACGTTGCTGCGGTCATGACCTGCTGTGGTCAGGTGATCGGGAGAATTTTTTGCGTCTGGCCAAAATCAATGCCAAGGCTATTGCAGCCAGCGGCGCCGAAGAGTTGATCACAGCCTGTCCCGAATGCTGTCACACCCTGAACCACGAATATGCCCGTCATGGCGTTGATCTGCCTTTGAAGATCACTCATATGCACACATATCTGGAACGTGAAATTGGCAAAGGAGCCGTAGCATTCAAACCACCTGAGGCCCGAATGACCTTTCAGGATGCCTGCCGGCAGAGTCGTTTCAATGGACAGGCCTCCCTGCCTCGCAAACTCTTAAAGCTCCTATGCGCTGGCGATCCCAATGCGCTGGTGGATGCCGATACGATCCCTGTCTGCTGTGGTAACAGTGCCTGGACAGGTTGCGACGCCTTCAGCAAGAGCATGCAAGTTCAGCGTCTAGAACGGGCAAAGCAAAGCGGCAGCGAGATAATGATCACAGCCTGTCCAAAATGCCAGATCCACCTGCGCTGTGCTATGGAAGATGTGATGCGCGGCGATGAATTGAAAATGGAAACAATGGATTTGACAAGCTTGATCGCGAAAACAATATATTGGGAATAAAGATATGTATAATAGGATGATAGAGGAACTGCGGCCCTACGCTCCCTTGAAACAGTCGCGGAGGTTTGCTGACCTTCCAGACATAATGCGATTCTGAAAAAAGAAACCGCGAAACAACAGGAAAACACCATGACAAAAGCCAAAACTTCAAATTTTTCAAGTGCGGAATCCGATTTACGGATCGGAGTCTATGTCTGCCACTGCGGCCTGAATATTGCCCAGACCGTGGATTGTGAAGGAGTAGCCGCGTCCATAGCCGAACTGCCCGACGTGGCAGTCTCCAAAGGTATCAGCTATGCCTGCAGTGAGCCGGGTCAGCGCGAGATTCGCGAAGACATCGAAAATAGCGGACTGAACCGCATCGTGATTGGTTCCTGCTCTCCCCGGTTACATGAACCAACCTTCCGTCAAATGCTCATTGCCGCCGGTCTCAATCCCTATCTGCTGGAGATGGCCAATCTGCGGGAGCAGTGCAGCTGGGTTCATATGAAGGAGCCCAAAGAAGCCACCGCCAAAGCCTATGACCTGGTAAAAATGGCTGTGGCACGGGTGCGCAATCTCCAGCCGCTAACCGAACACAAGCTGCCCATGACACAGCGCGCCTTGGTGATTGGAGGCGGCGTAGCCGGGATTCAGACCGCCCTGGATATGGCTGATAATGGCTATGACGTTGTGATGGTAGAAAAACAGCCTTCCATAGGCGGGGTCATGGCCCAGCTGGACAAGACCTTTCCTACCATGGATTGCTCCATATGAATTCTTGGTCCGAAGATGACGGATGCCGGTCGGCATCCCCGGATTACAATTCATACCTTGAGCGAGGTGGTTGATGTAAAAGGATATGTGGGTAATTTTGATGTTAAGATCGTCAAAAAGGCCCGCTACGTGAACGAAAAAGAGTGTACAGCCTGCGGCGAATGTGCCAAGGTATGCCCGGTAGTTGAGCCGGACGAGTTTAACCTTGGGCTCTCTTCTCGTCGCGCCATCTACTCACCATTTCCCCAGGCAGTACCGTCTGCCTATGTTCTCAACCCCAATGAGTGTCTGGGGAACAACCCCGTAGTGTGCAGTAAATGTCTGGAGGCCTGTGAAAAGAAGTGCATTGACTTTCACATGTCCGACGAGACATTGACCGAACATGTGGGCACCATCGTTGTGGCTACCGGACTGGCGCCCCACGATCCGCGCATCCTGGACGAATACGGCTACACACGCTTCGAAAATGTACTCACCAGTCTGGAGTTCGAGCGGCTGGTTAATGCCGGGGGTCCTACCCAGGGCCGATTACTGCGCCCCAATGATCGCAAACGTCCCAAGTCGGTGGCCTTTATTCAGTGTGTCGGTTCCCGTTCGGCACGCCGTGGAAAATCCTACTGTTCCAATATCTGCTGCATGAATACAATAAAAAGCTCGCTTATCCTCAAAGAACACTACCCGGATATCTCCGTAAAAGTTTTCTATATCGATATCCGTGCGTTTGGCAAAGGCTTCGAAGATCTGTACACCCGCAGTCGGCGTCAAGGCGTTCATTACGTGCGTGGCCTGCCGGGGAATGTTGAAGAACTGCCCGACGGCAGCCTGCGGGTGGCTGTGGAAAACACTGCCAGCGGTACGCTTGACTATTATGAGATGGACATGCTGGTATTGGCCATCGGTATTGAACCGGCAGCCGGTACGAACAAGCTTCAGGAAATGCTGGGTCTGCAATTGACTTCCGATGGGTTTTTCCTCGAAGCCCATCCTAAACTTCAGCCGGTCGATGCTGCTACCCGAGGGATCTTTTACGCCGGGTGCGCCGAAAGCCCCAAGGACATAAGAGAAAGCGTTACCCAGGCCTCGGCGGCTGCGGTACGCGCCATTCGTCTCATGCAGGCCGAGCAGATTGCCGCCGAAGCTATTACTGCAGAAATCGACATTGCTTTGTGCAAAGCCTGTGGCAAGTGCGCCGAGGTCTGTCCTTACAATGCGATCACCGTCGATCCGAAAAAGAAAATCCCCGCCCAAGTGGCTACAGCAGCCTGCAGCGGTTGCGGTACTTGTGCGGCCGAGTGTACCTTTGGGGCCATTACAATGAACCACTTTACCGACCGGCAAATTATCGACCAGATCGACGCTCTTCTGGAGGAGCGTCCGGCAGATAAGATTCTTACCTTCGCCTGTAACTGGTGTTCCTATGCCGGCGCCGACTATGCCGGTGTGTCAAGGCTTCAATATCCGCCCAATGCCCGTTTGATCCGAACCATGTGCTCGGGCCGCGTGGATGAGAAGTTTATCTGGCATGGCTTCAAAAAGGGCGTACCGGTGATCCTGGTGAGTGGCTGCCATATCGGCGACTGCCATTACATTGATGCTAATCACTGGACCGTCAAAAGGGTAGAAAAAATACGTAAGAAGATGGAAAAACGCGGCCTTCGCCCCGAGCGGCTACAGTTAGAGTGGATCAGTGCAGCCGAAGGGGTGCGCTTTGCCGAGGTCATGACTCGCATGGAGAAGTTACGGCAGACTGTTTCGGAGAAGGAGATCGAGGAAACTGTTGCCCAGTTGGAATGATTGTCAATAAATTCCTTTTAATCCAACTACAGAGAGTGCAGAGAAACTTCATTTATAACCTTCTGCAGAACCGAAAGTTTCCCCAAGATTAAATTAATGACTGAGAGGTCTGTATGAAAACCAGAATCACCGAACTACTGGGCATTGAACACCCTATTGTTCAAGGGGGTATGATGCGGGTTAGCCGAGCTGAGTTGGCGTCGGCTGTATCTAACGCCGGCGGTCTGGGAATTATCAGCGCCTTGACCCAGTCAACCCCTGAAGACCTTGAGAAGGAAATTGTGCGTTGCAAGTCCATGACCGATAAGCCGTTTGGCGTTAATCTTACTATTCTACCAACGGTTAAGCCGATTCCATTTGATGAATATGTTGATGTTATTTGCAATGCCGACATCAAAGCCGTGGAAACAGCAGGCCAAAACCCTGAACAATACATCCCCCGTTTCAAAGCAGCGGAGCTGATTCATTTGCATAAGGCGGTGACCGTCAGGCATTGTCTCAAAGCGCAACAATTAGGCGTAGATATTGTCACTGTTGATGGCTTTGAGTGCGCCGGCCACCCCGGTGAAGAGGATATTCCCGGCCTAGTATTAATTCCGGCTGCAGCTGATGCACTGGAAATCCCCATCCTTGCTTCGGGCGGTTTTGGTGATGGTCGCGGTTTGGTTGCCGCACTTGCGCTGGGTGCAGAAGGCATCAATATGGGTACCCGTTTTGTCGCGACCAGGGAAGCGCCGGTGCATAATAATGTCAAACAGGCTATCGTTGCAGCAGCTGAAAATGAAACCGATTTGCTATACCGTCCGTTGAAAAATACGGCGCGCTTTCTGCGTAATTCGGTAACGCAAAAAATATTGGAAATCCAGCGGGCAAGAGGCAACTCGTTTCAATTCAGCGATATTGTAGATTACGTTAAAGGAGAAAAACAGGATCTAGTCTGGTACAAAGGAGATACCGGTGCCGGCGTGCTTTCAGCGGGCATGGTATGCGGCATTATTCATGATATACCCACATGTGCCGAATTGATTAAGCGCATTGTCGATGATGCGACCACCATTATTAATCAGCGTTTATCAGCTCTTATTAGAGCGCAATAAATTGTCAAAAAATAAGTACCAACAAATAATAGTAGGAACCTTTTTGCCTCATTATTTAGCGAGCTATAAACCCCTTCCAGGGACAAAGCATAAACAAGACTAGACTTGCGTTACTAATGATTCCTTATTAAATTAATCTTTTTTTGATCTGGCAACCTCATTACCGGCCATGGATTGCATTGTTAACAATATTTTATCCCGAACCTGACAGTAATCCTGCCTGAATTTTTGCTGTATGGGTGCGGCCGAAGGAATGACCATTGTGAGAGGATCAATATACCTGCCACTTTTTTTGACCCTATAATCAAGATGAGGACCGGTCGCAAGCCCTGTGCTTCCTACGTACCCTATAACCTGACCTTGTTTAACCAACGATCCTTTAGAAAGTTTTTTGGCAAAACGTGAAAGATGTCCATAAGATGTCCGGTACTTCAGGGCATGCTTTATAATGACAGTCTTACCATAGCCTCCTTTCCATCCCTTATATATTATTCGACCTTCTCCGGCTGCGACAACCGGCGTACCCGTTCGTGCTGCATAGTCCACCCCATAATGGGGACGCCTGATCTTTAGAATAGGATGTAGTCGGGATAAAGAAAATTTCGAACTGATTCGACGGTAATTAAGCGGCGATTTCAATAATGTTTTGCGCAATGATTTTCCCTTAAGATCGTAATAATCTCGATGTCCTTCGGGATTCTGATATAATATCGCGTAATGCTCCTCTCCTTGAAGTGAATAACGTGCGGCCAAAATGTCACCGAAAAAAACAAAATGACCGTTTTCTTGAAAACATTCAACTAAAAGTTCAAATTCATCCCCCTCTCGTACATCCGTAAGAAAATCAATATCCCATGCAAAAATATCCGTAAGGTTTAATATCAGCGATGGTTCTTCACCCATTTCTACCATGGTTTCCCACAGAGACGTTTTAACCCTTCCTTTTACAAAGCATATCGAGCGCTCCAGATCTCTCTGAACTTTTAATACTTCCAGCGAATCTTCTTCGGGGTTAATTACGTATTTATCGCGACCGGGAGGTATATATTCAAAATCTATCAATATATCGGGCAGGCAGTATTTAAGAAGATATGTGTCGCCGGGAGAAGAACACTTTAGATCAAAGACTTTGTTTAAAGCGCTTGTGATGTCGGCAATTAGTTTTCGGGGTACTTTCTCATCAGCAAGCGAAAGATAAAGTGAACTCCGGGTAGAGATTGAGCCGGTAATTACATGAATTTTGGGTTTATCAGCCGCCGTTTTTTCAGCTCTGCCCCTATCCTGTTTAATGATAGTTGCATTTGGATCGTTAGATTGGAAGATCAACAAACCAGAAGAAAGAATTATCAGGATCAGCAGAAGAACAAATTTTATTCGACCGGCAGTTACATTATTCATAAGGCAAGGTACTTTTTTATCTTCTCCATATAATGGCTAATTTTTATACAAAAGGATTATTTTATGTCAAGCTTAAATCACATAGATGCTTGCACGGATTAGAAGCTTTTTACAGAAATAAAGTCTTTAATTATTCGCTGTTGCCCGTTACCAGAGCAAAATATTAGATATAACAAGGTGCGGCAATCAATGAATTAGTTTAAAACAACAAAGTAAGATGTGATGTGAATTTCTCTACCCGGATCATACTATCGGACTACCGAACGAGCGGCTTCAACATCAGCCTGGAAAGTGACTGACTCTCAGGGAAGTGCTTGACTTTTACACATTTAGTGCTTGACTTTTGCATTGTTTGAATACATATTTTACACAGAAAATACCTCTCATAGACAGATCAATTTTTTCTCACTAGCAGTTTTATGTATCGGCCATAATATCATAAAATGCAAGTTTTGAAATCTCTCCTGAAATTCAAATCGCTGTTAACGAGCAAACTTGTTTTGACCTATATAAATATTTGTAAAGTAATATTAAGGGTCGTGACTGGAACAGGCATAAAATATTATGTTTAAGTTCCTGTCATGTAAATAAAAAAACAGACTTTATCAAATTATTGTTAAAAAAGTCCAGCGTTCCAGTCAGGGACCAATACTGTATTGTTACGTTATCAAACTCCTGCGAAGCAACAATAAAGAAAGGAGCTTCAGATGTTTAGTATGACTAAAACATTAAAATGGACGCTTTTGTTTTCTATCTTCTTTATGCTTCTTGTAACCAGAGCCTGGGCTGAAGATGCGATGTCAGAGCTCACTTCCTTTGGTATAGAAGAACTTATGAACATTGAAGTCACAATAGCTTCAAAAAAACCTCAGAAACTGACGGAAACAGCGGCAGCCGTTTTCGTCATCACTCAGGAGGATATTCGCAGGTCAGGTGTGACGACTATAATGGATGCCCTTCGCATGGCACCCGGCATTGAAGTAGCGCAATCGGGTTCTAAAGTATGGGCAATATCCGCCCGTGGGTTGAACGGACGCTTTGCCAACAAACTACTTGTGTTGATTGACGGCCGTACTGTTTATCAGCCCCTCTTTTCCGGTGTTTATTGGGATATACAGGAGACCCTTTTGGAAGATATTGATCGCATTGAAATTATCCGCGGACCAGGCGCCTCAATATGGGGAGCTAATGCGGTAAACGGAGTAATAAATGTAATTACAAAGAACGCAAGTGAAACTCAGGGAACTCTTTTGACTGGCGGGGCCGGTACCGAAGAAAAGGGATTCGCAGGCGTGAGATATGGGGCAAAGGCAGGAGAAGATATGTCATATCGTATATATGCAAAGTGTTTCCAGCGTGATGCATCCGTATTGTCATCAGGAGATAAGGCTTATGACGAGTGGCAGGGAATGAGCGGAGGATTTCGCATTGACAAGAATGATTCCAGCCAAAGTTTTTATACCCTGCAGGGAGATATCTCCTATGGAGAAGCCGAAGATTCAATAATTGTTCCTTCAACAACTGCTCCTTTTTCAAATGTTCATGATTCCGACTATTCTTTCTTTGGAGCGAATATTTTAGGAAGATGGACATATACTTTCTCGGAATCATCCGATATGGCTCTTCAGGCCTATTATGACAATAGTAAGAGAAATCCCTTCACCCTGGGGCTTAATAAAAACACTTTCGACATGGACTTTCAGCACAGATTTTTACTTACTTCCAGACATGAGATAATCTGGGGATTGGGTTATCGCCATATACACGAACCTATCGATAATTCAGATGTTATTATAACGAATGAGGAATTTAACAGCGATCTTTATAGTGCATTTATTCAGGACAATATTACCCTTGTGCATGATAAAGTATTCCTGATGATCGGGTCCAAATTTGAACATAATGACGCCAGTGGTTTTGAATTGCAACCAAGTGCCCGGCTAATGTGGACACCGGATCATAAGAGCACGGTATGGGGTGCTGTATCACGTGCCGTAAGAACACCTTCCTTTATCGAAGGTAACGGAAGAATAAATCAAACTGTTTTGCCTGACGATACCTTGTTCCCGGGATCACCACCCGCAGAAATAGCCCTGGTAGGTAACGATAATTTTGATTCTGAAGATCTTGTTGCCTACGAGATGGGATTTCGACACCTGCTGACTAAGAAAGTATCTCTGGATATTGCGACATATTTCAATCAATATGACCACCTTCGCACCTTTGAACAAGGAAGTATGCTGTGCGAACCATCCGGTTCTCCTTTTCCTTTATGCTTACCAGGTGACAACATATTCATCCCCCTGTCGGCAGGTAACCAGATGACAGGGGAAATTTACGGTGTAGAATTATCATCCGACGTTGTTGTTAATGATTGGTGGACACTTAAACCTTCATATAGTTATATGAAGGTTCAGCTTCACCTGGATAGTAACAGTACGGATACGACAAGCGAAAGTGCCGAAGGTGAAAGCCCGCATCATCAGTTTTCGCTGAGGTCTCTAATGAACCTCGGGAATAATATTGAGATGGATGCATGGTTGAGATACGTCGATAGTCTTCCTGCTCAGAACATTGACAGCTATATTACCCTTGACTTGCGTCTGGCCTGGAGACCTGCTAAGAATCTGGAACTTTCCGTTGTCGGTCAAAACCTGCTGGACAATAGCCACGCAGAGTTCAAGCCTGAAATTATAGATATAGCCTCCAGTGAAGTTCAGCGAAGCATATATGTAAAGTTCGTATGGAATTTTTAAATTAATATTGGTATCTAATGTTTTCTCGATACTTGCATAATCGGAATTATTCAATGCAAAAACGCATAATTTGCTTTGCCATTTTTGTGATGATTTTAAACCCCCTTGCCTTCTTATTTTCACCGGGAAAATCTTGCGCAGATGAGCATAGTTACCGTGATTATGAAATTAAAGCGGCATTGCTGTATAACTTCGCTAAATTTACAGAATGGCCCGCTCGTGCTTTTGCGAGTCAAGAAAATACTATAACTGTCTGTGTTCTGGGTGAAGACCCTATCGAAACACCCCTCTCCGCCCTTTCGAAACTTCAAGTTAAAGGTAAAAATATCACTATCAGGCACATTAATAAACACACGGACATGCGCAACTGTCATATCCTTTATATCAGTCAATCCGAAAAGCGTAATTTACCGGACATACTAAGTAAGCTGAAAGGTCTATATGTATTAAGTATTTCGGATATAGAAGGTTTTGCCGAAAATGGCGGAATCATCAATCTCGTTCGGTTAGGAAATAAAATACGCTTTGAAATCAATATAACTGCAGCTAAGAATTCAGGGATCAACATAAGTTCAAACCTGCTTGATTTGGCAACAAAAATTTATTGAAGGCATAACTATTATGCAAATAGTAAGGATTAGGTCCATTAAGAAAAAGTTAATCCTTATAAGTATCATAGTAACGAGCACAGCACTGTTACTGTCCTGTATTTTATTGTTTTTATATGATACAGGACAATTCCGCAGTGCTCTTATGGCTAATCTTGCCGTTCAGACAAAAATGATTTCCTACAGAACCAAGGCCGCCCTGGTATTCGGCGATACCGCTGCCGCGCATGAAATATTATCTACTCTCCAGGCATTTCCTGATATCGTTGAAAGTCGCATTTATAATAGAAGTAAAAGAGAATTCGCCTCATATGTAAAAAAAGGCGACAAGAAAAATACGGCACCTGTGACATTCATGAGGACTGGATATCAGTTTGGAATAAATCATATATCTCTATTTGACATAATTACTATCGATAACGAAATTGTTGGATATGTATATATAAAATCCGACCTCCGACAATTATACACCTACTTACTTTGGTATGTAATTGTAGCTGTATTATCTATAACTGCATCTATGATATCTGCTATCCTGCTCTCTTCACGGCTCCATAAGTCAATCACCAACGCCTTGCATGAACTGGCGAGATTAATGCGAAAAGTATCGATAGAAAAAAACTATTCCGAACGCGCGATTGTTCACAGCGAGGACGAAATCGGGGCTTTAGCATCAGGATTTAATGAAATGCTGGAACAGATTTATGCCCGGGATGTAGAACTTCAAAAACACCAGGAAGTTCTTGAAAAGACTGTATTGGCGCGAACGAGTGAACTTAAAAAGACGAATGAATCCCTTGAGAAGGTTATTCCCGAGCTTACGGAGGCAAAGGAAGCGGCAGAAAAAGCGAATCAAGCAAAATCCGGGTTTCTCGCAAACATGAGTCATGAGATCCGCACACCAATGAACGGTATAATGGGTATGGTTGATTTGCTGCTACAATCTAACATCAATGACACGCAGCGTAATTATGCCCATACGATGAGACAGAGTTGTCGTGATTTATTAGCGATTGTCAATGATATCCTGGATTTATCAAAAATTGAGGCCGGCAAAATGACGCTCGACAATGTGGGATTCGAGCTCGAAGAAACGATCGAACAGGTTGTGGAACTTCATGCTCAAAAAGCCCAGGTTAAAAACATAACCCTGTCGTGCATAATCGACTCCGGATTAGATATATCCGCACAAGGAGACCCTGGAAAGCTGCGCCAGGTACTTTCCAATCTGATCGATAATGCCATAAAGTTCACAAGTCAGGGTCATGTAAAAGTATACGCCAAAAAACTTGAAGAATCAGAGGACACTGTTACACCGTATTTTGAAGTCGTGGACAGCGGGATAGGGATACCTCTTAAGGCACAGGACACTATTTTCCAATCTTTTGCGCAGGCAGACGGCTCTACAACTCGCAAATATGGTGGTACCGGTCTTGGCCTTGCCATAGCAAAAAAAATTGTTGAGCTTATGAGAGGGTCCATTGGTTTTGAGAGCAAAGAACATCAAGGTTCTAAATTCTTTTTTTATATCCCCCTGAACAAGCGATCGCAAAGAGCCATCGCATTACAATATGAAACCAACAAAATTTCTGATCTGCATGTATTGCTCGCCAGTGAGCAAACAGAAAGCGACAACAGCGTGTTGTCATACCTTTCGGCCTGGGGTGTCTCTTGTAGAAAGGTTCATAACCGGTCTGCCCTTGATTCGCTGAGGCAAAGCGCAAAATACGAACAACCGGATGACGTTTTGATATTATATTCCTTTAACACCGATTCTGAGTACAGGGAATTAATTAAAACAATCAAAACTGATCCGGTACTGAACAAGGTAAAGATAATTGTACTGGCAAATGTATCGGATAATCTCAATAATAATGTCTTCAATAATGATGATATCCTTGCCTGCTTATATAACCCGATCAAAAAGTCTGCGCTTTATAATGCTCTCCTCAGCGTAAAGAACATTTCCCCTGAAATTTCAAATCGGATACCGCATGTAGAGCAGCAGGCACCGGAGACAGAAGAGACATTTAAAGGTAAAATTCTTGTTGCCGAGGATAACGAGGTAAACCAGATTCTTGCCAGAGAAATGTTTAAGAGTCTCGGGTATGAGGCTGACATAGTGACCAATGGCAAAGAGGCAGTTGAGGCTATATCGACCAAGTATTATGACATTGTATTCATGGACTGCCAGATGCCGGAGATGGACGGATATCAGGCTACACGAATTATCAGAGAAAAAGAGGCCTCGGCCCTTATCGGTCATCAGTCACAAATTCCTATTGTTGCACTGACTGCCCATGCCCTGGCAGGAGATGATCAGAAGTGTCTGAGTGCAGGTATGAGTGACTACTTAAGTAAGCCTTATACACGTGATCAACTGAAATCCGTTTTAGATCGTTGGCGCTGTAAGGATATAAATCAACAAGAAGGACCCTGTATAAAAGCAAAAAAGAAACCATCATCCTGTTTTGCCACAGATGAACAATCTGTTTCGGACAAAGGTGGCGGATCGAACAATGCCACAGAACAGCAAAATGGGACAACTCACATTCTGGACCAGTCAAAGCTGGACAGCATACGTTTATTGCAGCGGGAAGGCAGACCAAACATCCTTTACCGTGTTATTACCACACACCTGGATGAAGTCCCGAGGCTTTTAAAGAGCCTTAGCGAAGCCTTGTCCGTAAATGATATCCCAGTGATACAAAGAACAGCCCATACATTAAAATCCAGTAACGCAAATTTAGGGGCTACTGAGCTAACGATGCTCTGCAGGGAAATGGAACTCATGTGCAAGGAAAATAAATTGAACAACGCAGATCAGCTGCTTGCAAAAATTGAGAAAGAATATAAGAAGGTAAAGATTGCATTAGAAACTGAGGCGGATTTAATTAAAGATGGATCAGACGGGAAAGCATAAAGAAAATATTGTTGTTCTTGTTGTTGATGATGATGCAACGATCCGTATGCTGGTACGCGAAACCCTGGAACCCGAAGGGTTTATGGTACATGAGGCTGTGAACGGTTCAGAGGCTCTTTCTGTTTTAAGTGATATATATCCTGATCTTATTCTGCTCGATGTTGTTATGCCTGAAATGGACGGTTTCAAGACCTGTGAGGAAATGAGGAAAATTCAGAGAGTTAAACTAATTCCCATCCTTATGATGACGGCTCTTGAAGATATATGCTCTATCAACCGTGCATATGAAGTCGGCGCTACTGATTTCATCACCAAACCAATGAACTGGACAATCTTATATCACCGGATTCTTTATATGTTACGATCGTATCATGTTTTTCAAAGGCTTCAAAATCGTGAGGCCAGCCTTGTTAATGCACAGCAGATAGCCAAATTGGGCAACTGGGAATGGAACCCAACAGATGACCATATGTATTGGTCAAATGAGCTTTTTCGTTTATTCGGAATAAAAGACCGCAAGATCACGCCTACCTTTGAATTATTCATGAGTTTAATGCATCCTCAAGACAAGGAATTCATAACATCATCAATAGATAGAATAATCCGGGAAAAGACAGATATTGAATTAGATCATAGTATTGTTCTAAGAAACGGCAGCGAAAAGTTTGTCAACCATCATATCCAGAGAGTCAATAACGAGGCCCCTGATGTTACTTTATTGGCAGGAATAATCCAGGATATAACTGAGCGCAAAAAGACTGAAACGAAAATTCATCAGCTTGCATATTATGACTCTTTAACTAAATTACCAAACCGGTTATCTTTCAAAAAAACCTTGGCACACGAAATAGAAACAGCAAAAAGAAATAATCATAAATTCGCCGTGTTGTACCTGGATATTGACAATTTCAAGCATATTAATGATACCTATGGACATGACACGGGAGACAAATTGTTAGTAAGTCTCGCAGAACGTTTGACACACTCTATCCGTACTATTGACTATACCTCACGAGCAGCGCAGGAAGGTTCACCGTCAGTAATATCGCGCATTGGCGGTGATGAGTACATAATATTGCTCAAGGATGTCAAGGATGACCATAACGCTGCCACTGTAGCAAAGCGACTTATTGATTCACTGTCCGAACCATTTATTGTTTCGGGTATAGCGCTACATATAACAACAAGTATCGGGATTAGTGTTTATAATTCCGACAATGCTACCATGGAGATGATACTAAAAAACGCCGACATGGCAATGTATAGTGCGAAAAATAGCGGAAAAAACAATTTCCGGTTTTCCAACAAAGAAATGCACACTGCCGCTATGGAAAGGATAAATTTGATCAATGCCATGCGCGAGGCCATTGCAAACATGGGATTTGATCAATATTATCAACCGAAAGTCAATATTTCAGATGGCAGGATTATTGGCATTGAGGCATTGATAAGATGGAACCATCCGGAACGAGGCTTCATTCCCCCTTGTAAATTTATTCCAATTGCCGAGGAATCGGATCTTATAGAGAAGATTGGAGAGTGGGTACTCCTGACCGCCTGTCAAACAAGCATTCGTTTGCAGAATAGTGGTTACCCTCCCCTGCCTATGGCAGTAAACATTTCCTACCGGCAGTTAATACAACGTAAGTTTGTATCTTTAGTTTCCGGAATTTTGAATCAAACAGGACTTCAAGCCTCGCTACTCGAAATTGAACTTACCGAAAACGTCCTGGTCAAACAAGACGCTGTTCATGTTCTTAATGACCTTAAAGACCTGGGGATAAAGCTCTCAATAGATGATTTCGGCACTGGCTGGTCTTCATTAAATTATCTCAAAAAGCTCCCCATAGATTCTTTAAAGATAGACCAATCATTTATGCATAATATCCCAACTGACAAGGGAAACTCATCTATTGTAAAAGCGATAATACTCTTAGCGCATAGTCTGGAGTTACATGTTATTGCCGAGGGAGTAGAAAAGGAAGTTCAGCGTGATTATTTGTACAGTTGCGGCTGCAGGGAGGCGCAAGGTTTTCTTTTTAGTAAACCGGTTAGATTTGAAGAATTTATATCCCTGTTACAAAAGCAATTTTTGCCATAACTAGTGAAATGCGTTCCAACTTTTAAAGGAGGCACGACGAAGAATTAAAAATTGGAAAATAGGAATATAATCCCGGGGCAAGCGGCTTAAACATCGCAAAAAGAATGCCTGTCTTGGGAATGCCTGACTATTACAGCCCTGTTAAAACCTCCAGCCCAGCTGCTACATCCGTCCCGAGGTGAAAACGAATTACATGCCGGCCGGCATTGATGAGCGCTTGCTGGTCACCGAGGGCTTGAGCCGCTTTGAGGAGACTGAAGGTCATGGAGGATTCGTTGTTATCCATTTCATCGGGGATAGGCGCATCCCGAAGATCATCGGCAGTCAATTGAATGAAAAGGCCCCTGCCGCCATCCCCCTTGTGGAGTTGACCGGTTGAGTGTAAAAAGCGTGGCCCATAACCGACCGTTGCAGCCAGACGGTATTGATCCCGCAACCGCTGCCGGAGGAGAAACAGTGCCGCATCTGTTTCGGAAGTACACTGTACATAGGCCTGGATGGCTATATAGGCATTTGGTCCGCCCAGCCGAATAAAGGCAGCCAGCGCCGCTGCCGGACTTTCAGCCCGGATATTACCGTAGACATCTATCCCTTTACCTGTCAGGGCAGGTTCATTAACAGGCAGCTTACCCTTTTCTCTATATCCGGCAATCATCTTCCTGGTCAACACCTTACTTGCCTCTACATCGGGCTGGTCAAAGGGGTTAATACCTAAAAGATGACCGGTTACAACCGTGGCCATCTCCCATAGGAAGCACTGTCCTCCCAGGTCATAGCAATCATGTAAATCAATACGTACCACAGGATGCCCGGACTTTTCTAGTGCGGCAATCCTGCCGTTATCAACATCATCACCATCCAGGTGAAGAAGGATAAAGAGGCGGTCGCTGCCGTACACATCAGTGTTTCCCAATAGCTCACCCACAACAGGCAGGATTCCCTTCCCCTCCTTACCGGTACTTTCCGCAATAAGCTGTTCCAGCCAATCGCCAAAGCTCGCTATGCGGGGAGAAATAATAAATGTCGCCTTGTCTCTGCCTGCCCTGGCCATTTCCCCCAGGACCACACCGATGGATGCCCCGTTTAAAGTATCTATATCCGGCTTGTTACAGGCAAATTCTTGATCAGCCGTTACCGCAGCCCGCGACAAAATGATCTCTATGTCCATGCCGATCAGCGCCGCCGGTACCAGACCGAAATAGGAGATGGCCGAATAACGTCCACCGATAGAGGGATCATTAAGAAAGGTGGCTCGGAATTGATGTGCTGTAGCAAGATCAGCCAAAGCGCTTCCCGGATCTGTAATCGCGATAAAGTGCCTTCCTGCCTTTGATTCACCCAGAGTTTCTCTTACATGATTGTAGAAATATTTAAGGAGAGAAAAGGTCTCTACCGTGCCGCCGGACTTGGTAGAAACGATAAAGAGCGTTTTTGCCGGATCAAGTCTTTCCTTATGGGCCAGGATAGTCCCCGGATCTGTGCTGTCGAGTACCGTGAGATCAAGGTAGCCGTCACGGACGCCAAAAGTCGTTCGGAAGACTTCGGGCGCGAGACTTGATCCGCCCATCCCCAGCAACAGAGCATGAGTGTAATCATCACCACGTACCTCATCCACCACATTATTGATATGGTTAACGGCTGCCATCATGGCCCTGGGGCTTTCCAGCCATCCAAGGCGATTCGTAATCTCAACAGGAGAATCTTTCCATACGGTATAATCCTTATCCCGGATCCGGGTAACGATCCGGTGATTATACAACTCCGTAAGAACCTTCTCTACCGCAGTCCGGTAAGAACCAAGACTGGCTGATCCAAAACCTGCTGTCATTTTTAAATGCTCCTTTCGATTTGACAAGAAATGCTATTTTTACCTCTAAATATAGTTCAGAGATCTTTACATAATAGTGGGACTAGATATCAAAAGGAACGAGTTGTGTTTGCGCAGCTAAGCGAAACCTACAGACCTTGCACGGTCGAAAAAGATTTTTGCGCGCCGCTGAATACAATCTGTAAAGCCTGCCACCACCTTGCGTTGTAAGTTTATTCTCGCGTTAATTTACTCATACCTTAATGCTTCTATCGGGTCAAGCAGCGATGCCTTATAAGCAGGGTAAAATCCAAAGAATATCCCAACAATAGCGGAAAATCCGAAGGCAAGAAAAATTGAAAAGGGCTTTACTATTGTGGGCCAGCCTGCAATGAGCGACAATATTTTTGAACCGGAAATACCCCCGAGAATACCGATAACTCCACCCATTATTGAAAGTATAAGCGCCTCGATTATGAATTGTAACCTTATATCCCACGTCTTCGCCCCCATGGCCATCCTTATTCCTATTTCTCTCGTCCTTTCCGTAACAGAGACGAGCATTATATTCATAATACCAATCCCTCCGACAAGAAGAGAAACCGATGCTATAGCCCCGAGCAACAAAGTCATTATTCTCGATGACTGCTCAGCAGTCTGCATTATCTGGGTAAGATTTCTGACAGTAAAGTCATTCTCCTGTTTTTGGCCGATGTGGTGCCTCTGTCTGAGTAACTCATTTATCTGTTGTTCCGCGGGCGTTAAGTCGTCCGTGCTTTTTGCCTTCACCATTATGACCCGCACCATCCCCGGGAAAGCCGTTCCAAAGAGCTTTTTTTGCGCTGTCGTTACAGGTATATGTATGGTATCATCCTGATCATCTCCTCTTGGAGACTGACCCTTCCTCTCAAGGACACCTAAAACCATAAACGGCACCTTTTGGATCCTTATGATTTCCCCTACCGATTCTATGTCTCCAAAAAGATTATCCACTACAGTCTGTCCTAACAGGCATACCTTGGTAGCGTTTTTTACGTCCTGCTGCGTAAACGGCCGGCCGGAAGCAAGCTGCCAGTCGCGCACATCCAGCATACCCGGTGTTGTGCCCAACACGCCAGTTGACCAGTTCTGATGCCCATAGACAATCTGTGCAACGCCATTGAGGGTAGGGGCAACATTCGATACTGCGGGGCATTCCTTTTGTATCGCTTCTGCATCGGCCAGAGTGAGAGTCGGTTGCGTGCCGGCACCCATTCTAACACCTCCTGCTGTAGTTGCCCCGGGTAGAACTATAAGCAAATTACTGCCCATACTTGAAATCTGCTGAGCTATATTTTCGCTCGCCCCCATGCCGACGGCAAGCATAACAATGACAGCTCCGACACCAATAATCATCCCTAACATCGTAAGGGCCGAGCGCATCTTGTTTACCCTTAAAGCCCTGAACGATATTTTAGATGTCGCCGTTATGTTAATCATAAAATCAGTCCCTATCCCGGTCACTATCTGTCGTTATTTCATCACTTATAATGCGGCCATCCAGGAATCTTATTATCCGTCTGCCGTATGCAGCAATATCCGGTTCATGGGTGACGATTATAACCGTGATATTCGATTCAACATTGAGCTTTACGAACAATTCCATAATCTCGGCACTTGTTTTAGTGTCAAGATTGCCTGTCGGCTCGTCTGCAAGGATTATGGGAGCATTATTCACCAGTGCCCTTGCAATCGCAACTCTTTGCTGCTGGCCGCCTGAGAGCTGATTGGGACGGTGATCTTCCCTCCCTTCCAGACCGACACTCCTGAGAGCCATCGCTGCCCGCTCCCTTCTCTCTTTTGAAGAAATTCCGTTATAGAGCATCGGAAGTTCAATATTTTCAAGAGCGGATGCTCTCGGAAGCAGGTTGAACCCCTGAAAAACAAAGCCTATTTTCTTATTTCTTATACCTGCGAGTTCATCTTTAACAAGAGTGCCGATGTTTGTACCTTCCAAGAAATACCGGCCGCTTGTGGGCTTATCAAGACATCCTAAGATATTCATAAACGACGATTTGCCCGATCCCGACGGTCCCATAACGGCAGCAAATTCTCCCTTCTCCACCGTTACAGAAACTCTGTTGAGTGCAGCCAGATCAATATCGCCAAGCCTGTAGACTTTGGTAATGTTATGCGTCTCAATCAGCGCCATATCAGAACATCCTTGGTGAATGGCCCACAGATTGACTCTTAGGCTTTTCGAGAGATTCTACTATTAATTCCTGCCTCTCCCTTAAGTCACCCGAAACGAGTTCTGTAAAATTACCGTCACTGATCCCTGTAGAGACCGGTACACGTTTGGGTGTGCCTTTTTCAATTATCCAGACCCCTCGGCCTTTTTTCTTCGGTGTCGGCACACTTTTCTCGTCAGGCCTGAATCTCAATGCTGCATTGGAAACTTTTAGCACACTTTTCTTGACTGATATTATTATGGATACGTTAGCGGTCATCCCCGGCTTGAGTTTAAGTTCGGAATTATCCACCATGACCACAACATCGTAAGTAACAACATTCTGGATTGTAACCGGGGCATTCCTGACCTGCGATACCTTACCCTTGAAAGTAATATCCGGATAGGCGTCAACGGTGAATTCGACATCCTGCCCAACCTTCACTTTACCTATATCAGCCTCGTCCACACTGGTATTGACCTGCATCTTCGTGAGGTCCTCCGCTATAGTGAATAATGTAGGAGTCTGAAAGCTCGCCGCTACAGTCTGGCCGATATCCACATTTCTCGATATGACCACTCCATTTACAGGGGAGAGTATTCTTGTATATCGAAAATTGGTTTCCGCAAACTTCAAGGCAGCTGCTGTCTGAGCAATCTGCGATTGTGCCGCATCCACCGAGGCCTTTGCTGTTTCAAAATTTGTTTCCGCCGTATCAAGATCACTTCTGGCAATAAGGTTTTTCGAAAATAACTCTCGGCTTCTTTCCAGCGTCCTTTTTGCGTCAGCCAGCATTGCCTCATTTTTTTTAAGGTTTGCCCCGGCCGAAAGTAAGTTTGCCCTGGCCTGTTCCACCTGTGCCTCAACTATAGCAGGATCTATCTGAGCGATGAGCTGACCTTTTTTTACGGGGGAGTTAAAATCTACATATATGTTTTTAATAGTACCGGAAACCTGTGTCCCCACAAGAACAGTAGTTACAGCATTGACTGTTCCCGTTGCAGTAACCGTTGTTTCAATGTCCCCCCTTGCAACCTTTTCAGTTTTAAATTTAATACCATTCCCTTTACCCCTGAATAAGAGGATCACGGCAACAATCACAACTAAGATAATAATGCTGACGATGAATATCTTTTTCATTTTGAACCCATAGCCTTTTCCAGACTTGCCTGGGCAACCTTATAATCGTACAGTGCCTGGATATAGGATGCCTTCGCATTACTTAATGCCACCTCCGCATCAGTGACCTCAATGGGATTTCCCACACCTGCGGCATACCTCCCATTTGCTATCTCAAAATTTTCCTCTGCCTGCTTTACAGTAAGCTCTGCTGTAGGAATCCTCTCCTCCGCGTCTTTAAGGTTTAAATACGCCTGCTTTACTTCCAGCAAGACATTCTGCCTCAGTGATTCTTGATTGGCCTTTAGAATATTGAAGTTCGCATTTGCTTCTGCCACCTGATATTTAGTTGAAAAACCGCTGAATATAGGGAAAGAAAGCGTTGCTCCCACACTCCAACCGCTGTCCAGCGGAAATTCTTCGCCGGACCAGTTATAAGCCGCATTACCCACCAAGACAGGATAGTATTCTTTCTTGACAAGTTCGATAGAACTTTCCGACGCCAGCATCTTTGTGGTAACGGATTGAAGATCCGGCCTGTTTTTATAGGCTTTTTCCACCGCAACTTCCAGGGCAGTCTCGTATTTCTGGAACGCAAGATTGTCTTCAAGCGTATATTGAATTTCGGCAGTGATTCCCATTGCATTGTTCAAATGGACAATTGCCAATTTCAAGGCATTTTCAGATTTTATCAGATTAAGTTTGGCATTACTAAGGTCAACCTCCGCCTTTGTCACATCAAATTTTGGTTTTGTGCCCACTTCATAAAAACCCCGTGCCTGCTCAAGATGCCGCTGGAATTGGTTCACGCTCTCCCCAAAAACATCTCTGCTTCTTTTTGCCTGCAATACACCGTAGTATGCCTGCTTGACATTTAAAATTACCTGCTCGGATACATCTTCAAGATCCGAACGCGATGAACTGAGATTAAATTCTTGGATATTCACCTGGGTTTGAGTTTTCCCGAAATCAATAATGCTCTGGCTAAGATTAAAACCGCTGGAGTATTCGTCAAATGAATGACCATTTCTCCCAGACGGGACATCTGTTGTAGTATACAAAGAAGATGAACCAGTTGGCCTGACCCTGTCATAGCTCGATGACCAGTTTATCTGAGGATAATAACCTGCCTTAGACTGTCCGACGCGACTTATATTTGCCTCAACATTACTTTTTGCGGCGATAATATTAGGATACATTTTCAGCGCTATTTCGATGCATCTCTCGATATTAAGAGTCTCTCCTCTCCTTATAATGTCCTCTGCGCCAACATTACAGGGCATAACCAATAAAAGAGATAAAATAAAAGAGATAAAATACTTCATCCTGCCCTCCTGTACCTTGAACTTTTAGTTGCTCAATATTGAAAGCTATTACAAATAAAAGAGCTGTAGAGCAAAGCAATGTTAATCTCGTGTCCGTATTGTTGAAGTATAGACGCGGCTTTGTTCTTACCTGAGGTAATAGTTTCTAATACTTATAACGTCCTGTCTAACCGAAATTTCGCTAGAGCAAAACATGTATACTTCCGGTTTTAAATCAAAGATGAAATCAAGGCGGCAAGGAGGAAGTGACGCAGGCGTACATGAATGAAACGTACGTCGAGGAGCCGACGACGATGCCAACGAAGATAGCGCTTTGATTTAGAATTGGAATAAAACCCCGAAAGCTCTTTTGATTACTATTCAAAAGCACCTCCGGGGTCGGTTTCCTGCTTGTCCCTTTCCAGCAATATTTCATAATATTTAATTTTCCGAATAATCTCAAGGCATATCAAAATCCATTCCTGGACCGTGGTGGCCACGCACGCCCTTTTTCATCATCTGATTTTTCATTTCCTCCCTTCTCTTCTCCATTGACTTGTTCATTTTTTCGAACTGCTCGGGTGTTAGTATCTTTTTCATTTCTTGGACCCTGGTAACCATAGAATCGAGTCGTTTGCCATGGAGTTCTTTCAATTCTTTCACGATGCGGTCAACATTGGCTTGATTGGTATCGGACTTATCAAGCTCTTTTCTCAACTCGTCATGCTTGTCCATCATCTCTTTATGTATCGCTGCATTTTCCTCCATGCTTTTTTTCCTGTGTTCTTCAAGCTGCTGTTTCTGTTGGTCAGTAAGGTTAAGTTCTTTGGCGATTTTTTCAAATCTTTCCTGCATTAATTTGCCGTTTCCTTTGCAGAAACCGTCCCCCGCATAAACGGACATACCTGCAACGATAAGCATTAATACAAACATCATTACCAAGATTGTTTTACTTTTCATAACTCAATACCTCCTTCTTTAGTCGATCGTGTAAAAGATCCATCTTGACCGTAAAAGAAACGTTTCCAATAAGTCCTTTGGAAAGGTTTCTCCAATATCAGCTATTAGACAATCAGGAGCCGGAAAAAGTTTCAGCTGCGGTTATCCGCCAGGATCAATTCTTCAACCGCCGTTCCCAGACCTTTTTCATTTGCATAGATTGTATCGACGTCTTCATAAAGGTAAGAAAAATAATTCTCTTTGGTCTGGATAGTTTTCTCGGTAGAGAATTGTGCTTTGTCCGGGGCATTAGTCACGACGGTACGCTGGTTGGTTATGAAAAATACGGACACAAATATAAGGCACACAACCGTGGCGGTTACCATGACTGCTTTTGGGAGACTGAGCCAACCTTTTAGTATATAAAAGAAATTTTGCTCTTTTAGCGCATTTTTCTGCACAACCCCGTTTCTAATGTTCTGCCATATATAAGGAGGCGGGTTTTCTCTCCGTGCGTTTTTGAACGGCTCTACAGCGGTTTTGACAAAGTTGCTCTCGAAGGTCCTGCATGCATGGCACTCTGCAAGGTGTTCATTGACGACCTTTGCTTTTTCGGCATCAAGTTCGCCATCGACAAAGTCTGTCATGATAACATCTCTAATTTCAGTACATCTCATTTAATTTACCTCCCCCGGCGCGTTTCAGTAAGTTTTCACGCGCCCTTTTTAGCCGGGTACGAACGGTGTTTATATTTATACCAAGAGTTCCGGCTATTTCTTTGTAACTCATATCTTCAATGTTCCTAAGCACGATACATATTTTCTGGTCTTCGGGCAGTGTATCCAGAAGCTTTTGTAATTCTTCGTTTCTGGCGTTTCTTTCAATCTGATCATGAACCGAATTTTCGGTTGTTATCGAGTCCGGTATATCGTTTATGTCAATTGTTTTATTGGCGTATTTTGAATTTTTCTTTAATACGTTGAGCGTCATATTGACGGTTATCCTGTAAAGCCATGTCTGGAACTTCGAGACATGCCTGAAGTTTTTAAGCTCCTCGTAGACTTTAAGAAAAACGTCCTGAGTAATGTCCGCCGCAACGTCGTACGAGCCGGCCGTACGTAACGCTACGTTATATACAAATCCCGAAGTGTTCCTGTATATTGTTGCAAAGGCATTCATATCACCTCGAGATGCATTGATGATTGTATCCTTGGCTATTTCTTCCATTATTTTCATTCTGATTGTTAGACAAATATAGATGCAGAAAAGTTTCAGGCATCCTGCACATGAAATAATATCAAATTTCCCAGGCATGTTCCACCTCCCCTGACCTGCTGCGGCCCCCAGACGTCTTCCAGGGTATCTGATATCCATCCAACCATGTTCCGGATGTTCACCTGTCGCTCCGACAGGAGCTGATGGACGCGGCAATCCGGTCATACCGGCGGGCGCCGCCATGCAGTTGGGTCGCCAGGAAATCCTTCAGCGGACTTCGGCGTGAAGAATAACGATGGATACATCCGTTGTCACCGTTCCAAACGTCAGGTGGTGGAAACTGCCTATAGCAACTGCCTATCAACGATATCGATCATACCAGATGCCTGTCGATTATTTCTTGAAGTCAAGATTTGCGGCAGATGTGCTTGCATAGAAGCTTTCCATCCGTAATGCCTTAGGAGTGATTAAAGAAAAAATAAAATGTACCGGTTATCAAAACCGCATCCAAGGTTTCAATCTACTACTCACAGTGAGATTCGGATTACCTATTGAACTGTGGTTTCGATTTCGGCTGCATAATTCATTTTATTTGAAGGATTGACTTTTTCTCTTATAAAAGCCCTTCACTACATACGATCTTTGGTATGATCTGATCCTCAGACCTCTGTCTCCGCTGCATCGACCAATCCCGCATGCTGTGCTGATGATAAAGGTCAGTCAAGACTCGCATTAAATGCTCACCTGTCATGCCGTTGCGACGAATACGATTGAGTTCCTTATTGATAGCCGATGTCATTGGCCCGCGAAAAGCCTTTTCCAGGACATTAATCTGAATTTTCGTATCATCATCCGCGGTAAGTCCAAAGAGTACCCGCAATTCCCGCAATGCGAAACGCTGTCCCTGGGATAGATACAGGCTGTGTTCCCGTTCCGCCTGTCGTTGCTTGACCGTCTCTGCAAATTGGCGTTTGACATGCATCACGTCGGCGTTGTAGCCGGATGGAAACCCCTGCGCCTTCAGTTCAGGATCACATTTGATCATGCCGAGGATGCGAGGTATATCTCTGGAGGTAATCTCCCTCTTTTCGTTTAAAAGGAATAGCTGTTGGTACCTGCCTGCCTGGCAGAAGACATATAGGCCCTTCGTTACTGAAGGTTTTACCGTACGGATGCCGTCCCGGAGGTCGGCAATCCGATCGTATTCCGAAGGATTGTCGCGGCGTAATTGCCGCATGATTTCTTCCGCCTCATTGAGATCCAGAAATTCCGCCTCTTCTTCAAACAGCGAAAGCTGGCTGCCTTTCTTTTCATAAATGACGTACATCGCCTCTTCGTTCAGTTGCTCAGACCGGTCGAGAATAGCCGAGTCTTCCCCGATCGTATCATGTATCTCCTGGATGCGGTTATGAAGTTTCTGACGGAGCCCGAGATTGCGCTCAATGCCAGTTTCAGGTAGGAAGTTGAAACCGTAAACCACATCATGTTCCGAGCCGATCCGGTCAATGCGTCCAAACCGCTGGATCAATCGAACCGGATTCCAATGGAGATCATAGTTAATGATCTTGTCGCAGTCCTGAAGATTGAGACCTTCGGCCAGGACATCGGTGGCAACGACCGTCATCAATTCTTTTTCCCCGGCTGTGAAGCGGTACTCCGGGTTCGCCTTCGGTGCAAAGCGGCCAACGACTCTGGCCTTGCTCTTGTCTCCGCTGAAGATCACATCGATATCCTGCCGCGCGCCCTGTGGATTCAGGTTTTCAAAGAGGTACCGCGCCGTATCCGCATACTGGGTAAAGATCAGCCGCTTGCCATCCTTCAGTGGCTTTTCTTTCAGTTTTTTTAGCAGTGTCTGGAGTTTGGCATCCCGGTCAGATGTGATAGGCGAAATGAGCTCCAGCATCCTTTCCAGCAATCGGATATCGTGGGCGATGTGTCCCTTCAATCTTGGCAGATCAAAATCGGCGACATTGTATTTTCCGGAAACCTGCCTCAGGGCATCCATCAGCTCCTGTTCTTCGTCCTGATTCGGTTCGTACAGGATGGCCTGGGCATCCTCCCCCGCGGGGATGAATCCTTGCGCAAGGGCCTCTAAGAATCGCTTATGGACGGTCAGCAGACGCCTCACCGTCTCACGAAAGGCATAGATACTCGATTCAAAGCGCTTGAAAAGCAAAACCCGAATCAGGCCGCGCAGGTTGGAACCGGCCCGGTGGAGACTGGCATAGGGCTCCTTTTTCTGTTTCTCTTTGACGACATAATGCCACAGACCATATCGGGCATAGGTCAGCTCGTTGGGAGGGGGCTTGACCGGCTGTCCCTTCCGGGAGGCTTTGCCGAGATATCCGCGCAATTCGTGATAGAGCCCCTGGTAGGTTTCTTCGATACTGTATTCAATCGTTTCCAACTCCCGTTTGGGGAAGAACTGGTGCTTCCCAGCCACCATGACGTAAGCCCGGCGGCGGCCGTCCTGATAATCTCTGAAATGGGAGGGGTCGATCTGTCGATGGGTTTCAGAGTCATATCCGTACCATCGGAGGATGTGATTCCGTGTCCGGCGGATGAGAAGATTGGACAGGAGATCAGGAAGGTTCTTTTCCCCCTTTTCAATCAGGCGGAAATATTCTTTCAGATTCGGTGGATCGATGGGCAAATCCGTCTTGTCATCCTGGTGAAAGAGTTTCACCTGGTAATAGACATCCCATGCGCTTTTATTACGCGGGGTGGCAGTGATGAAGCAGCATTTCTTCCCCGTTTCCAGAAAGGATTCCACCATCTTATAACGCTGGGGGTCGGCATAGCGGAAATTATGGCTCTCATCAACAAGGAGGAAGTTCCGATCCCGGTAGATCACGTCTTCCTTGAGAAACTGCGCCGGCCGGGCGTCCCTTTCCCGGAGATACCCCATGGACAGGACCCGGGCATTGAGCTGATAGACCTCGTTATAACGTTCCCACATCTCGACCAGCGTTGCCGGACAGATAATCAAAGGCCGGGCATGTTCGACACGCTCAAAATGTTTGACAATGGCGGCGCCGATATAGGATTTTCCGAGACCCACCACGTCGGATACAAAGGCCCCGCCATAGTCCCGGATAATCTGGATGGCCTGTTTGACGGCAACCTTCTGAAAATCGGCCAGTCTCCGCGTGATCTCGTCATCCCAAAGGAGATCCTGATCTTCTCCCCCTTCGATGCGGTCCTTAACCAGGGCGTAGAGGGTCTTCATATAGATGTCATAGGGCCGGACAGGCGCTATCGCCCAGGATGCCTTCATCTCCTGCATCAGGTTTTCATCGAAATCCTGGGCTTCCTTCCAGAGGTCTTCAAACCATCGGACAAGCTCGGCATGGTTGTCGTTGCCCTGAACGACGACGTTGAGTTCCGTGTTGTGGTTGACGCCGGAGAGGGTCAGATTGGACGAACCGACAACGGCGATCCCTTCTTCATGGCGATCTACAGGTTTTCCGTTCCGATCGTAAACCGTGCCGTAATCGAAGATATAGGCCTTCGCATGGAGACGCCCCCGTGTGTAAACCCGAACCTTGAGGCGTTTCTCTTCGATCATCCGCACCAGAGACTTGACGAGGATTTCCCCTTCGTCCGTTTGGTCCATCAGCTCCATGCCGATCCGGACGCTCCCCGTTGTCTCCATTGACATCTGACTAATGTCGCTCCGCTTCGGGTACCGTTCTGCCTCGGCGGCCTCGGCCACCATCTCCAGACGGTGATAGCCTTCGGCCAATTGTTCCAGAGTTTCCCGATTGGTCGTATTGCCGATGAGCAGCCGTAATTCCTTAATCCGGGAGAGTTTTTCCGAAATGGCCGTCAGGCCGGAAAGAAAAAAGTAACCCACGGCAAATCTCGCCGCGTCTCTGGAGTCAAGAATCCGGTTGATATGATCCACCAGTTTTTCCTGACGGTTGTCAATAATGTCATGGGCAGGCATGGATCATTTCTCCATAAATTCGTGATGGGTCTGGTTCAGCCATGCTTCCACATCGCTACGGATATTTTTTGCCAGGGAAAACATCTCCTTTGCTTCCTGATCGGAGGCAATGCCAGCCCGCTCATAACCGCCGATGTTTCTTTTTTTGCGGAACTGATCAAACCGGGCGATAAGACCAGCGGGAGCACCGATTGTATAGGCAAGGGATTGAATAATCCGATAGTGGTGAGATTCCCTTGCTGCCCGGTAACCCGCTGCGGCAAGCGCGGCTGTTGCCGCCTGCAGAGCGGCATTATAGGCGATATTCAGGCGCCAGTCCGGACTCAGCCCCAACAACTGGCAGTCTGCAAGATCACGATCCACCAAGGCAAGCAGGTCTGATATTTCCTGAGTACTTGTCTTGTGCGGCATCAGCCAGCCATTAAGAAGCCATCTTCGCAAGGTCATGTTCGTCTCCAATCAGAAAGAGTTTATTTCCTTCAAGGACTGACTTGATAAAGTGATGCCCCGCTTTCTGCTTCGCCCGAAATTCATCAACGGGATAGACGGTGGGATTGATTTCCCGGTTCAGGGTCTGCTGAACGGGACTGAGCGCTTCGACAACTTCGGCAAAGGTTACCTCTCCAACGATAAATATATCCACGTCGCTTCCTTTGTTTTCAAAGCCACGAGCGATGGAACCGTAAATGAAGGCTGTCTGAATGTGATCCGCCAGATGTGCTAGTGCAATTTTGAGAGCATCCCCCATGCCGGCGGTTTTCATGATCAGGCTTTTCAGCTCAGTAAAGACCGCGCATTGGGGATTGGCCTGATAATAGGTTTGCTTGCCCTTTTCGATGCGCCTGATAATGCCTGCTTCCGTGAGAGACTTCAATTCACGCTGTACCGCACCCATACCGCTTCCGACAACCCGAACAAGCTGACGCAGATAGAACGTTTCATCGACATGACCGTAAACCACCGATAATATGGCCCGCCGGGTCTTGCCGAAGAGGATTTCTGTCAGATGATCATTTGCCGCTATCATACCCATATTCAAACCACCGTACCCATTTTGGGTACGATTGTACCCAAAATGGGTACGGAATTCAATAGAAATATGGAAGAATCCAGGTAATATGATCCACCAGTTTTTCCTGACGGTTGTAAATAATGTCATGAACAGGCATGAATCATCCTTTAAAATCAAAATCATACTCATAGTCTGACGAAAGCTGGTCCCGTTTTCCGGAGAGAGGTTACCATGGATTTCGGAGTTCACCTTCGGAACTATTATGACTTTTCAACCGCAGTCCGATAGTAATGCCGGGTCTGCTCTTGCTTTTCTGCTACACTCTTGCGGATCCCCTCTATGTTTTCAAACAAAAGATTCACGATGCGGACGTCCTGTATGCCGTGCGATGCCTGATCTTGAAGAATAGTTTTAATGCGCTCCGCATTCATCCCTTTTCGATACGGGCGATCCTCGGCCAGCGCTGTAAATATGTCGGAAACGGCCATAATCCGCGCTCCGAGGCTCATTTCATGCGCTTCTCGCCGGAAAGGATATCCCTTGCCGTCCAACCTCTCATGGTGATAAGCGCCCCATTCGGCAATCATCTGGAGTCCTCTGATGCTGCTGAGGACGGAGAAAGTGTGGTAGGTATGTTGCTTCATCACGGCCATTTCCGCATGCGTCAGCCCCGCTGGTTTTTCCAGGATCGAGTTGGGGACGACCAGTTTGCCGAGATCGTGAAGCAGCCCCGCTGCTTCCATCAGATTCACCTCGGATTCGGACATACCCGACATCTCGGCAAGGAGCATGGAACACTGGGCAACGCCTGAAGAATGAGCGGCAGTAAAGGGTGATTTGAAATCGATAATCATACTGATCAGTCTGGCGAAGATTGTGATGTTTTTGAGGTCGACTTCGATCGTCTGAAATGGACCGTGGTGTAGAAGCAATGAATAAAGGCGGGGCGATGTGAGGTCTAACCAAAATTCTTCCCGGCGGGATACGTCAAAGAACAAGTCGACGATTTCGCTGCTGACCTGCTGGCCCGCGAGTTCCCTTAGCCGGCTGCGGAGCATCTCGTCCTGATGCAAAATATATGTCTTTCGGTCTATTTGACGTTCCAAGTAGTCCGCGAGAAAGAGTAATTGCGAATCGAACACTTCGGGAACGTCTCGCGGTTCTTCCCACAGAACCCAATCCTGGTGGTGGTATCGCACCAAGTTTGCGCATGGCGCAAGCCACGGGTTGGATTTGAATAGATTCTGTCCTCGGATGCAGTGCTGCTCCGTTGCTGTGGTCTCGTTATCATGAAGGGATTTCTTGTCCTCGATCGACAGTGCTCCGATGTCGTGAAGCAAACCGGCGATGAAAACATGCTCGAGCCTTTTTTCCTCCAACTTCACCCGTTTTCCCAACTCCCAAGCGATATAAGCCGTGCGTTGCTGGTGCATGGCAAGTGAAGAAAATGCAAGATCCAAAGCATCGGAAAGAGAGAGAACGAGATTCCCAAGATTCACTGATATTTTCGGATACATTGTTCCTCCTGTAAACGAACTATGGTTTGTGAATATTGTTTGTAAGATGATAACAGCAACTCACCCACCATTATTGGTAGTTCCGGGGGGTAGTATACGAGGTAGTTCTGGGGAGTAGTTCCGGGTGCAGTATACCTAACTACCCGTGTCCTTCTTTTTCGGCCCCGGCTTTTGCCGTCGCAAAACACGGGAGACCAATCCTTCTATTCTCTTCAGGAAGACTTCATCTCCTAAAGGACGCCCTGTACGTTCGTGTAAGCGGAAAAGTTCAATTTCTTCAGTGCTTACATCCTCCCCTACAAAACCCCGCCAGTCTTCCACTATCTCAAGAAGCGGTAAAACATCCACCAGACCATCATTACAGCCAGTCACGTGGGCACTGGCACTGCTCCACTTGTAAGACCACGGTTCCTTTGCAAGACCGGCACGAACCGGATTCAACTCGATATAGCGGGCTGCGGCAAGAAGATGATTCTCATTCATCGGATACGACGCAAAGCGCTCCTGCCAAAGATGACCCTTCCATTTTTCTCGAAAGTTGACATGCCGTGTATAACGGCGATGAGCCTCTCCCAT
>JBAZOY010000019.1:0-38560 GCA_041648505.1 Syntrophales bacterium | reverse complement strand
TGATGGAGAAATCCTAACACAAACATGCAATATTGTCAAGCAATATCAATCATTTATATTATTTTCTTGAAACTCTGAGCTGCAATGATACAATGACTCAAGGCTTTTTCAACAGCCCCATAATCACCATTTATGCTGTAAATTCAATCATCATAAAATGTTGGTGATGAAATTAATACATTGCTTGACAAATATCTGTAATAAAGGCATGATAAATTATTTACCTAAAATAAAGGAGTTCTTTTTTCATGAAGTTACCACCTTTAAAAATTGCTGATCTGACCGCCCGGATCCCGCTGATTCAGGGGGGTATGTCAATCCGCGTTTCTACTTCAAAACTCGCCGCTCCCGTAGCCAACTGCGGAGGAATTGGTGTTATTGGAGGATCATGTATTCCAACAGATGAACTCCAGGAAGATATAAAAAAGGCCAAAAGCCAAACCGATGGAATCATTGCGGTAAATATCATGTACGCAATGAAAAATTTCAAAAACCTGGTGATGAGCTCGATCGAGGCAGGAGTTGATCTGATTATTACCGGTGCCGGGTTCTCGCGCGACATCTTCAAGATCGGCAAAAAATACAACGTACCCATCGCGATGATAGTCTCGTCGCCGAACCTTGGCGAACTTGCCGAAAACCTCGGCGCCGCAGTCGTCATCGTCGAGGCGAAGGAAGCCGGCGGTCATCTCGGTACTGACAAACCACTTCGGACCATATTCCCTCCCATCCGCGATGTCGTGAAAAACATCCCGCTTATTGCCGCCGGCGGGATCACCAATGGCTATGAAATGGCTGAAATGATGGACAAGTACGGAGCCGACGGTATTCAGATTGCCTCTAGGTTCGTATTGAGCGAAGAATGCGATGTATCCGACGAATTCAAGCAGGCCTACCTTGATGCCGGCAAGGATGATATCGTTCTTGTCTCTTCTCCCGTTGGCATGCCCGGCCGTGCCATCAGCACCCCTTTTGTCAAAGCTCTCACTGGAGGCATTGATCTGACAACCAGGCAATGCAAGAACCTCTGCCTGAAAAAATGTGACCGCCACTATTGTATCAGTGAAAGGCTTCTGGCCGCACGCGCCGGCAACCTGGAAGATGGGCTGTTCTTTTCCGGCGAAAATACCTACAAAATGAAGGACATTCTGCCCGTGGCAGAAATCTTCAGGCAGTTTGTGAGCCAGGCCGAGTCTGCTTACAAGGAAAAATGTGGTTTGGATATTTCCAAGGGATATTCCCAGGCACAGTATGCTTAATTCTTGTCAATTGGTTAGAATACCTCACCACCTTCGCACGCGCCCCTTAGTTCTGTCGTTGCATGTTCCAAACCGCTATCCTTGAGTAATTCAATGACCTGCTGCCGAACATTTGCAGGTGTAACCGATCATCAAAGCAGGACTTCTTTTGACACCGTCTGTCGAATCAAATATAAATCAGGACAGCTAATTCTAATTCTAAATCAGAGCGCTATCTTCGTTGGTGTCGTCGTCGGCTCCTCGACGTACGTTTCATGTACGCCTGCGTCGCCTCCTCCTTGCCGCCTTGATTTCATTTTTGATTTAAAATCGGAATAAACCCCATTGTGGCTCTTGGCAATTCTTGCAGAGTTCTCTGTACTTTTCCTTGACTTTGTTGAACGATAGACTATAAAATCTTACTGTTAGTCTAATAAACTGGGTATCTTTTTGCATATGAGCATCTCATAAAACCAAATTTTCAGAGGTTTTGTTGCAGGTATATGGTTCGATGTCTGAGAGGGGCAGATTGATGATCAGGGAAGCTATTGACAAGGTCGTAAACAATGAAAATATAAGAGAAGCTGTGATGATGGAAGTAATGGATGAGATCATGGAGGGGAAGGCTACCCCTGCCCAGATTGCATCATTTATCACAGCCCTCAGGATCAAAGGGGAAACGGTAGAAGAGGTTACCGGCGCGGCCAGGATCATGAGGCAGAAGGCAACAAGGATCAATGCCAACTCCTCCGTTATCGTGGATACCTGCGGGACAGGAGGCGATGGAAAGAATACCTTTAATATCTCGACGACAACGGCCTTTGTAGTTGCGGCGGCGGGTCTTACCGTGGCAAAACATGGTAACCGGGCGGTTTCCAGCAGCTGCGGGAGCGCCGATGTCCTGGAAGCTCTCGGAGTTAATATTAACGTGGGTCCGGAAATCGTGGAGGAATGTATCCAGCAGATCGGGATCGGCTTTCTCTTTGCATCTCAGCTTCATGGCGCCATGAAATATGCCATCGGTCCGCGGCGGGAAATCGGTATCAGGACAATATTCAATATGTTAGGCCCTCTTACCAACCCGGCCGGTGCTACATCTCAGCTTATCGGTGTCTATGACGGCAAGCTGACCGAGGTATTTGCAGGAGTTCTGAAAAATCTGGGAACGAAAAGATCCTTTATAGTTCATGGTTCTGACGGTCTCGATGAGGCCACCGTGACAGGAGAGACGCGTGTTTCAGAGTTGAAAGAAGGTCTGATTACTACCTATAATATCTCTCCCGTTATGATATTCGGGCAGACATATAGTGAAGAGGAGCTTCAAGGGGGAGATGCATTGACAAATGCCCGGATAACAGAGGAAGTTCTCAAAGGAAAAGATGGCGCCTGCCGGGCGATTGTTCTCCTCAATGCCGCACTGGCCATTATGGCAGGGGAGATGGCTGCTTCTATCGAGGAGGGGATCAGGATAGCGGAGGATTGTATTGACAGTGGCACAGCCTTTGAGAAACTCCAGATGCTGATTCAATTGAGCAACGATGTATGAAGGCAAAAGAAAAATGATAGCAACTATGGACTCAGGCGTAAACGACTTTAGACTGGAGACCATGGACTAAATACGGCACGGGACTATACAAGGTTGTTGTATGGAGTATAAGTTAAAAAATAAGGTAAAAAGTATGCGCGAAAAGCTACCTGATAGATACGGACATTTTGGAACATTCGGGGGTCGTTATGCCGCCGAGACACTGATGCCTGCCCTTCTTGAACTGGAAGGTGCCTATCTCAAGGCACGCAGGGATAAGACCTTCAAGGAGGAGCTTTCCTCTTACCTCTGTGAATATGCGGGGAGAGAGACACCTCTTTACTACGCTGAGCGTCTCACAGAGAAAATGGGTGGAGCAAAGATCTATCTGAAACGGGAAGATTTGAATCATACAGGTTCTCATAAGATCAACAACACCCTCGGTCAAGCACTGCTTGCCAGGCGGATGGGCAAGAGAAGGATAATCGCTGAAACGGGTGCCGGTCAGCATGGTGTAGCTACGGCTACAGTGAGCGCACTTTTCGGGATGGAATGTACCGTATTTATGGGGGAGGAGGATATAAGAAGACAGTCCCCCAATGTTTTTAGGATGAAGATCCTCGGTGCCGAGGTTGTACCGGTCTCTTCCGGGACGGCGACCCTTAAAGATGCCATGAACGAGGCGATGCGCTACTGGGTATCGCAGGTTAGGAATACTTATTATATCATCGGATCAACAGCGGGTCCTCATCCCTATCCGATGATGGTCCGGGATTTTCAGTGTATTATCGGTAAAGAAACTAAGAGACAGATTTTGAAAAAAGAGGGAAGACTTCCTGATATCCTGATTGCCTGTGTAGGCGGAGGAAGCAATGCCATGGGGATGTTTTACCCTTTCAAAGATGATTCAGGGGTTGCCATGATCGGGGTAGAGGCTGCAGGAAAGGGAATTTCCACAGGGATGCATGCAGCCAGTATTTCGGCGGGGAGTATCGGGGTTCTCCACGGGAATAAGACCTATCTCCTTCAGGATGAAAACGGTCAGGTGCGCGATGCCTATTCCATCGCTGCCGGCCTCGATTACCCGGGTATTGGACCGGAGCACAGTTACTTTCGTACTACGGGAAGAGCCAGGTATGAAACAGTAGATGACGCTGAAGCCGTTGAAGCGTTTTTACGCCTTTCTAAATATGAGGGGATTATCCCCGCCATGGAAAGTGCCCATGCTGTAGCCTACGCTATGAAGCTGGCTCCGACCCTGAGCAGGGATAAAATTATCGTCATCAACCTCTCCGGCAGGGGGGATAAAGATGCAGCTATTATTGCGGATAATATTGAGGTACGTTGATGAGGAAACGGATTGAGAACAAATTCCATGAATTAAGAAAGAGGGAAGAGAAGGCCCTTACTGTTTATTTGACGGCAGGGGATCCAAGTCTCCTGAAAACTGAGGAGTTGATCCTTGCCTTGGATGCTGCCGGTGTGGATATAATCGAGATAGGGGTCCCTTTTTCCGATCCCACAGCCGATGGTCCCATTATTCAGGCTGCCAGCCAGAGAGCCCTTAAAAAGGGAACGACACTCAACGGTATACTCGACATGATCGAAAGGATAAGAAGAACTTCTGAAATTCCCATTGTTCTTTTTGGTTATTATAACCCTGTTTTTATTTACGGGAATGAGAGATTTGCAAAAAGGGCAGAAGAAGCAGGTGTGGACGGTATCCTGGTTGTTGACCTCCCCCCGGAAGAATCCGGCGAACTACGGCAATACACAGACAAACTGGGGATAGACTTCATCTCTTTAATTGCTCCCACAACTCCTGATGAACGGGTCAGTAAGATTGCGAAGCATGCTGCGGGATTTCTCTACTATATTTCGATCACGGGAGTGACCGGAACAGCAAAACCTCTGCTTGATGATATTAAAATGGATGTGAACAGAATAAGAGCAATAACTACCTTGCCTGTTGTAGTCGGCTTCGGTATCACTACCCCTCAGCAGTCCGCGGAGATTGCTCCCCATGCCGATGGAATTGTTATCGGAAGTGCCTTTGTCCGGATGATTGATGAGAACAGCGGAAAAGATGACATGGTTCAAATCATTTCCCGCTATGCCGCAGATATCAAGAAAGCTTTAATTAATGGTTATCCCAATTCCTGATTCTGGGGCTTCTCAATAACTCGTTATTTCAAAATGAGGAGAGCAGATATGGCGAAAATGACAGAAGATGTAAAAAAAGCGATTGCGGAAATCGGGCCGGCCTTTGTGGCCACAGCCGGAAAGGATGGATCGCCCAATGTTTCAGCCAAGGGTTCCTTCCGTGTCCTGGATGATGAGCACGTGGTATTTGCCGATTTGTTTTCACCACGTACCATTGCTAATATTAAAGAAAACCCCAGGGTGGCGGTTATCGGTCTTGATGCTGCTTCACGAAAAGGCTGGCGTGTCCAGGGACAGGCCGAGATCCTGACGGAAGGGGCAGTTTTTGAGAGTTTCAGCAAGGAGTATGCTTCCAAGGGTAAAGTGAAGCATGTGGTGAAATTGAAAGTTGAGGAAGCCAAGGCATTTTAGGAATAGATGAAAATGGATTGAAGGGGTGAAATGAAGCAGGGGCGGATAAAGTGCCTGTTACCATAGATGGGGCTGAGTCAAACATATCAGGGATTATCAGGTGATTGTAAAAGTCATCAGCACTACCGTTATCGGTATAGATTCTTATCCCGTTGATGTAGAGGTGGATATATCTGCCGGTCTTCCCCGTTTTTCTACAGTAGGGCTACCCGATGTGGCAGTCAGGGAAAGTAAGGACCGGATCAAGGCAGCCATAAAAAATTCCGGCTATAGATTTCCCAGAAACCATGTTACCGTAAATCTCGCTCCGGCTGATATCAAAAAGGAAGGCACCGGTTTTGACCTGCCTATTGCAGTGGGTATCCTGGCGGCAGAAGGGATTATCAAGTCCGACCTCCTTCCGGACTATGTCCTGACCGGAGAGTTGTCATTAGATGGCAGGATTAAGGGTGTGCATGGAGTCATTTCCGTGGCGTTTCAGGCAAAGGAAACGGGAATAAAGGGCATTATAGTCCCGTCAGAGAATGCCCTTGAGGCGGCTATGGTAGAGGCAATTGATGTTGTCCCCGTTGAGACTTTATCTGATGTGGTCGAATTTTTGAACGGGAACAGAGAGATAGAGCCCCTGAAGATAGATATAGCCGAGGTCTTCAAGAACAACCTTCATTATCCTTTTGATTTCGATGAAATACGGGGACAGGATCAGGCAAAAAGGGCGCTGGAGGTTGCGGCGGCAGGTGGTCATAATATCATCATGGTAGGTCCTCCCGGTTCAGGGAAAACCATGCTGGCACAGCGTCTTTCTACTATCCTTCCCGATCTTTCTTTAGAAGAGGCCATTGAAACCACAAAGATATTTTCCGTTGCCGGTCTACTGGAAAAGAGAGACTCTTTATTGGGGACAAGGCCCTTTCGGGCTCCGCACCATACGGTTTCGGATGCCGGGCTTGTAGGGGGAGGACACATCCCCAAACCCGGGGAGATCAGTCTTGCCCATCACGGCATCCTGTTTCTCGATGAGTTGCCGGAATTCAAAAAAAATGTCCTGGAGGCTTTGAGGCAACCCCTGGAGAGTGGAAGTGTTACGATTACGAGGTCTTCTATTGCCGCCACTTATCCCGCAAAATTCATGCTGGTAGCAGCAATGAATCCCTGTCCATGCGGATACTATGGCGATCCACACAGGGCCTGCCGTTGCGCTCCCCAGCATATTCACCAGTATCAGGCGAGGATTTCAGGGCCTCTCTTAGACAGAATAGATATTCACATTGAGGTACCATCTATCAGATACAGGGACCTTACGGGCAGGTATACGGGAGAGTCTTCCGGTATAATTAAAGACAGGATTAGCAGGGCAAGGGTAATACAGAAGAATAGATTTAACGGTCAGGGCATCCTGTTAAACGCCCGGATGTCTGACAGACAGATCAGGGAATATTGCATCATTGATGGAGATTCCCGTAAACTAATTGAGATGGCCATTGATAGACTTGGATTTAGTGCCCGTGCCTACACGAGGATATTAAAAGTTGCCCGGACCATTGCGGATATCGAAGGGGAAAGAGATATCCGTTCCTGTCACGTTGCAGAAGCCATCCAGTACAGAAATCTTGATAGAAGGATGATTTGATCCGGACATTAGACGGAAGGGGAGGAAAAGTCTGAAGTCCGGCGTTTGAATTACAGGCAGCAGGAATAAAAAGCTATATATCTTTAAAACTTAGGGGGATGATGTATATATGGAAATCAGGATCGTTCCGACTCCACCGGAAAAAAGAAAGACAAAACCAGCCGAAGAGTCCGAACTGGGGTTCGGAAAAATATTTACCGATCATTTCTTTACGATGAAGTATCACTCTGAGAGGGGGTGGTATGACGCCGTGATAGAACCTTACCGACCGTTATCGCTTGATCCCACGGCTATGTGCTTCCATTATGCGCAGGAAATCTTTGAGGGCTTGAAGGCATACCGGGGAAGGGATGGCTCTATATTTCTCTTCAGGCCTTTCGAAAACATTAAACGTATGAATGTTTCCGCGGAGAGGCTCTGCATGCCTACCATTGATAACGAAGTGTTTATCGAGGCTATGAAAAAACTGGTGCTCATAGATCAGGACTGGATACCTTACGGCCGAGGGACATCTCTCTATATCCGTCCCACGATGATCGCGACAGAGGGCTCTCTCGGTGTCCATTCTTCCAATGAATATCTTTTTTTTATTATTATAGGACCTGTGGGTGCTTACTATAAAGAGGGTTTTAATCCCACAAAAATATATGTGAGTGAGGAATATGTCCGCTCTGCACCGGGAGGGACAGGGTATTGCAAGGCAGCGGGTAATTATGCAGCCAGCCTCTATGCAAGTAAATTAGCTATAGAGATGGGATATACACAGGTATTGTGGCTCGATGCTATTGAAAGGAAATATGTGGAGGAAGTAGGAACCAGTAATATCTTTTTTGTTATAGAAGACGAACTGGTCACTCCTCCTCTTGCGGGGACGATTCTTCCCGGTGTGACCCGTGATTCTATTATAAAGATTGCCAGGAACTGGGGTATCAATGTCCTGGAAAGACCATTGGCGATGGATGAAATTCTGTCCGCCTATGCCGGTGGAAAACTGAAAGAAGTCTTCGCTTCTGGAACGGCGGCGGTTGTTTCTCCTATTGGTCATATCTGTTATAAGGGGAAGGTACACACCATAGGCGGGGGGAAGACGGGTTCTCTGACCGAACGGTTGTACAACGAGATACTTGAGATTCAATATGGAGAAAAGGAGGATCCCTTTGGCTGGAGGGTCAAGATATCGTAATGAAACCCTGAAGATATATCCATTACAATACAGTTCTGCCTCGAATGAATATTAAGGGTACTTGAGACTGCAATCCACAGAGGTGTGGAAAGGATTGTTGATAAATATGTTGATAACTTAGATAAGCATGTAATTATAACGATTTTATACCAGATTGCATAAGGTTTAGGCAAGAAATAAACTCAATGATTACAAGATGATACATAAATCTCTTAATTTCTATATTAGTTGTAAATCTTTTTCCCCTACTTGTCGTTTACAATTAAACAGTTATTTCACATGCCGATATAAAGACAGTATAAAATCCCCCTTCTCTTTTTCGAAAGGGGCGGGGGATTTTAAAGGGAGATTGGGGGGATGTCAGGTTAGATGAAGATTCTTAAAAAACGCAGACAGTTTGTTATTGGTATTTCTATAGCTCTGTGGCTGAACTTTTTTCTCGTCTTGCCGGGGGCACTGGCAAAATCAGAACTTCTTTCAGAAGTGATTGCTAAAACACAGGAACGGTACGAAAAAACAGAAGACCTGAAAGCTCAGTTCATTTATGAAGTTACTATTAAATCTGTGGATAAAATAGAACGGGAGACAGGAATGTTTTACTTAAAAAAACCAATGAACATGTTATGGGATTACGAGAAGCCGAAAACAAAGAAAATCGTGATCAACCAGCAGAAGGCATTTTTGTATATTCCGGGAGACCACGTCTTATACGTCCAGAACGTGGAAAGTATTTTCAAATCAATGCCGGCTGTCAGGTTCTTCTCCGGCATCGGCAAACTTCAGGATGAATTTCAGATAAGCTTTACCCAGCCCGATCATTTTGACGGGGATGGAAACTACCTGCTTACCATGGTGCCCAAAGATGCTACTTTTAGTATACAGAAGATTTTCCTGACAATTGACAAAAGTAATTTTCATATCGTGCAGTGCAGTTTTACGGATATGTATGGAAATGTTACGAGTATCCGATTCAGGAACATCATGGTAAACAATAAACTATCTGCGGGGCTGTTCACTTTTACGCCGCCACCAGGAGTTGAGATAGTCAACATGCCTTAGTAAAAGTGAAAATCACCACGGGAGGGTGTAGGTTATGTATGATGCGTGCCAGAATTGAAGGAGTTTCTCATTTCTCCCTGAAGGATGCCCTGGGATTGGAGTGGCTTGAAACTAACGGCCTGGGAGGTTACTCATCCAGTACCATCCTGAACTGTCATACGAGGAGGTATCACGGCCTTCTGGTGGCAAATCTCAAAAAACCGCCGGGCAGGCATGTCCTTCTTTCGAAGTTTGAGGATTCCCTGTTCATTAAAGGCAACGAATTTTTTTTCTCATGTCACCAGTATCCCGGTGTGTTCTTTCCTCATAACTGGAACATTATGAAGGAATTTCAATTAGTTCCCTATCCTACATTTATCTATCGGATAGATGAAATGTGTATCCACAAGTCTGTGATGCTGCTTCACGGTGAGAATAGTGTTCTTATCAGGTACGATATGGGAAATTGTCCGGGAGGGGTTCTTCGCCTGAGACCATTTTTGGCCTACCGGGGATACCATGCCCTCTGCCGGCAAAACATTTCCCTTCATATCAAGACCCATGACGTAAAAAATGGATTCATGATCGAACCGTATGAAGGCATGCCGTCCCTCTACATTCAAACTAATACCAAGTCTAAGTTCTTTCCTTCTCCCGTGTGGTACAACAATTTTGAATACTCAGTAGAGATGGAACGGGGTTTCGAAGGGCATGAGGATCTGTTCCAACCGGGTGTTCTTGAGATTCCCGTAAGAAAAGGAAGTGTCATTATCATATACTGTTCTACGGACATGCTGCGGGGACAACTGAAGAGGATATGGACAACTGAAGAGGCAAGACGGACTGGCGAGGTCTCTTACAATGAAGCGATCGTAGATGATTATGAGGAAAAAGATAAGCCTCATATTAGAAACCTGATTACTGCCGGTCGGCAGTTTCTGATCAAGACACCACTGTCAGCTCGTCCGGCAATCGTTGCCGGATATCACTGGTTCGGTGAGTGGGGACGTGATGCTCTCATTTCCCTGCCGGGGCTGACATTCTGTTGCGGTCGGAAAGAGGAAGGCCTTGATATCCTGACTTGTTTCGGAGAATTTGCAAGAGAAGGTCTCCTTCCTAATTATTCCCCCGATGATGAGAAGGAGATTGCCTATAACTCCGTGGATGCTTCTCTATGGTACTTCTGGGCTGTTCAACAACTGCTCAAGTACACAGGCGATATTGAAGTGGTCAGGCACCGGATGTGGCCGGTTATGAAAAGTATTCTCCGGCATTTCATGAATGGAACTATATTTAATGTCTATATGAGTGATAATGGCCTGCTCCATGCCGGAAGCAATGATAAATGCCTGACCTGGATGGATGCGGTGGTGGAGGGGATGCCCGGCATCTCGAGATGCGGGTATCCGGTGGAGGTCAATGCTCTCTGGTACAATGCCATCTGTTTTGCCGCCGAACTTGCCGGACGCTTTGATGAGCATGAATTTCCTTTTACTGATCTAATCCCTAAGATTCAACAGTCATTCCGTAATACTTTCTGGATCGAGAGAGAGGGTTATCTGGGAGATGTATTCTTCAGCGATTTTTTAGATCATGCGATACGGCCGAATCAGATATTGGCTGTCTCCCTTCCCTTTTCGCCTCTTACCTCTTCCCAGCAGGTTCTTGTGGTTGATAAAGTTAAGGAACACCTGCTCACACCATGGGGGCTTAGAACACTTTCCCCGGAGAACAGGGGATACAGAGGAAGATACGACGGCGATTCCGTTTCAAGAGATTCGGCCTATCACCAGGGAACTGTGTGGCCGTGGCTTCTGGGTCATTTTGGTGAAGCCTATCTAAAGGTTGCTGGAGATAAGGTCGCGGCGAAGGCATTTCTACTCAACCATATCCGGTATTTTCTAAGTCAACATATCAAGACTGCCGGTATCGGCTGTATATCTGAAATATTTGACGGAGACCCTCCTTATCGGCCAAATGGCTGCATTGCTCAGGCGTGGAGTACTGCTGAACTGCTCAGGTTGTATTCACTTATAACCGCATGATCTCAGAGCCACTCTCAATAAAGTAAAGATCGAAGCCATTTCGGCAATCTCATCTGGAGAATATATGAATTGGGAAGAAATACTGTTGTCTGTGGAAAAGCCGAGCCGATATATCGGAGGAGAGGTTAATGCCTCTCGAAAAGACAGGCTTAAATGTAAGTTGAGTTTTGCTCTGGTTTTTCCGGATACCTATGAAGTGGGGATGTCTCACCTGGGTATCCAGATCCTTTATGCAATCCTGGACAGTGTTCCCGCCATAGCCGTGGAGAGGTGTTACGCTCCCTGGCCGGATATGGAACAGCAGATGAGGAAGAACAATATACCTTTATCCTCACTGGAGTCGCGCACGCCACTGAATGTATTTGACGTTGTAGGATTTTCTCTCCAGTATGAATTATCCTATACCAATGTTTTAAATATGCTGAATTTAGGTGGTATTCCGCTAAGGGGAAAAGACCGCAGAGAAGAGCACCCCATCGTCATCGCCGGTGGTCCCTGCGTATTTAATCCGGCTCCCATGTCGGCCTTTATAGATGCCTTTGTAATAGGTGAGGGTGAGGAGGTAATCCTCGAGATCGCCCATACCGTTATGGAGGGAAAAGAAAGGGGATATAAGAGACAACATATTATCAACGACCTTACTGCGATAGATGGGATTTACGTTCCCGCTGTTCATACTCGCGGGGAGCGGATAAGGAAAAGGATCGTTTCCGACCTGGATAAATGGTGCTTTCCTGAAAGTCCGCTGGTGCCTTTGATGAAGATCATTCATGACCGGGTCAATTTAGAGATAGCGAGAGGTTGTACCAGGGGATGCCGTTTCTGCCAGGCAGGCATGGTCTGGCGTCCCGTTCGGGAGAGGAATTACGAAGTTCTCCTGCGGATGGCGGATGATATGCTGTCAAAAACAGGCCATGATGAATTATCGCTCCTGTCCCTCAGCTCCGGCGATTACAGTCTGATAGAGCCCCTGCTGGCCACACTCATGAATCGGTACTTCAAAAAAAGGGTGGCCCTGGCGCTGCCTTCACTGAGGACAGAGACACTTACCCGGAATCTGATAGAGAATATCAAGCGTGTACGGAAGACGAGTTTTACCCTCGCGCCCGAGGCCGGGACACAGCGGTTGAGAAATATTATAAATAAGGGCAACACGGAGGGAGACCTCCTTTCCACGGCAGAAGCGATCTTTGAGGCGGGCTGGAATACAATCAAGCTCTATTTTATGCTGGGGCTGCCCGGAGAAGAAGATGAGGATTTGCGTGGTATCCTTGATCTCGGCTACAAGGTCCTACGTGCGGGGAAAAACAAGAAGCAGGTTACGGTCAGTCTTTCCACTTTCGTACCCAAAGCTCACACACCCTTCCAGTGGGAACGCCAGATCGGCATGGACGAGACTATAGAGAAACAGGGCTTTTTCAAAAAATGCCCCCGGAATCTTAATATCAAATGGCATGACAGTCGGATGAGCCTTCTCGAAGGGGTGCTGACAAGGGGAGACGAGAGCCTGGGGATGCTTATCGAGAGGGCATTTTATCTCGGATGCCGTTTTGATGGTTGGGGCGATCAATTCAGATTTGACCTTTGGGAAGCGGCCATCCGTGAGTCGGCTATCAGCGTTGATAATTACCTGCGGCGGCGTGATTTTTCGGAATCTCTACCCTGGGACATGATAGACAGTGGGGTCGATAGAGAATTTCTTGTCGGAGAGAATAAGAAAGCACTTCACGGAGAGGCGACGGCGGACTGCCGTCTGGGGGCTTGTCATAACTGCGGGGTATGTGACCATGACACCATCCGCATTATTACCGCCGCTTCTTTCCCTTCTGTGAGCGGGGAGGATAGCCCCGGTACCGGTATTGACGGAGAAAAAAACCCGGAGACAGAAAACCATGGTTGCCCGACCGCGGGATATCTAGGCAGGGATTTATCCCCGGAGGGAAAGCGATTCAGGATTCAATTTACAAAGCTTGGACCATCACGGTTTCTCTCGCATCTTGAGATATCCGGTGCCCTCATCCGGGCGCTCAATCAGAGCGGCATCTCCTTTATTTATTCGTATGGTTATCATCCCCATCCCAAGGTATCGTTTGCTTTTGCCACCCCTGTAGGACTGGAGAGCATGGGTGAATATGCAGATTTATATATTCAGGAGCCTCGGGTAGAGTTGGATGTCCTGAGGGGAAAAGTCAATGCCCGCCTGCCGGCAGGCATGAAAGTTGTAGCCATGCAGGGGGTACCCTTGGGGAAGGCATTATCTGGACTGGTCAGGGGATTTACATACCAGATTTTTATACCGGGGAAATTTACCGCTTCTGATCTGTCTGCCATGACTGAAAAAATAGAGTGTTTCCTTCAGGCCGAGACATTTACCGTTATAAGAGAGGCGAAGGGGAAAAAGGTCACAAAAAATATCAGACGTTTTGTGGATAATCTCAAGCTTGACAAAGAAAACTATAGACTTTTAATGGAGGTAAGCTTCGGCGAGGAAGGAACTGCCAGACCTATAGAGGTATTGACATCTGTTCTTGGTCTGGACATTGAGACGGCAAGGATAATGAGGGTTGTGAAAACCGATACTAAATTTGACGGTTTGCATGGGAAATATTCTTCACAAGTGGGGATGTCTCAGGATTTGCCGACGGCTTATTAGATGGTATTAGGAGGACGAAGGAAACCTGTTCACAAAGGTAATTGCCTGTGCTGCCCGTTTCGCCATTTTCCCGATGACGGATTGATTTCCGGAGATAGACTATGGTACAAGTCGCTCTAAATAAAAATAAATCTTCATTTATAAATGTTAAGCTTACGATAGATAAAGGAGAATACTATGACAGCACCCGTGGACAGCAGCAGCAGCCCTGCCCCGACACTTTCAGCGGGAGAAAAACTGGGCGGGTTTCGCGTCTTGAGGATAGAACAGATACCGGATATGCGTGTTACCGCTTATGAAATAGAACATGAAAGAACTGGTGCAAAGGTCCTTCATATCCACTGCAACGATCGGGAAAATCTTTACGCTATAGGTTTCCGTACTCCGCCCATTGACTCCACAGGCGTTCCGCACATCCTGGAACATGCTGTACTTGCCGGTTCTGAGAGTTATCCCTTAAAAGATGTATTTAATGAACTGGTCAAAGGAACCCTTCAGACCTTTATCAATGCCTTTACCTATCCGGATAAGACCATATATCCGGTGGCAAGCCAGGTGCGAAACGATTTCTTTAATCTCGCCCGCGTCTATACCGACCTTGTACTGAGGCCACGACTCTTGAAAGAGACTTTTTATCAGGAGGGACACCATCTGGAGTTCTCTGATCCTGATGATATGAACAGTGAGCTTGTCGTATCGGGAATCGTTTACAATGAGATGAAGGGGGCGTACTCCTCGCCGGATACTCTGATGTCCAAAGAAATTCAGGAAAATCTGTTCCCCGATACAAACTATGCCTTTGATTCGGGGGGAGATCCGGATATTATCCCCTCTCTTAGCTATGACCAGTTTCAAGCATTCCATAATTATTATTCACCGACTAATGCTCGTGTCTTCCTCTATGGAGATATTCCGACGGCGGATCACCTCAGTTTCTTGGAGGAGATGTTTGCCGGTTTCGAGCGGGTAAACATAAGCTCATCCATCAAAAGTCAGACCAGATGGTTAAAACCAGCTTCCGTACACAGCTTTTATCCCATCGGTAAGGAAGAGGATACGGAGGGGAAAACTGTTGTAAATTGTGCATGGATGATGATGGAAAACACTGATTATGAGACAGTCATCCTTCTTCAGATTGTCGCTGGAGCCTTGGTTGGAAGTGCCGCTGGTCCCCTTCGAAAGGCCCTGATTGATTCTGGTCTTGGCGAGGACCTGTCCCCCGTGACAGGTCTTGAACGTGACTTCAAACAGGTATTGTTTGCTGCTGGTCTCAGGGGTTCGGATCCCGGAAAAGCTGGTCGTATTGAATCGTTGATTCTCGATACATTGCAGTTAGTGGCGAAGGAAGGTTTTGATTGTGAATTGATCGAAGGTGTTCTCCATCAGGCTGAGTTCCACGGAAGGGAGATCGTACGCGGCGTGTATCCCTACGGAATCACCCTCATGGGGAGGGTATACCATACATGGCTTTACGATGGTGATCCTCTGACAGGCTTGAATTTCCCCCGTATAATAGGTGAGATACGCAGTAAGTGGAAGGCAAAGCCGGGGTTGTTTCAGGAGATTGTCCGTAGCTGGTTTCTCGATAATCCCCACCGTCTCCTTTCTGTTTTGGAACCGAGTAAGACCTTCCATGAGGAAATGGAGGATGCAAGCAGAAAAAAGATGGCTCAACTCAGGGCATCCCTTTCCCAGGAAGAACTCGATAAAATCCGCCGGGAGGCTGCCTCGCTGAGGAATTTTCAGGTTGAACCGGATTCCCCTGAGGCATCAGCCACACTTCCGAAATTAAAAATCGGGGATATCTGCCGTGCTGTAGAGACAATTCCTACCGAAAAGACGGCAATTGCTGGTGTTCCTGCCATGCTCCACGACATCTTTACTAATGGGATTGCCTATCTGGATCTAGCTTTCGATGTGTCTCATATTCCTGAAGAACTTCAGATATACCTTCCTGTTTTAGGAAAGTTGATGACGAGCATGGGGGCCGCCGGCCTCACATATGAGGAAATGGCAAAGCGGATTGCTTTAAAAACCGGAGGGATCGGTTGTCATTTAACGGCAGGTATGGTTGCAGACGGTAAAGGAAGCTGGCAGAAGATGGTCTTTCATGTGAAGGCCCTTCACCGAAATATCGTGGATGCGGTAAAGATTGTTTCCGATATTATTGTTGCAGGAGACCTCTCCGATGAAACCCGTATGCAAAATCTGATCGTGGAGGGGAAAAACCGACTCCATACTTCCGTGATTCCTTCCGGCCATATATTTGCCTGTCGCGCGGCAGGAGCATCCGTTTCTGTACCGGCATATCGGGACGAACAGTGGCACGGGAGAACACAACTTCGTTTCTTGACCGGTATTACTGCTCAATTTAACGAGAGCAAGGGAGATATTCAGGAGAAGTTAACACTCTTAAAAGAGATGGCTTTCCGAAAAGAGAGTCTGACATTGAATCTGACTGCCGATAGAGACGGACTTGCCATTCTATCTGAAGGGGCTTCCGAACTGGTTGAACGGTTGGCAGATGATAGAAGTACAGTGGACTCAAGTATTCCTGAGGTAAGCCCCCTCCCTCCTGTCCATCGAGGTATCGTGATTCCGGCACAGGTTTCCTATGTGGCCATGGCCATGACTGCACCTTCCTATGCAGATCCTCTTGTTGCAACTTTGCTGGTTACTGCGAAACATTTGTCGAGTGGCTATCTCTATAAGCATATCAGGGTCCAGGGTGGGGCTTACGGAGGAATGTCACAGTATAATCCTATGGGCGGTATTTTTGCCCTTCTTTCCTACAGAGATCCACACATTGTCAGAACCTTGAGGATTTATGACGAGGCTCTGGATTTTATCTGCCGGAATAAGATAACAGCAGAGGAACTGGAAAAAGCCGTTATCGGAACGATAGGTGCCCTTGACAAGCCAATGGATCCCTCAAGTCGGGGATATATTGCCATGATTCGGGATTTTATCGGTCTTGCAGATCAAGACCGCCAGAGAATCCGCAACGAGATCCTTGGCATAACAGCTGACAGGCTTCAGGAGGGGGCTCATCGTTACCTGACTTCTGCAACCGGATCAGCTGTGATAGCCGTGTATGCTGCGGAAGACGAACTTTGTAAGGCCAACGAACTTCTTAAGACAAAGCTCGAAGTGGAAACACTGACATAGTGAGAGCTTTGAAAATTGGATCATCGGTGCTACAAAACATTTCCCGATCATGTAGTCTCGCTTTGCTGCAATGACATGGTATCCGGAATAATGTTTAATTAACATCTTCTTAATTTTCGCTGTTTTGCAAAGGTTTTGTAGTTGTAAAAAACGGGCTCAATGCTAATCGGATTTAGAAAGAAATAGGCCTATCATAGCAAGAAAGACGATAAGCAGACCGAAGCCGAAATAGGTAAAAGTGAAGGTGTCGAACTTAAAAGCACCGGCTTTCGTGAATAAGTCTAAATTACTTATGTAACCCCAGTACAAAGTGAAGCAGTAATTTGTAAACAGAGCGATCCTTAGACGTCCGAAGAGCAGGGCGATTGTACTCAATACCAGGAGAAGAAGTACCTGGAATAGTGGTATAGCCAATTGTGTAGAATATAAAAGTTCCATGATTTTTCCTCCTGTTATTTATGATAATGTACTTGGGACATAGCTTTCCGGAAAAAGTTTAGTCGTAATTACCCCGGACAAATTCTCCCGCTTCTTTTTGAGACAACCAATATTTATTTTAGACAAATCAGGCTAATATAAGCAAGGGGAAAGTGAAATATTCATCACGAATATATCCTTTTTCTTGACAGGTCATTTACCTTTTCCTATTCTTGAATCAGGTTACTACACAGAAAAAGGGGCTAAAAGTGAAAACGAAGGGAGTAATGCCCAGAATACTCTTTATGGGGACACCGGAATTTGCTGTACCATCGCTGGCAATCCTTATTAAAAATGGTTATCCGGTTGCTGGTATTGTTACACAGCCCGACAGGCCAAGGGGAAGGGGAAAGGTGGTTCAATCCTCACCGGTAAAGATATTTGCCGAGAAAAATGATCTTTCTGTCATGCAACCCGAACATTTGAGAGACGAAGGGTTTCTGGGTATCTTCAGGAAGCTTTCCCCTGATATGATCATTCTCGCAGCTTTTGGAAATATTCTCCCCCGAGAAATCATCGAAGCCACACCAATGGGTTGCATTAATGTCCATCCATCCTTGCTGCCAAAGTACAGAGGGGCGGCGCCGATCAACTGGGTCCTTATTAATGGAGAAGAGAAAACCGGGAATACTATCATGCTGATGGATGAAGGCCTGGATTCGGGAGATATCCTCCTCCAGGAAGAAACACCGATCGGACCGGGGGAGACATTTGGTGAACTGCACGATAGACTGTCGAAAATGGGTGCAGAACTGCTTTTGAAGGCGATTGGGATGATCATGGGAAATACCGTCAGACGGATACCTCAAGATGCATCTTTCGCCACGTATGCACGCAGGTTAGGCAGGGAAGACGGCTGTATCTGCTGGGACAACGATGCCAGAGATATCAACAATCTTGTAAGGGGACTCTCTCCATCTCCCTGTGCCTATAGCTTTTTAGGGGGGAAGAGACTAAAGATATTTGCGGCAAAGGGCGAAGAAGTATCTGTAACTGAATCTGCCGGAAAGATTGGCGGAGAAACGGAGAAAGGTCTTCAGGTAACGGCAAGAAATGGATATATCTATCTACTTGATGTGCAGCTGGAGGGTAAAAAGAGGATGTCTATCCGTGATTTTTTGAAGGGTTATCGAATAGCACCGGGAACAACCTTAAGATAGATCAGTCAAGAAAAAGATTGACGAAATGTAATTATAATAATAGGATAAGCCTTCCCTTATCGTTAGAAGAGGATCATGAATAAAAAAAGGGCCTTCGAGATTATAGAGAACTTTTCCAAGTCAAAGGTTCTGGTGGTTGGGGATATGATGGTTGACCATTTCATGTGGGGGAAGGTCTTCCGCATTTCTCCGGAGGCTCCAGTCCCGATCGTGGAGGTACATTCCGACAATCTTCTTCTCGGTGGATCTGCAAATGTGCTGAATAACATCTGTTCTCTGGGGGGTAGGGTTTGCGGCGCTGGTGTTGTGGGGGATGATGAGATGGGGGAAAGGTTATTAGAAGAATTCCACAAAAGAGACCTCAGTACGGAGGGAATTATTATAGAGTCAGACCGTCCGACTACCCTGAAGACAAGAATCGTAGCACATAGCCAGCAGATGGTGAGATTTGACAAAGAAAGCAGGCAACCAATTAGGCCGGACAGTATTGAAAGGATGATAAAATATATTAAGAAGTTGGTCAATGACAACTTGGGGGCTATAGTTATCTCTGATTACAACAAAGGAGTTATTACAAAAACCCTGTTGGACAGAATCCATGGAATTATCGCTGGGAAAAATATAGCTGTCTGTGTGGATCCGAAACAAAGTGATTTTTCACTCTATCAAGGCTTTGATATTATTACGCCTAATCATCAGGAGGCTGGTCAAGCTCTTGGAATAGAGGATTTAAAAAAGAATAAGATCGAAGAGAGGGAAAGAACTCATGAAGCGATAAGGGCACTTTTAGCTCGGTTCAGTCTAAAGGCCATGCTTATCACAAGAGGTGAGGAAGGGATGAGCCTCTTTGAAGAAGATGGCAAATTTATTCATATCCCTACCAGGGCTAGAGAGGTCTTCGATGTGACTGGGGCTGGAGATACGGTCATAGGGGTCCTTGCTCTCTCTATTGCTTCCGGGGCCAGTTTCAGAGAAGCAGCCGTTCTGGCAAACCACGCTGCGGGAATCGTGGTGGGAAAAGTTGGTACATCAACCGTTTCCGAGAAGGAACTCAGAGAAACGTTATGAGTAAACCCAACTGCGCGGAGTCAGTAAAGCTGATAACGAGCATCCTTTCCGGAGATAAGGATCTACTGAATAAAGCACTGGAAGTGTTAGACGGGCAATATGGAAGGGCTGATTTTATTAGCGCACTGCTTCCTTTTAATTACACCGATTACTATGCCAAAGAAATGGGACCAGCCCTTGTCAGGCGTTTCGTTTCTTTTGAGTCACTGGTAAGACCTGAATCGTTGCCCGATATTAAAATTGGGACGAACGGTATAGAGGAAAGATTTTCAGTAAACGGTAAAAGAAGTGTAAATATTGACCCGGGCTACATATCTTATGCCCATATAATCCTTGCCACGGGGAAGGGTTACTCCCATCGTCCTTACCTCAGGAATGGTATCTATGCCGATTTAACTCTCTTATACCAGGATAAGACTTTTTGTTCCCTTCCGTGGACCTATCCTGATTATGCGGAAGTGGATATTGTCGAGATGTTTAACAAGATCAGGGCGAAGTATGTCTTGCAGGCGAAAGAGACCGCATACTATGTTTCCTGACAGTTTTAAAAATAAAACATGGGGGGGGAGGTAGGTTTTAAATGATCAGAAGCATGACCGGTTACGGCAGGGCTGAAGTGCTCATCGAGGAGAAAATGTTAGTGGTGGAGATGAAATCTTTTAACCATCGCTATCTCGATGTTTCTCTCCGGCTTCCTGCTATACTTTCCCTTTTCGAATTTGAGATCAGGAAAAAGATCGGTGAAAACTTTTCCCGGGGGAGAGTCGAAGTTGCAGTCAGAATTGATTCTGAAAGTGAGCTGGAAAAGGTTAACAGACTTGAGCTGAATCTTCCGCTCATCCGTAATTACCACGCATTATTGGTTAAATTGAAGGAAGAACTCAATCTAAAGGGTGAGATTACCATGGATTTAATGGCAGGCTTCAAGGACGTCTTTGTCCCTCTGGAGTCTGGCAAGAATCTAGTTGATATGTGGGAAAGGATAGAAAATACTCTGGATGAGGCAATAACCAACCTGGTACAAATGAGGGGAAAAGAGGGAGAGGTTATTTACCGGGACTTGACTTCAAGGGTTGATACGATCATGGAATACCTCGATTCAATTACCTCGAGGACTCCTCAGGTTGTCATAGAATATCAGACGCGGGTTACCGATCGGGTGAAAGAACTCACGGATGGCATTGTTGTAATTGATGATTCCAGATTAGCTCAGGAAGTTGCCATTATGGCTGAAAAAATGGATATTACAGAGGAAATTGTCCGCCTTAAAAGTCATATTGGTCAGTTTTTCGAGACTATTGACAGTGAGGATGCTGTAGGGAGAAAGGTTAATTTCCTGCTTCAGGAAATGGTTAGAGAAGTGAACACGATAGGTTCCAAGAGTTGTGATTCATATATATCTCAAAGAGTTGTTGAGATCAAGAGTGAGCTGACCAAATTAAAAGAACAGGTGCAGAATCTTGAGTAATGATGATACTAAGACAGGAGGGGGCTTATTTATTGTAATTTCCGCGCCGTCGGGTACCGGTAAGACCTCTATATGCAGAAAGTTCATGAAGATGTGCCCGAACATCAAGTTTTCTGTATCCTATACTACAAGGCCACCCAGACTTGGAGAAGTTCACGGAACGGATTATTTTTTTATTTCCGAAGATGCGTTTAAAGAACGAATTGCCCAGGGGGAATTTGCTGAATGGGTTGAAAATTACGGTTACCTCTACGGGACATCGAGAAAAACAATGAAAGAGTTTATGGATAGAGGCATCGATCTTATTCTGGACATCGAGCCGCGAGGCGCAAAGACATTAAAGCAGAATTACCCGGGTGGTATATTTGTATTCATCCTTACTCCTTCCATGGATGAGTTGAAAGTCAGGTTAAGCAGAAGGGGGGTTAAAAACAACGGCATCATGAAAGTGCGCTTGGATGCGGCTGTAGATGAGATTAGAGAGATTGTATGGTATGATTATGTCATTTTTAATGACAGGCTTAACGACGCCATAGACTATCTAAGGGGAATTTATATGGCGGAGAAAAGCAGGAGAGAACGACTGACAGGTAAGATAAAAAATTTTCTTAAATGATTGGAGGTTCTAATAATATATGGCAAGAATTACTGTAGAGGATTCTTTGAAAGTGGGGAAAAATAGGTTTGCCCTGGTTTCGTTGGCGGCAAAACGGGCAAAACAACTTCTCAGAGGGGCGAAGCCTTTAACTGATATTAAAAATAACAGGGAAGTTGTGGCAGCTCTCAGAGAGATTGCAGCAGGGAAAATTACCTATGCCCATCCTGAATTTTTACTAGGGGCGAGAGAAGATTTCAAACCAATTCAGGACGACATGGAGTTTGGCAGCGATGAGGGAGAAACGGAATAGAGAGCCACGGGAGATGTTGATTTTTGCCCTTCCTGTTGGCGATAATATTGATGAAGTAATCTCGTGGGTCGAACGTCTCAAAAATCATGTGGGATTATTTAAGATAGGCAAGGACTCCTATACCCGTTATGGTCCCGAAGTCGTCTCAAAAATCAAAGAAAGGGGCGGCAAGGTTTTTCTTGATTTGAAATTTCATGACATCCCCAGTACTGTTGTCAGGGCTGCTGAAGCAGCCGTGAGGGTGGGAGTTGACATGTTCAATGTTCATGCTCTCGGCGGGAAGAGGATGATGAAGGAAACGGTTACCTCTATTAAAAGGACGGCAGAGCAGACAGGGGCGCCTCTTCCCATAATTCTTGCCGTGACTGTCCTGACCAGTTTGGACGACAATGATCTCACGATTTTGGGGTTTAAGCAGCGAACAGGCGAGGTTGTCTTGAATCTTGCGAAACTTGCACAGGATGCGGGGATCTCAGGAGTTGTGGCTTCCGGCCGTGATATATCCGGTGTCAGGGAGCTCTGTGGAAATGATTTTTTCATTGTAGTACCTGGCATCAGAGAAGTCACAGAGTCTGGGGATGATGATCAGAAAAGAATAATGACTGCCGAAGACACAATTGCCCGGGGTGCCGATTATATTGTTGTCGGCAGACCAATCATGACGGCAAGCGACCCCATTAGGAAAGTAGAGGAAATTAAACATGCTATATCAAGGGGTCTTTTACTGCGGGAAGAATCAGACATCAAAGCTAAGAAAGCTTAGTTGCCGTAGAGGGGGTAAAGGTGCAGATCATCTACGGTATTAACCCAGTAAGGGAGGCTCTCAAAAATAACAGGGGAAATATCGAGAAGGTTGTTGTCACCCCGGGGAGAGAAGGAGAGCGTCTCCGAGAGATTTTAAATCTGGTAACGAAACATGATGTCCCTGTAGAATTTAAGGAAAAAAATCATCTAAACAGGCTGGCAGGTAATAAATCTCATCAGGGGGTTATCGCTCTGTGCAAAACATTCTCTTACGCCAGTGTGGATAGTTTAATTGCCAATCATCAAGGGCTTTACAAAAATAATTTGATTCTCATTCTTGATGGGATTACAGACCCTCAAAACTTAGGCTCTCTGATCAGAACAGCTCACTGTTGTGGTGCCAACGGGGTTATAATTCCGGAAAAGCGTGCAGCATCGGTTACAGGATCTGTTATGAAGGCATCTGCCGGAGCGGCACAATATACACCTGTTGCCATGGTGGTCAATCTGTTGCGTACCATTGAATATTTGAAAAAAAAGGGATTCTGGATATACGGTGCTGATGCCAATGACGGTAGAGATATTCACACTCATAATTTTGATGGCCATATTGGTCTTGTGATGGGAAGTGAAGGGGAAGGCATCAGGCCGCTGATCAGAAAAAATTGTGATTTCCTGGTATCTATTCCCTTGACGGGGGAAATTGATTCTCTTAATGTCTCAGTGGCAGCAGGAATTATCGTATATGAAATATTGAGAAAATGGGAGGCAGGTAATTGTACTTCAGAAATCGGGGGTTAGGGGCCTGAATCCATGAGTTATGAGCCATGCACAAGAATGAAGGAGATTGGTTATTATGCCGGTATTCTTATGGGAAGCAACGACCAAGAGAGGTGAATCGAAAAAAGGCGAGATGGATGCTGCCGATGATGCTGCTGTCAGGGGGATGCTTCGCCGGCAGGGCTTAAAATCCATCAACGTAAAGAAAAAGCCGAAGGATCTGCTGGAATATCTACCATTCCTTAAACAGAGGGTTAAGGAAAAAGATGTTGTTGTGTTCTCCCGTATATTTTCTACGATGATTAATGCAGGTCTCCCCCTTATCCAGTGCCTCGAATTGCTGGCTTCTCAGGAACAGAATAAGACATTTTCTCAAATCATTACTTCCATCAAGGAAGATGTTGAAGGAGGATCAACACTTTCCGATGCCTTGAAAAAGTACCCGCAGGCCTTTGACGAATTGTTTGTTAACCTGGTGGCAGCAGGAGAGTCCGGCGGTATTCTTGATGTCATACTTTCCCGTCTTTCCGGCTACATGGAAAAGGCAATGAAATTAAAATCCAAGGTAAAAGGCGCCATGACCTATCCGGCCAGTGTTCTTGTTATTTCCACGGGTGTCGTTAGCCTGTTGTTGCTTAAAGTAATTCCTGTTTTTCAGAAGCTGTTTGAAGGTATGGGTGGGACACTACCGGCACCGACGCAATTTCTCGTCGATGCCAGTCAGTTCATGCGAGACTACTTCCTCTGGATGATTGGAGCTGTGGTCCTGATTGCGTTCGCTTTCAGGAGATATTACCGTACCGAAAAGGGTAGGCTCTTGATTGATACCCTGATTCTCAAGTCTCCGGTTTTCGGTCCGCTCCTTAAAAAAGTTGCGGTAGCGAGATTCAGTAGAACCCTGTCCACTATGATGTCAAGCGGGGTCTCCATTCTCGAGGGACTCTCCATTGTATCTAAGACCGCAGGGAATAAAGTTATTGAGAATGCTCTGATGAAAACAAGAAGGAGTATCAGCGAGGGGAGAACCATTGCGGAACCTCTGTCCGAAGGTGATGTATTCCCCTCCATGGTGGTTCAGATGATTGCCGTTGGTGAGGCAACAGGCGCTCTTGATACCATGCTGTCCAAGATTGCTGATTTTTACGATGATGAAGTGGATGCAGCAGTGGATGCTATGACAGCTTTACTTGAACCTTTTATGATGGTCTTCTTGGGAGGTGTGGTAGGGGGAATGATCATTGCCATGTATCTTCCGATATTCAAAATGGCCTCGGTGGTTGGTGGATAGTGCAAGGGAGTGAAGCAGCAGAAGCTTAAAAGACGGCTCTGAATCCTGCCGGATTGAAAATGAATGGTCGGGATGGCGCGATTTGAACGCGCGACTCCTGCGTCCCGAACGCAGTGCCCTACCAGGCTGGGCCACATCCCGACATTGGATAAGATATATATATAATTTATCCTCCAATGTCCATATTTTTTATTTGGGGTATGATGATGTGGTCTAAAGGAGAAAGAAATTGTGATTATATACGATCTCAGATGTAAAAATGGCCATAAATTTGAAGGATGGTTCGGGAACATTTCTGCCTTTGAGGAACAGAAATCTCAAAAGCTGATCGCGTGTCCTGTATGTGGAGATTCTGATACGGAGAAAATTCCTTCATCGGTTAACTTCTTGGGCAAAGGTGTCAAAGCGTCGGGCGAGAAGAATAAAAAAGAGATTTCAGCCCTGAAAGTTGTTCATTTATTCCATGAATATCTTGAAAAAAATTTTGATGAAGTTGGTGATAAATTTTCCGAAGTAGCGCTGAAAATGCATTACGGCGAGCAAGAAAGTAGAAATATCAAAGGGAGCACAACTAAGGACCAGGAAGAACTACTCAGAGAAGAGGGGGTTCAGTTTATAAAGATCCCCCCACCACCCAAATTTGATAGTTAGAACTCCAGGAGGTTTTCAGGTTCTTTTAACATTATTATGCGAGACGCTCACGAAAGTATCATATATGCTATAGGGAATACCCCGCTTGTGGAGATTCGCCGCCTGAATCACAATAAAAGGGTTAAAGTTTTTGCAAAACTGGAGAGTTTTAATCCCGGTGGTTCCATTAAGGATAGAACGGCCTTTTATATGATAAATAGCGCCGAAAAACGGGGGGAACTGACAAAGGATAAAATTATATTAGAGCCCACCAGTGGTAATACTGGTATTGGCCTTGCGCTGATCGCGGCTGCCAAGGGTTACAGGTTGTGCCTTGCCATGCCTGAGTCTGTCAGCGATGAGAGAAAAAAGATACTAAAAGCAATGGGAGCGGAATTATATCTTACCCCGGCAAGTCTCAGTACCGATGGTGCGATAGAAATGGCCTACAATATGGTGCGGGAGCGTCCGGAAAAGTACTTCGTTCCAGACCAGTTTAATAATCAAGATAATATTGCGGCTCATTATTATGGAACGGCAGAAGAAATATGGCAGCAAACAGATGGGACGGTAACAATGGTTGTTGCCACTCTTGGGACAACCGGTACCGCCATGGGTATTTCCAGGCGGCTTAAAGAGTATAACCCGGCAATAAAAATCATAGGGGTAGAACCTTACCTGCAGCATAAGATTCAGGGTTTGAAAAATATGAAAGAGTCCTACCGGCCGGGGATCTTTGACAAGAACCGCCTTGATGAAAAGATTAACATCCTTGACGAAGATGCATTTGAAATGTCCAGGCGACTGGCCAGAGAAGAGGGGATATTAGTAGGAATGAGTTCCGGGGCCGCTATGCACGTGGCCATACAGAAAGCTAAGGAAATGGAAGAAGGTCTGATTGTAGCGATTCTTCCCGACAGTGGTGAACGTTACCTCAGCACCGAACTTTTTACCTACAAGGAACATTCTTCCCTGCAACTTTACAATACTCTGAATAAGGAGAAAACCTTCTTTAAACCGATAAACCCTGAAGAAATACTAATGCACTCATGTGGTCCTACTGTCCATGAAGTTCCCCACCTTGGAAGCTACCGTCGTTTTGTTGTTTCCGATGTTGTAAGACGTTATCTTGAGTATAAAGGGTATAAGGTCAGGCACGTGATGAATATTATTGATCTGGCGGACAGTTCCATCAGAGGGGCAGAGCTTACCAATATGGAGCTGGCTGCCTATACGGAAAGATGTGCCTCCGTGTTTCTTAGGGATATTGACAAGCTTAATATAAAACCTGATCCGGCCTATCCCCGGGCAAGCGAAAATATAGATGCTATGCTGGAGCTTACCGGTAAACTTGTAGAGAAGGGATACGCTTACGAAAAGTTAGGCTCCGTCTATTTTGATATATCCAGAATTAAAGATTACGGTTGTCTGTCCAGTATAAACCTGGACAAGGTTGACCATGGCAGAACTGTAGATCTCGACGATTACGAAAAAGATAGTCCGGGAGATTTCACCCTCCTTAAGAGACCGAACCTGAGTGAGTTAAAGAGAGGTATCTATTATAAGACTAAATGGGGGAATGTTAGACCGAGCTGGCATCTTGAGTGCACTGCTATCTCCCTTAAATATCTTGCTGAGACCTTTGATATTCATTCCAGTGGGAACGATATAGTTTTTCCGCACTGTGAGAATGTTATGGCTATCGGAAAAGCCGCAACAGGAAAGCGTATTGCCAATTACTGGCTAAATACGGAATTGGTGATGGTGGAAGGAAAGAAGATGTCCCGTTCTCTGAACAATGTTCTGACTATAGAAGAATTAGAGAAAAAGGGGTATGGCGGTAGAGAGATCAGATTTTTTCTCCTCAGTTCTCACTACAGAAAGCAGTTGCATTTTTCTTTGGGCGCTCTGGAGACGGCAAAAAATACCATCAAAAAACTCAATGGATTCATTCAAAGGCTTATTCATCTTAATCCCTCAGATGGTTATCCTGATGCGGATCAGTTTATCTATAATGTTAAACAGGGATTTACCGATGCTATGGACGATGACTTCAACATTTCCGGTGCGTTAGCCTCTCTCTTTGAGTTTGTGAAGAGGATCAATCTTGTCATCTGTCAGGGAGGGTTGAGCGAAAAACAGAGGGATGATGTTCTCGAGACCATGAAAAAGATAGATGGTGTCCTTGGCGTCATAAATTTTGCAGAAGAAACGATAAGTGAAGAGGCCAGGCAGCTTCTCAAAGAGAGGGAAGCTTTAAGAGCGGCCGGTCAATGGAAGGAAGCCGATACGGTTAGACTGAGACTATCTGAAATTGGGATTGATCTTTCTGATACTCCCGAAGGCGTTAAGTGGAGATTAATTAAGATAGAGGGGAAAGCTTAAGATTATGCAGGGGAATATAAAAAAATCAGTCATCGCCGGATCTTGGTATCATGGAAACTCACAGGTTTTGCGGGTGGATATTGAAAGCTTCTTTTATAATGTAACTGAAGAAAAAATAGAAGGGAAAATTATTGGTCTGGTTGTGCCTCATGCAGGATATACGTATTCCGGTCAGGTTGCCGCATATGCATACAGGCTTGTTAAAGGAAAAACATTTGATGCGGTGATTATTGTAGGACCAAGTCATCGGGTACCCTACCGCGGGGTTTCCGTTTACAGCGAGGGAGGATACGAGACGCCACTCGGTATTGTTCCTGTGGACAGGGAGCTTGCGGAGAGAATAATGGCCTGTAGTAGTGTGACGTCCTATATACCAAGTGCCCATACGCAGGAACATTCGGTTGAGATCCAACTTCCCTTTCTTCAGGTAGCCCTCGGTGAGTTTAGTTTTGTTCCTCTTATAATGGGGGACCAGAGCCTTCAAACCTGTAAAGATCTGGCTGATGCTATATTTAAGGCTGTTGGGAATCGAAATGTTCTCATCATCGGGAGCTCCGATCTCTCACATTTCCACTCCTGTGAAGAGGCTGTGAAGCTTGATGCCGTGGCTCTTAGAGATATAGAAAGAATGGATGCTCAAGGTCTCCTGGAAGATATGGAAAACAATTTCTGTGAGGCATGTGGAGGTGGTCCGGCTGCCGTAACCATGATAGCGGCAAAAAAGATCGGTGCGGACAGGGCAAAGATATTAAAATATGCCAATTCGGGGGATGTAATAGGAGACAAAACAAGCGTTGTCGGATATACATCTGCTGTTTTTTATATAAGCGGAGTCTCGGCAGAGATTAAAGATCAGAAAAAAAGCGGGGCCGGAACCAACTTGTCTGAGATCGAAAAAGAGACCCTTCTCGATATTGCAAAAAAAACCATTGAAGGTAAGCTGACCGGCAGGAGTGTTCCTGAATCTAAAGCTAAATCGGCACGGCTTCGAGAGAAAAGAGGGGCATTTGTGACCCTTAAAAAACACGGGCAGTTAAGGGGTTGCATCGGATATATTAAGGCAATAAAGCCCCTGCAAGAAACTATTGAAGAGATGGCAATAGCTGCTGCTTTCGACGATCCCAGATTTCCTCCATTAACTTGTGAGGAGATGGAGCATTTGACAATTGAGATATCTGTTCTCACACCGCTGAAAGAGATCAAAGATATCAATGAGATTGAAGTCGGTATGCACGGTATTCACATAGTAAAAAGCTTTTACTCGGGGCTGCTTCTTCCTCAGGTGGCTGTCGAGCATAAATGGGACAGGCTTACCTTTCTCGAACAAACCTGTTATAAGGCAGGACTTCCTCCTCAGGCTTGGAAAGATAAAGATACAAAAATTTATATCTTCTCCGCAGACATCTTTGGTGACAGAGATTAAATCACTTGCTCTATAATTGAAGCAGAGATCAGATTAACGGTTTAACACGTACCCCGCCACTTGTTATACTCTCATCTTTGATACGCTCTAAAATGAATAACCCATCTTCCGGTGGAAATTTAGCTTTTGGTACAAAAGATCGCCAGAATAGTTCCGGACGGGAAACATCAGGTCCATAGATGAGGAATGCGTGAATTTCATATCCGGAATAATTTAATTTGGCCAAATGCTTTGCTGTAAATTTCGGCATATCTATACCAAGGCCGAATGAAACAATCCAGTCAGGAGTTGTATTTGTTGAATAAATATATGCGGGCAATTTTACACCGGCAGCCAGTAAGTTTTTATTATCTTCGCTAATGATGTTGCAAAACAATAGCTTATCACTGAGGTAATATTCCATTGTGCCGAGCATGTGATTCGGACTTACAAGAATTAAGTCATCCTGATGAATTCGTTTCTCAAGAAATTGTACCGCAACTTTAGTTGAGTTATCAAAAGGCATGATATTTTCATAAGTTGCTGTTTCTTTTCTCTTTTTGGGACAGATTTTTACTCGTGCGTTGCATTTTATTATAACAGTAATTTTTTGCATGGTTGAAAAATAATTTTGCTTTACGGTTTTTTCATGGCATATAAGAGTTTCAAAAATCTTGCAAGGTATAAAAAGGATGTACTCTTATGGGCAGAACGATCACGGAAAAGATCATAGAGGCTCATATCGTTTCCGGAAGATTTATCCCCGGGGAAGAGATCGGTATAAGGATCGATCAAACTCTTACCCAGGACGCCACAGGGACAATGGTATATCTCCAGTTCGAGTCGCTCAATATACCAAAAGTCAGAATAGAATTAGCAGTGAGTTATATTGATCATAACACTATTCAGGTTGGGTTTGAAAATGCAGACGACCACCGGTATCTTCAGAGTATAGCGGGGAAATACGGTATATACCTTTCAAGACCAGGAAACGGTATCTGCCATCAGGTGCATCTTGAGCGATTCGGGAAGCCGGGGAAGACTCTGATTGGCGCCGACAGTCATACCCCGACAGGAGGTGCCCTCGGGATGCTCGCCATCGGAGCGGGAGGACTTAATGTGGCCCTTGCCATGGCCGGCGAGCCATTTTATTTCACCTGCCCATATGTGATAAGGATAAACCTTACCGGCAAACTACCTCCGTGGGTCTCAGCAAAGGATATCATTCTGAAGGTACTGGAGTTATTCACAACAAAGGGGAATGTGGGATATGTTTTTGAATACGGGGGTGAAGGGACTACCGCCCTTTCGGTATCTGAGAGGGCAACAATCGCCAACATGGGGGCGGAATGTGGTGTAACCACTTCCATTTTCCCCAGTGATGGAATGACCGCACTTTTCTTAAAAGCCCAGCAGCGGGAAGCTGATTGGGCAGAGATTAAGGCTGACCCGGATGCCGAATACCACCGGATTGTGAATATCAATCTGTCGGAACTGGTACCGCTTACAGCGAAACCCCATAGCCCCGGCAATATCAGTACTGTCAGGGACATGGAAGGAATCGAGGTAAATCAGGTCTGTATAGGGAGTTGTACAAACGCTTCTTACAGAGACCTGGCAACGGTATCCATGATGCTGCGGGGTAGGTTGGTACATCCGGATGTCAGTCTTGTTGTTGCGCCTGGATCAAAGCAGGTACTGGAAAATCTTCTTCGGGACGGTTATCTTGCTGATCTGATCTCAGCAGGAGCAAGGCTTGCAGAAAATGCATGCGGTTTTTGCATCGGTAACTGCCAGAGCCCGCAGACAAAAGCCGTTTCACTGAGGACATCAAACAGAAATTTCTCCGGCAGATCGGGGACAAAAGATGCCGATGTCTATCTTGTAAGTCCCGAGACAGCAGCCGCAGCCGCGATTACGGGCAGGTTCACCGATCCGCGCGAGCTCGGCATTCCCTGTCCGGAGATCAGGATACCGGAGTTTTTTTATGTTGATGATGGGCTGATAATAAAGCCCGATAATATTCATGATCCAGCAAACATTGAGATATACAGGGGGCCCAATATCGGCCCGCCCCCGAAAAGTGATCCTCTTCCCGAAACGATTGCCGGTGTGGTTACAATCAAGGTGGGGGATAACATCACTACCGATCATATCATCCCGGCCGGTCGCCGGATGAAGTACCGTTCCAATATACCGAAATATGCCGAATTTGTCTTTGAGATGCTGGATAAGGGTTTTACCCGGCGGGCAAAAAAAGTGAAAGCTGAAGGAAGACACAATATCATTGTAGCCGGTCTTTCCTACGGACAGGGGTCATCGAGAGAACATGCCGCCATTTGCCCTATGTTTCTGGGTGTGAAGGCTGTGCTTGCCGGATCCTTTGAAAGGATCCATGCGGCAAACCTGATCAATTTTGGTGTCGTTCCCCTTACGTTTAAGAAAGAAGAGGATTGCAATCGTCTCAAGCAGGGAGACAGTCTGGAGATACCGAATATGAGAAGAATGATTATGGAGGGCGGGGAGATAATTGTTAAGAACACATCACAAGATATGTCTTTCGAGGTCGTCTGTGACCTCTCCGCCAGACAGAAAAAAATACTGCTTGCAGGTGGTGCCCTCAACCTCCGATGACATTAATTGCTGTAGAACGAAGTTATCTTGACAGCAGGTGTAAAGATGGGTCGTAAATCATACTTACTTTCAGATGCTAATCCTTATTGACTGCAGTACAGACATCGCCAATGTCGATGAAGATGCAGGATTTCAAGTCAGTATCAACAATGTTAGCAATAATTAATAATTGTGCTATGGATGACAGTGCCTTGGTGTCTTGAAGGATTTAATTTTAATAAGTATAACATTTAAATCGTGTCCGGAAATTATTGCTTGATGGAAACCTGTTTTTTTCTAATTCATGCATGAGATGAAAATGGAAAAGGTTTTATTAAAATTGGCCAACAGCCGTGTCTTTTTTCTCTTGGTAATGCCCCTCGCTCTGTATATTGCATTATCACATCTTACGCCTCTGATAGAACCAGATGAAAGTCGTTATTTCGAAATATCGGACAATATGGTGGATTCGGGTGATTATGTCATGCCGCACCTTGCCAGTGTGATCTATCTGGAAAAGCCACCCCTTTCCTATTGGGCTTCTGCCCTCATCTTCAAACTCTTCGGCGAGAATGATTTTACGACGAGGCTTTACGTAGGTGTTTGTGCCTGGGCTTGTCTAATGTTAGTCTATTGTATGGGCACTTTTCTGCGTGACAGGACAACGGGGCTTTATGCCGTGGGAGTGCTTGGTACTTCTCTCTTCTTTTTCATCTTCGGAAACTTTAACATTCTTGATATCCCGCTGACTTTTTATACCAGCTTGGCCGTTTGGGCGGGATATCGCCATGTCACCGGTGCCCCCGAGAAAAAAGCATGGCTTTATCTCCTTTATCTGTCCAGTGCGTTGGCTTTTTTGACCAAGGGATTGATCGGCGTGGTATTCCCTTTTGCTATTCTCACGCTCTGGCTGGTTTTCAGCGGTCAATGGAACCGCACGGTGGAACTTTTATCAACGGCGGGTATTTTGCTATTTCTGGCAATAGCTTGTCCTTGGCTAATTCTCGTGCAGCAGGAGCATAAAGACTTTCTGAGGTTTTTTTTCATTCAAGAACACTTCTTGCGATATACAACCAGCATGCATGGGCGTGATCATGCGCTCCTGATGTACGTACCGGTACTCATTATTGGTTACCTTCCGTGGACGGCTTTTCTGGTCAGGGCCGTTTCGATAGTGCGTAAGGAGAAGCTTTCCTTCCCGATCCTCCGGGGGAAGCGTTTCCTTTGGACATGGATCATTTTTATCTTTGTGTTCTTTTCGTTTTCCTCTTCAAAGCTTGTTCCATACATTGCTCCGATGTTCTTACCGCTATCGGTACTGATCGGACACGTTTTGAGAAATTACGATTATTTGCCCCCTCTTCCCGAAACACGATTCCGGTCTTTTCTTTTGCAGCTTCCCATAGCACTGCAATCCCTGGTTTTTATTGTGCTGCTTTCGCTTCCACTTTTCCTGCATGATGTTTTACGGATCGGCGGCGACTTGTCTATCATGCCTTTGCAGCAATGGGCGTGGCTGATTAGCCTGCCCATACTCTGCCAAATGCTGTTTGTCTTCGTCCCCGATATGGTTAAAAAAAGATATCATCATGGATGGTTTGTTACAATCTATGTGCTGTCCGGACTTTTTCTGATCTCGATGCTCCCTCCCGCTTCAGCATTCCTGACTCCTTACAAATCCTCATACCCCGCCTCTCAAGCTATCAACAGGCTGATCCCGGCGGACCACGAGCTTTATCAATATAAGATGTTCCTATACGGAATCGCCACCTATAACGAGAAACGGACCCCTGTAGTGGAGGACTTCGGCGAATTGAGCTATGGTATGCAGTTTTTACCCCCGGAAGAGCGGGCGCATTATTTCCTGTCTGTGGAACAATTCAAGGTGCGGGTTGATCAGGAAGGCGTGATTTACTGTGTAACTGAATCTAAAGACCATTTCGACGAATTGAAGAATATATTTCCGAAGCTGGAGGTTCTCTGGTCAAATGGGGCATATCATCTGGTAAAATTAAAGCGCTGAAAGCGCCTGCTGATTTATAAAATTCTCTAATTCGGATAGAAGGAGATTGTGTAAGCAACGACTTCAAGAGGGGTCTACACAATGCCCTTCTCCACATAAATCGGGCGGATAATAGGCCTTAATTGAGAGAGTTTTCTCGAAAAATAGATAGCACCAACAACGCAGCAGACACCTCCGGCCATAATCGTATTCGTAATGCCGACTAACCCGGCCAAAGTCCCTGCCATTAAACTGCCTAAAGGTGCCACCCCCATAAATGCGGCCGCAAAGAAGCTCATCACACGTCCACGCTTGTTGTCATCCACGATAGTCTGCAACACCGTGTTGCTGGATGCGACACAGGCCATGACGCTGAAGCCTATAATGAACAGCAATAATAAAGAAAACCAGAAGATATGGAAAAGTGAAAAACCGATCAGAGCTATGCCGAATATGCCTGCCCCCAACGGAATGATTCTTTCAAAACCAAGGACAGATTTTCTTGATGCGAGATAAATGGCGCCTATCAGGGCTCCTGCACCAGTCGCCGACAGTAGGAACCCGAGGGTGTGAGAACCTCCATGTAAGATGTCTCGGGCGAATGCAGGCATTAGGACTGCGTAAGGCAGGCCCATGAAACTCATTAAGGCAAGCAATAAGAGGATAAATCGGATAGGTTTGAAACCGTAAGCATAATCAAATCCTTCCTTAAGTTCCTGAAGAATGTTGGTGTTCATTTTTCCCGGAGTAACCTGAGAGATATTTATAGACAGCAAAGCGGCAATTACCGCTACATAACTCACACCGTTGATAAGAAAACAAATCCCTTCTCCAACAAGGGCGATTAAAATGCCCGCGATGGAAGGACCAATGAATCTCGCAGCATTGAATATGGCGGAGTTTAAGGCGATAGCGTTGCCTAAATCTTTCTTGTCATCGACCATGTGTATAATAAATGATTGTCGCGTGGGGATATCAAGGGCATAAATACAGCCAAGAAATAGACTTAACGAGATTATATGCCAAACAGCAATGGTACCTGTCAGGACAAGAATTGCCAAGGTTAAGGCCTGCAGCATAGACAGAGATTGGGTCAGAACCAGGATTCGCCGCTGGTTCCATCTGTCGGACAAAACCCCTGCTAACGGTGAAAAAAGAAGGGTGGGAAATTGACCCGCAAAATCAACGATCCCAAGGAGAAAGACCGAGTCAGTCAAACGGTATACAAGCCAGCTCATAGCGACCTGCTGCATCCAGGTACCAACCAGGGAAATGCACTGACCGCCAATGAATAGACGATAATTTCGATAACGCAATGTTCGAAAAATTAGACCAAAGGTTTCAAGATATTTTGGAGACATTCCGATCAATGCCATATAGGTACAACTACCATCCTTCCTGTCCAGGTTAATATCCAGCTTCCAGCTTTTACCATTTTCTGTGTCGTTTTTCTACAAATGTGGATATTTAATTCTTCTTGAACTAAATCATTGACAGTTCTCGACAAGAAATGTACGTTTCAAAACGTGAGCTCAAAAGTTCTCTGAGTCCTGACACAGGTAAAGACATGCTTTTTGCAGATCAGACAGGTGTTTTATATGGAAACCATATAAGAAACAAAGATAATCATTTTGTTGAGCTATTGCTTTGAATTTATGAGAATTATTGCGATTGATGCGCTGCGTGTTATACGGACAGAAAGAGGCAGATAGAATTCATCTGGAAACCATATATACAGTAGTTGGGCTGTGAGACGATGAAGAAGCCACCCAGATACCTATACAAGTACATGAGCAAGCGTCTCGATCGAATCGGCGACGTTCTTGTCAACCGGCGACTTCATTTCGCGGACCCCGCCCGCTTCAACGACCTTTTCGACTGCGCCCTAGGCCTAGACCTTCGCCACGGCGCGACCACGCAAGATTGGGTGGACTACTTACTTCATTCACCTTGTCGAAAAAGAAACGCCTGAATCAACGACAGAGGAGAGGCGAGCGAAAGCAGAAGATAACGTCAGGAGAGGACGCCATACCGACCCGGCATTCGTTGATAAAGCGGAGCAGGGAATCCGTCAGGGGGTGAAAGAAGTCGGGCATGAGCAAGGCGTCCTCTGCCTCAGCTCCGACCTGGAAAACGTCATGATGTGGTCGCACTACGCGGACAATCATGAGGGACTTGTCCTACGCTTCGATACCCGATACATGGGTGATCAGGTATCTGGCGAACTGCGATGCTTCCAGGTGAAGTACGGTCTCTCTTTCCCGCGGCTTCCTGAATACCTCGCCGCCTTACGGGAGTTGGAGAATGGCGACCGGCTAGCCTTTGCTAGGCTCTACCTCTGTCGCAAGTCTATGGACTGGAAGAATGAGAAGGAATGGCGTTTCTTTGCAGGAAAGCCCGACTCCTTTGTGGAGTTCGACGCGCCCATGCTTTCAAGCGTTGTCTTCGGTTGGAAGATGCCAGAAGGCACCAGGCGGCTAGTCACTGCCTGGGCGAATACCTTGAACCACAAGCCGGAACTGTTGCAGGCGAAACCATGTCCAGATCGTTTCCGCATGGCCATCACGCCAATGACAATGGGAGCCCAACAACAGCATGATAAAAAGGCATTAAACGCATTCACGGAACAATGAGCAATGACTCTATTATCGCAAAAGGCCGTGAGATATTATTTTTGGGCTAATCCGCTTAATGTGCACTATATAAGACAATTCGTGCATACTGAAAGGAATTCAAATGGAGGTCATTTATTTTATTTCATTGATGATAATGATCATAATCTCTTTCTCCGATAAAGAAATAAGACAAAGCAGGGGGTTTTGGGGTGGACATGTTGGTTCGGGGGGAACGCCTCCTGCAATAGCAGCCTTTTTAGTTATAGCTACAATCCCGATTTTGAATACTATATTCGTTATATGGTACTTTTATGATAAGTGGATGGAGAAAAAATAACAGCTTCGACCACAGTGACAAAGGGAAGAAACATAGGGGGCAGCCATTGACATCGGACATCCTAAAAAAAGATTGCCCAACCAGGCTAATGCAGCCGACGCAAAAAAACCGCGCGGCTGATTAGCTCCGTTCATCCTGACCGCAGGCGGTCAGGATGAACGGAGCCGCGTCTGTCACCGCGTGTCGCTGCCTGGGTAGTTCCGGGGACAGTATACACAATTTAGGTAAGAAAGATTTAATTATGTATACTGTCCCCGGAACTTTGTAGAAGAATTTGAGCGCCTTAAAACGAAATTTAACAGACCTTCGGTCGAGGAAAGGATAAAAAAAATCAGTATAGAAAACAATGTCGAACAGTCGAAAATTGCTTCTTTATTAATAGACTATAAAATTTGGTATGAGGCCCAGCATGATGAACCTTATTGATAAGTTTCAAACAAAACAGTTTGGAGTATTGCTTATAATCGTTGGAGTCTTCATTCCTTCAATATTATACCCTTTTACATCTATAACAACCTCAGCAACATTAGCAAAAGTGGTTTTTGCCATGAAGGGTGTTTCTTATGACACGAGTCTACAAGATCGTGAAATTGTTCTTATAAAAGGAGAATGGAAGAAGGATAGTAAAAATGGTGGTGGTCATTATGAAGGTAGGCTTGCTCTCCCCTACAAATATACTATGGCATTTGGCATACTGCTTTCTTTCATCGGAATTGGCTTTGTAGCTTTTTACAAAAATAAAAGGGAATCTGATTGAGCGTATAACAACCGCATCAACTCGGGCTGGTAAATCCGCTGCGCTCCTTTACCAGCCGTGTCTATCACCGCGTGTTCAGCCGCCGCAGGCGGCGACACGCGGTGGCAGCCGCGGCTCCGTTATGTGCTTGTGACGAAAAATACAATTGTTGGAGGAGGCAATGAAAAAATACTTTCCTCGCTTTTCATTCTTTTTCATTTTAATCGTGGCCCTTACAGGGTGCGCTCAAACAAAACAGTACACTCCACAGCCTATTGGAACACAATATAGTTTGGCAGGAATGCCAGCGGACCTTGTTCGTGTACAGGTAAATGATTTGCGTGCGGAAAAAGAAAATTCGGATGAATTAATCCAAGCAATAAAAGGGCAAATATTGAGCGCTTTATCTCCGGAAAAAATAATTGGAAATCGGTCCCTTTATAATTTGCATATTGATATTATTGAACATCGCTCATTTTTCACTCTTGGAAATTGGAATGCCTCGATGAAGCTTCGCATAAAATTAATAGACCCCAAAAGCAATATAATCGGAAATTGGAACGCTGAAGGGAATGCACACCTCTCGAACATGTGGGGCTATGCAACGGCCAAAGCTGTTTCTCGGAGGATATTCCGGGGACATAATACCTATTATTATTGACCTTCCGGTTTAATACTGATAAGTTTTTTCATGGCCCGTATATCAAGGATTATAGCAGTCGGCTATCCGCACCACATTACGCAGCGGGGCGTCCGCTCCATGGATATATTTCAAAGCGATGATGATAGGCAAAACTACTTGCAATTTATTAAGGAGGAAACGGCTTGTTTTGGGGTGACAATTCTCGGTTGGTGCTTGATGAGTAATCATGTGCACTTCATAGCTGTACCAC